>CBDUXL010000023.1:0-19949 GCA_965371155.1 uncultured bacterium | reverse complement strand
AAAAACCCCGAGCCGCCTAAATGACGAAAGTCGAGGTCCCGGGGCTGTTGAAAAAGGAACATAATTGGGAAAAATCTGTGTGGCACCCTCAAGCGGAATGACGGCTTCAGCCGGAATGGAGCTTGTGGGTGGTCTTCTGAAGACCGCAATCCCTTTATTCAAGACACCCACAAGCTCGAAGACTCGCTTGAGGGTGGCACATACCGTGCAGGTCCCGCGATCGACTCTGCTATGCATGGAGACTTTTTCAACAGCCCCGTCCCGCTCGCACGAGGGCAGAGCTCCTTTAAGAAGAGGCGAGCGAGGACGCTCGCCGTCCTAGAGAGACGAAGGCGCTCCCGGTTGCAATGCACGGGGGGGATAAGTATCCTCTAGCCTCTGTAATCCCCCAATGGGAGGGAAAGTTTGTTTGTGCCCTTTTTGGGCACGCTGGTTTTCGGCATCGCGATGGACGGGCTTGTAGAAAACGTTGTCGAGTTTGCCCTTAAGGCGCGGTACGAGCGGATCGTCGCCGACGCATCCCTTGTGCCCTGGACCTTTACCATCTTTCTGCTGGGATTTATTGTCCTGCTGGTTTTCGTACTTCTCGTAGTTCTCTACACCACTCTTCTCGAGCGAAAATTCATCGGCTGGATACAGATCAGACTGGGGCCGAACCGGGTCGGACCATGGGGCATTCTCCAACCGTTCGCCGACATGATTAAGCTGCTGGTCAAGGAGGACATTGTCCCTCGAGCGGCCGACAAGTGGCTG
The DNA here is from genome assembly GCA_965371155.1 of uncultured bacterium. GTDB lineage: Bacteria > JAJVIF01 > JAJVIF01 > JAPKYR01 > JAPKYR01 > CBDUXL01. The sequence goes on along the minus strand of CBDUXL010000023.1, from coordinate 19,196 downwards.
CATCTTATCGCCCCCCTGGTGATTTTCATTCCCACAATGCTCGCATTTGTGGCGATCCCATTTGCCGCAGGAACGATAGAGCTTCCCCAGAAATATGTATCGCCCACTTTCGAGAGCTTCTGGGTCGAGTGGATGACGGCGGAAGATGCGGCCGAGCGGGGCTTGCCCGGACACGGCTGGCTGGAAGCCGAAATCGAGCTCGTGACGGATGAAAACGTACACAGGACCTGGTGGGTTCCGGACGAGCTCGACCATGAAGTGGTGTTCATACAGGCCGATGAAGACGGTACACCCGAGGACAATCGCTATCGCGTTTCCTTTTATCAGGGTTTTACCCATGAAGTGAAGCCTGAAGTGCCCGGCGGTGACCCCGTTTATGCCACCTATTTGCGGATGTTCGACTTCGAAAAAACGGGCCGCGATTATGACGTGATCCGGGTACAGTTCGAGAACACCCCCGGTCATCGTGGCGCGGTTGAGCTTGGTCTTGTCGGCAGAAATATCCGGGAGATGGAGAGGGAATACGCGGAGATTGTCGCCGGCGGTGGCCATGACCTCGAACCCGAGGAGCGCTACGATTTCGAAGGCAAGCCTCCAAAGCGTGCAATAGAGGACCTGCTCGAGAGATTCAGTTCTTCGGTCGCGCTCAACAACAGGAGTCTCGGAGCCGGCAGCATGAGCCCGGCATTTGGTGCGTTTGAAGGGCAAAGGGTGACATGGCGGAGTCTTAATACTCCCAACATGAAGTACTTCTTCGCGATCCACGGCGCAGTCGATCACCAGGAGGCCAAGGCCAACCTTTTCTTTTTCCCCGGAGTTCTCACCGGTGAGGATCCCGGTCCGCCGATCGAAGAGTTCGACCTCGAGACCACGGACTGGCGCGACGCCGGCGCGGCTTTCAAGCTTCAGCTAATCCACGAAGGCGGGTACCTGATCGAGGAACCCGACGGTACCACCCATGCTCTGACTTCGCCGGACGACAGCGTTCAGCTTACTCTCGGCGATGAACCCATCACTGTCTCCTTTGAGGAAGAGCAGTACTACCGGCTCTACATAATGGGGAAGGACCTGGGGATCGGCATTCTGTATATCCTGGCTGTCACCTCGCTTTCAACGCTCGGCCTATTCATGGCGGGTTTCGCCGCCAACAACAAGTGGAGCCTCTACGGCGCCATACGATCTATCGCGCAGTTGATGTCGTATGAGATTCCCATGACCCTGGCCGTGCTCGGCCCGATCATCATGAGCGGTACGCTGTCGACCGTCGGACTCGTGGAAACCCAGAAAACCGTGGTTCATTGGTTCTTCATTCCGCAGTTCATCGCCTTTTTCATTTTCCTTGTGTGCATGACTGCCGAAGTGAACCGCACGCCGTTCGATCTGCCCGAGGCCGAAAGCGAGCTCGTTGCAGGTTTCCACACCGAGTACTCCGGCCTGAAGTTCGGGTTCTTCTTCCTTGCCGAATACGCGAACATGTTCATCGCCGCCGCAGTGATGACAGTCGTGTTCTTCGGCGGATGGAAGGGACCGTTCGAGTTCCCGTTTTTGGGTGAGTTCCTTTCCAGCTTCATCTGGTTCATGCTGAAAGCCTGGTTCTGGCTGTGTGTGTTCGTATGGTTCCGCGGGACATTCCCGCGATTCAGGATCGACCAGATGATGGATTACGCGTGGAAGGTGCTCCTGCCCCTGGCCCTGGTCAATATTATCTTTACCGCCTACCTCCGGTTCTCCGACTTCGATTTCATCATCTGGAAGGAGAACAACTGGCGGATTTACGAGGACTACATCCGTCCGCTGTTCATGAACGTCTACACAAACACATACGCTCTCCCGGCGATTATTATCGTCGCCGTGCTCCTTATTACCGACGGCATCGGGGCGTACAACGACGCCAGGAGACTGAAACTGCGTCGGGCCGCCGCTGAAAACAAAAAGTGAGCCGCGCAATAGAACATGTCTGATCTCAAGCCGGAAGAATCTTTCCTCAGGAAGCTCTCCAAGGTTCTGCTTCCGTTCTGGGGCATCCGCGCCGGGCTTTATATCACGGCCCAGACACTGTTCCGCAGGAAATTCACCGTTCAGTACCCGGAGCAGAGGGTAGAGCCCGACCCGAGCTATCGCGGAAAGATCTCGCTCCTGTTCGAGCCTTCGAAAGGCGACGACATCTGCATTAGCTGTCTCCAGTGCATGAGGATCTGCCCGGTTGAGTGCATTCATATCATTCCGAAGGTCGATGAGAACAGGAAACGCCATGTGGGCTTGTTCGATGTTGATCTCAGCAAATGCCTTTTCTGCGGGCTTTGCGAGGAATCCTGCCCCGAGTTCTGCATCGTGCTGGACCCGATATATGACTTCGCCACTTACTCGCACGACGGCCTCTACTTGACGGTTGCAGGATTGAGACGATCCGCGACCGAGCAGGAATATGCGGCGATGCTGGCGGAGAAGGACAGAAAGAAGCGGGAGGCGGCCGAGAAACGGGCCGCCCGTGAGAAGGCGCAAGCCGAAGCCGAGAAAGCCAAGACCGACGCGGACACGGCCGAGCCGGACGAGAAAACGTAATGGGACACTCCGACGTATACGAAGGCATTGGACCTTACCTTCTGTTTCTTGTCTCCGACCCCTTCGGAGCGGCGCAGCCTCACATCCATTTCTGGATGATGACCATCGTTACTCTTGGAAGCGCTATCGGAGTGGTCACCGCTCGCAACCTGGTCCACGCTGCGCTTCTGCTGGCTCTCTGTTTTGTGGCTGTCGCCGGTGTATTCGTGCTCCTGAACGCCCCGTTCCTCGCCGCCGTGCAGGTGCTTGTATATGCCGGCGGAATCGTGACGCTGATCATTTTCGCGATAATGCTCTCCGAGGGCATTGCGGGAAAGAAAATCATCGCGCACAACCGTCAAAGCGTCACGGCATTGGGTGTGTCGGTCGCTATGGCGATGGTCATGTTCGCAGTTCTTCTCTGCAACCAGCAGGGCCACTATGTGGGATTTACCCGATGGGCACTTTCCCCCAAGCGCAACGAATTCCCCGCAACGGAGAACACGATACTGGTCGGCCAGAGCCTGATGACCACATACACCCTGGTATTCTGGATCGTCAGCGTGATCCTGATGATCGCGATGATCGGAGCGCTCATTCTCGCTCGTGCCGAACGCGATATGCCCGGTGAAACCGCCCTCACCACTCAGCCTGATGCTGGAGACAGCGACCAGGGTCAGGTAGAGAATGAGGCGGATGTTGTTGAGACGGAGGTGTCTGAATGAGCTACACCGAGATACCGGTGCCGATACACTTCTATGTGCTTCTCGCCACGCTGCTTTTTTGCGTCGGCATCTATGGTGCGCTTGCACGCAGAAACGCTATCGCGATCCTCATGTCACTCGAAATAATGTTCAACGCATGCAATATCATTCTGGTGGCGTTCTGTCAGAGGCACGGCGTCACCTACACTCTGCAATCGTTCAACCGGGCGCAGGATATTCCGAGCCCGGTCGGCCAGATATTCGCGATTTTCGTGATTACAATCGCGGCTGCGGAAGTCGCGGTCGGCCTGGCGCTGGCTATCGCCGCATACAGGCACTACAAGTCAATAAACATGGAGGATATCAACATCCTCAAGTGGTAGGGTCTACCGAAATCTGACGGGCTGAAGATGAAACCGGCACTGATATACTTCCCCGAAACGCTCGCGCACTGGATAGTGCTGCTGCCTTTTCTTGCCTTTGTTCTGCTCACCCTGGAGCTGACCATCCGTCGCGACACTCGCGAGTGGGCCCAGAAGTGGGGACCGTACATCTCCGTCGGTGCTATCGGCTTGTCGGCCGTGATCTCAACATTCCTGTTTATCAAGTTCCTCAAGGACGGGCACCGTATCGGTACTCCTGAGGAAATGGAGTACTGGAAAGAGGCGTTCAGGGTCACCTGGTTTGGGTTCGGTGAATGGAAGGTCAATATCGGCGTTAACCTGGATGGAATCTCGATCTTCACCGTCTGGATGGTCTCCGTGGTTGCCACCTGTATCCAGTGGTTCAGCATCGGGTACATGTGGGACGATGACTACGGGCGGAAGCATATCGGTCGCTATTTCGCCGAACATTCTCTGTTCGCTACCGGAATGCTCGGCGTGGTTCTCTCCGACAACATTCTCACGTTCCTGATCGGATGGGAGGTCATGGGCCTGTGCTCCTACCTCCTGATCGGATTCTTCACGTTCAAACCGTCCGCCAACGCCGCCCAGTTGAAGGCATTCATTGTTACCAGGATCGGCGATGTCGGATTCATGCTGGGGATTTTCCTCCTCGCTTTGATGTACACCTACACCAAGGAACCGGTCAGCTTCGACTTCGTCAGGATTCGTGAGGTCCTAACCAGTTACAACTGGAATGCGGTGAACCTTGGTTGGCTCCCGACCGCCGCGGCGCTGCTCATTTTCATGGGCGCAATGGGTAAATCGGCACAGTTCCCGTTGCATGTGTGGCTTCCCGATGCGATGGAAGGCCCCACACCGGTCAGTGCATTGATCCATGCCGCAACCATGGTCGCCGCTGGAGTTTTTCTGGTCGCGAGGTTCTTCTGGCTATTCGAGATGAGCCCGACCGCGATGATGACTGTTGCCTGGATCGGAGCGATCACCGCTTTCGGTGCGGCGACTATCGGCCTGGTGCAGTATGACCTGAAACGCATCCTGGCTTACTCGACTATAAGCCAGCTCGGATACATGATGATCGCCCTGGGCGTAGGCGCGCTTTCCGCGGGCGTGTTCCATCTGCTGACCCATGCGTATTTCAAAGCCCTCCTGTTCCTCGGTTCCGGCGCGATCATTTACGGATGCCGCCACATCCAGGATATCCGCTACATGGGCGGCCTTGCGAAACGCATGCCGATTACCTACTGGACGTTCATGGCCGGTACTCTCGCGCTCTGCGGCATTTTCCCATTCGCGGGCTTCTGGTCCAAAGACGAAATCCTCGCCGGAGCGTTCCACCTTGCGCAGAATGGCTACCAGCGAGTCATCGGCCACGGGGAACATGTCGAATATGTCCAGGTCATTGCCCCGAATCCCGGGCTGTATATCATCTACGTCCTTGGGCTCGCCGGAGCGTTCCTTACGGCGTTCTACATGTTCCGGCTCATCGGCTACGTCTTTTTGGGCAGGTACAAGAATTACGAGTATCGCGCTCTCCAGGATCCCGAGCATGGACATCATCCCGAGGGAGAAGCAGACACCGAAGCGTACGCCCCATTCAAGGTTCCGCCCGGTCCATTCGCTGAGGAGGAAGGATCCCATCACGGAGAATCGGTTCCTGAACCCCGCGAGGTTCCAAAGAGCATGTGGATACCCCTGGCGATACTCGCGGTGTTTTCGATGTTCTATGGCTTCATCGGAACGCCGTTCTTCGGCGAGCGGGGGAACCTGATCGGGCAGCACCTGCACCACGGGCATCCACACTACCCGACTCCGGACGGTCTCACGATCGGCCTGATGGTGTTGAGCCTCCTGATCGCGCTCCTGGGAGTGCATTTCGGGCTGAAAATCAACAACACCGAGTATGGCGCCGTTCTCAAGCGGCAATGGAAGCTCCGTTATAAGGGGCTTTACCAGTTGCTGTTCAACAAGTACTACATTGACGAGTTCTACGAGGATTACATCGTTCAGCCCATTTTCCTCATCACCCAGGTTGCGAAGGCGTTCGATAACTACGTGGTGGACGGCATTGTGAACGCCGCAGGCTGGCTGACCATCATGATCAGCAAGCTACAGCGCTGGTGGGACGACACGGTCGTCGACGGCCTCGTCAACGCATGTGCCTGGGTGGTCGGATTCTTCTCGGACATCATCAAGCCGATCCAGTCGGGCTACGTTCAGAACTACATGATGGTGATCATAGTTTTCGTCCTCTACTACCTCCTGACTCTGTTCGTCAGGATGGCAGTCGGGGGCGCTTGAAATAAGCAGTAGAAAAGCAAGCGGTGAACTGTAATGAGCGATCACGATACAAGGCCACCTCCGGTCGATGACGATGTCTTCGAGATGCCGCAAACCGTGGAGGACCTCCAGCGGGAACTGAAGCAAGGCTGGCTTGCCCAGCTTTCCGGCCTGATCTGGCTGATTGTCACAGGCTGCATCATGGCGGGCATCTGGATTCTGTTCCAGAGAGGCGAGCTGATAAATCAGCAGTCCACCGAACTCTCCCGTATCCTCAGTCTTATCGTTTTTCTTCCTGTCGTCGGCATCTTTTTCAACATGGCCGCCCCCTCGAGGGGAGTATGGTTCGTTCGCATCAATAGCCTTGTTTACACCCTCCTGCCGCTGATCCTCTGCGCGATGATGCTTTGGGGGTTCGAGAATGCTCGGACCGACAGCGGCAACATCATTTTCATAGATCAAACCGACACAAGACTGACGACTCGTCCCGACGGCTCTTTCCGCCTGGTTGACGAAGAAGGCGTTGAGGGAGGGGTATTGCCCTATGAGCTCGACCAAACCGGATCCCCCCAGGTAATTGTCGACGGGGAGAAGCAGCCGATCAGGCTTCGGGCCATCAGGGAGTACTACTACGATCGCAAAACGGATGAGATGCAATTTGAGGAGTTAAGGCCCTGGGTCAGCCTTACTGACAGGCCGGCCACGGAAATCGGAGAGGCTGAGTACACCATCGCGAAGTTCCAATACCACTTGGGTGTGGACGGTATCAGCTTCCCGTTGCTGCTCCTGACCACGCTCCTGAGCACCGTGGCAATCATTGCCTCCTTCAATATCGGCAGGCGTGTTAAGGAATACATGAGCTGGTTCCTGCTTCTGGAGGTGGGGATGCTGGGCACGTTCACGGCCCTGGATTACCTGCTTTTCTATGTGTTTTGGGAGCTGGTCCTGGTGCCTATGTATTTCCTTATCGGAATCTGGGGCGGACCCAGGAAAGAGTACGCCGCTCTCAAGTTCTTCCTGTACACCCTGTTTGGATCTGTATTCCTGCTGTTGGGAATCATCGCACTGTATTTCCTGACCGGTCGCCAGACATTCGATATTATCAAGCTGCAGCAAATTGCTCCCGAAGCCCTGGGGACCCCAGGAAACTTCCGATGGCAGATGCTCCTTTTCTGGGCGTTTTTCCTGAGCTTCGCGATCAAAGTTCCCATTTTCCCGTTCCATACATGGTTGCCGGATGCTCACGTCGAGGCACCGACTGCTGTCAGCGTGCTCCTTGCAGGGGTCCTATTGAAAATGGGGACCTATGGCTTCATGCGGATGAGCTTCCCCACCTTCCCGGAGGCAACCTACGCACTCGCCCCGATACTCGGCATTATGGCGGTGGTCAATATCGTCTATGGGGCATTGGTGGCAATGGCGCAGCCGGACATGAAGAAGCTGGTCGCCTATTCATCCATCAGCCACATGGGATTTGCTCTGCTGGGTATGGCCGCGCTGAACAAGTGGGGAATGACCGCGGCTCAGTTGCAGATATTCAACCATGGGGTGATTTCCGGAAGCTTGTTCCTCCTCGTCGGCGTTATATATGACCGTGCGCACACTCGCGATATCAACGCATTCGGCGGGCTTCTCCCGCAGATGCGGATATACGGCATCATTTTCATAATCGCTAGTTTGGCGAACCTCGGCCTTCCCGGACTTTCGGGTTTCTGGGGCGAATTCTGGAGCCTTTTTGCAGCATTCCACCAAACCGAGTTCACTACATCCTCAGGCCTTATATTCTTCCGGATACTGGCGCCGATTGCGGTGTTTGGGATCATAATTACCGCGGCATACATGCTGATCATGGTCAGGAAAGTCTTCATGGGGCCATTGAACGAGCGATGGAACTGGCTCACTGATCTGGACAGACGCGAACTAATTAGCTTGTTGCCGCTCGTATTCTTAATGATTTTCATCGGAATTCTTCCCGGAACACTGATTTCGTTGTTTGAAACAAGTATTCTGGAGCTTGTGAATGTGATCCGCTGGGGCGCCGGAGTCCCGCACGTGGGACTGTGAAATTGACTCCAGGAACCTCGCTGAAGCTGCTGGCTCCGATTCGTCAGAAAATGCCTGAAATTGTCATTTTCAGGGCTTACTGTTGACATGGCTCAAGGTTTGTGTTAAAATGTCAACGTTGATAAGTTTGATTGTAGCTCATCTCCTGTAAACGCACGAGAAAAAAATGATAGGCGATCGCATTCGACATGCTCGGCTTGCGGCGGGCTTGACGCAAGATCGGATGGTAGAGCTATTGGCAACCCACGGGCAGGCCATCACTAAGGCTTGTCTTTCCAAGTACGAAAGGAGCAAAAGTACACCTGGTCCAGGCTTTTTCTCAGCTCTCGGGGCTGTTCTTGGTTTAAAGCCTTCCTATTTCTTGAGCGAGCCAGCCATTTCCATCACTTGGCTGGCGTATCGTAAGAGAGCGGATCTGGGAATTAGAAGGCAGGAGCGGATAAAGGCAAGGGTGCAGGACATTGTTGAAGGGCAAATCTGGCTACAGAATGCTTTAAACCCCGGCATGGAGCCAAGTCCGTTGGAACCCTGGAAGGTCAAGACACTTGAGGATGCAGAAGATGCCGCCTGCGGGCTTCGAGAGACCTGGCGTCTTGGCGACGCTCCGATCGAAAGCGTCACTCAGTCCATGGAGGACCAGGGATGCATTGTTGTCGGCTATCCGGAGGCCGAGGAAGGATTTGACGGGCTTTCAGGCCGGCTCAATTCGGGTACAGCTGTGACGGCTATTAGCATGGCGATGCCCGCTGACCGGCGGCGCTATAGTCTTGCACATGAGTTGGGTCACCTTTTCATGAATTGTGATGCACTCCCGTCGAATGAAGAGGAGAGTCTTGCTCATCGTTTCGCAGCAGCGTTCCTGGTTCCGGCCGATGTGGCAAGGCGAGAGTTGGGAACCAGCCGCCGTTTCGTCGGCATGGGAGAGCTCGGGTTATTGAAGGAGAAATACGGTCTAAGTATGCAAGCCTGGGCGCGCCGGGCAACGGATCTGGGAATCATAAGCAAAAGTCACTATAATAGTTTATGTATTGAGTTCAGTGTGCGCGGATGGAGAAAACAGGAACCTTCTACATTCAGAGGGCAGGAGATTCCAACAAAGCTCAAGCAGATGACTCTGCGTGCCCTGGCTGAAAAAATAATCTCCAGAGACAAGGCTGAGAGGCTCTGTCCTGGATGCATTGAAGATCTCTCTTATGCAAGACGGGCACGGTCGGATTTGCCGATGTCTCCCTCAGAAGTCAGAAAACTGCCGAGGGGAGAAAGGGACAAAGTCCTTTCCGCCGCTGCACAGAAAGCGAAGGAAGACTACTCTACAAGTACAGACTTGACCGAATTCGAAGCTTTCGGAGTGAACGACCTCTATGATTAAACCACTGAGGGGAGAGGTGTGGGAGGTGGATTTTGATCCCTCAATCGGGCAGGAGATCAAGAAGCCTCGTCCGGCGGTTGTAATGAGTTTGGATTCCATCGCCTTACTTGAGCTTCGAATCGTTGTTCCTATAAGGCATTGGAAGAAGACATTCTCCGACTGTCCCTGGATAGTCGCACTGGACCCCACAAGCACCAATGGGTTGACAAAGAAATCGGGAGCCGACTGCTTTCAGGTCAAATCTGTGAGCAAGGGCAGAATACTCAGGCACCTCGGTCACCTAACTGATGCCCAGGTTGAAGAAATTGCCGATGGCATACTTCTATGCGTAGCCTAGCAGGTTGCTGAAGAACTTTTATTCAGGCCTGCAGCAAGCAGCGCCCTCGTTGTCCTGACGGGTTTTTGCCAACCGCCCGGTGGAGTAAACATTCGACGGAATACACAGGGACCAGGCAATTAGCAGCCTCACTGCCCTGGCTCTATTCGTCTTTTGGACTATCCTTGCTATGGCTTTTATCGTTTTGGAACCCTTGGTTCCTGTCGAGACTTGTGATATACTGCCCGAACGATCCGTACAGAAGGCGGAAAGACATTCGCCTATCTGCGGATACTAAAGAAGGATAAACCTGATAGAAACGCCTTGGGGCGTCCTGCGGAGGTCTGTCATGCGAAATCGACTCAATTGGCTTGTGATTCTAGCGTTTGTCGCGACGGTATTTGCGGCTGGATGCAATAGCTCCCTGGAATTCTGGGATGACGACAACGGCAACGATCTTATCCCCTACGCCGGCTCGGATTCCTGGATCAACCACATGTATATTGGTGATGTGCCGATACAGGCGGGAAGGACCGTTGCTATCCCACTGCACAAATTAAGCAAGATCAGATTCGAGGTCAGTAGACCTGTCACCCGCGCCAGCCTGGATACTCTTTTCGACTTCCGGATCCGAATCGAGAACTTCGACGCTGCCTGGACCTACGTCGATTTCACCCCGTGCCTTATGGAACAGAATGGTGAGCTGGTATGGGTTGGTGATTCCGGGACAGTAATCGAGTACCGCTCGTTCGACAACCTGGGCACCATCGGCGGGGAGCAAAACGCCATTGGCAAGCCCGGCGACAAGCTCAGGGTCCGTATCGATTTCGGGGTGGCTAAGCTCGAGGACGGCACCCAGGTGCAGTTCGTCGGGGACGAGTTTTTCATCATCTGGACCGAGTCCAGCCAGGGCTTCACGGATTGACAGGCCCTTGACAGCAGACGAATCCTGTGGTTTCTTTACTTATGAGGGCGGTTCTCCCGGCGGGGTGTCCGTCCGGGGGTGATTAAATCCCAGAGGTTCCTTTCTACAATCTCTTACCCCCAATCAAACCATCAGGCGGGCATGTGTGTCGTATACCATGCCGGCGAAATTAGCCGCCACAGTCAGAACCTCTCCCTTGTTTCAGACACCCGGAGGTATTACCTAATGTTTCTCAAGCCGAACCGGTCCCAGCGCGGTTTCACAATGATCGAGATTCTCATGGTTGTGGCCATTATCGGTGTGCTTACCACCATCAGTCTCGTTACATACGGCCAGGCGAAGGAGCGAGCTCGCCTTCACGCCGTAAAAAACAACGTCAGCTTATTGGTCCTTTCTCTCGATGATTTCGCTCGAGACCACCAGGGCAAATACCCTGCATTGACCGACTATCATAGCCAGCTCGCAACCAGATATATACGCGATGATGGGATAAGCGATGATGGCGGGAACCTGACGACGGATCCAGGCCCTCCCGGCGAACCACTCCCTAACTCGTTTACCCCCTACAAGCGCCGTGGTAACGCTATCATCGGCGGCGGACCTCCGCTTGCAGACACCAGCTCTGCGATGCAGGATGATTTCTACACCGACTTCCTTACCGATTGGGTGTCCGCTTTCAGGTTGCTCTTGTACCAGCCTAATGCTCCCGCGGACGGCCCGATGATTCCGATCGATGCCTTGGCGAAAAACGGACACCTATCTAGCTACCCGACCAATCCCCTTGCCGGCCCGGGCGTTCCGATGGTGAACATCGCGCACATGCTTTATGACTACGACGCCGGAACCAATGACTATAACTTCATCGAATTCACCGTGATGGGAGAATCGCGGCTCGGCTTTACTGCAGCGCGTCCCGGCGCCGGTGGCCTCTGGGAGCCGTATCAAACCATCTGGACAGAAGAGAACTACCCCAAGGGCGACTTCGCTTATATTCCCTTTGATTTCTCCACTATGCAGGGAACCCACTGCAACGGCTATTGGATCATCTGCTACGGTGACCTGGGCACTCTCAGGAATGGCGAGTACAACAAATACAGCTTGTATCCCGATGGGTCTGATATTGATCCGACGTACCAGAATTGGCCCAACTTCCCGCCGCCTTACGGTGATGGCGACCCGACTTCACCGCCGATGTGGGGCGGAATCGACTACGAGGTCAAGAGGCTCATGCTCGGTGCGCTGGACGTGCGTGCGACCATATTCGAGGACCAATTTACCATGCGCGAGGATTAGGCGCGTAAAGCCGGCAAGATAATCGTGAGGAGTCCAATCAGCGTGTATTTGCGCGCTGTTTTCTTTCTGCCGCTTCCGCTCACCGATCCTCCGAGGTTGTCACTTCGGTTACTCCGGGGGTCCTGGACAGATCCTCAAGAAGCCGCGCATGAGCTTCGTCTTTGTCGGTGTAATCAAACGACAGAACCTGCCTGGCTTCATCCAGTCTCCTTGCGCGGAGTTGCTTTACCTCGCTCGGGCTGGATTGCAATGCCCTCATGATTTTCTCGAGCGCCGGGCCACACTCGGTGAGGGTTACGTTGTAGTTGAACGTGGATTTCTTGCCCTTCAACACTCTCTCCATTGCCTGTAGCGGGTGGAGGACAATCAACGCGAGAAGCCCTCCGCCGATGGCGAGGACAAACGCCCCGAGACCCACGGCAAGTCCCAGGCTGGCCATCAGCCAGATTGTCGCAGCGGTCGTCAGTCCATGCACGCTCGCGCGGGTTTGAATTATGGCCCCCGCACCAATGAAGCCGATTCCCGTGACTATCTGCGCCGCTATCCGTGATGGGTCCGCCATGATCCCCTCGCCATGGAACATGAGCGAGGCGATTGTGAAGATTGTCGCACCGATACAGATCAGCACGCTGGTTCTGAGACCGGCTGCCTTGTGCTGGATTTCCCTTTCCAATCCGATGACCAGTCCGATCACAAGGCTTACGAGGAGCCTGATGACGATCTCGCTAACAGTTGGGTTCAGCGCTGAATCCATGTCCTAAAGATACTATAGGCTCGGGAAGAGTAAAAGTTGCCTTTGCAGACCATCCGCGGTCCTATTTGATTTTTGCCAAGTGGAAACGCTATAGTTCGGGAGTAAGCTGGAGAGGAGTCCATCAGTAGCTGGAAAAAGAGCAGTAACCTCCAAAGGAGTGATCTCTTGTGAAAGGCGTCATTGCACAACCGGCACAGAAACAGAGGGTAATTCGGGTTTTTATCTCCTCGACGTTTCGGGATATGAAAGAGGAACGGGAGGAGTTGGTGAAGAGGGTCTTCCCGAAGCTGCGCAGAATATGCGAGAAGCGCGGGGCGATATGGGGTGAGGTTGATCTTCGCTGGGGAATCACCGACGAGCAAAAAGCCGAGGGGAAGGTGCTTCCGATCTGTCTGAAGGAAATCCAAGAGTGTCGGCCGTATTTTATCGGAATGCTCGGCGAGAAGTATGGTTGGATCCCCCTGGAGATATCAGAGGAGCTTGTCGTCCTTGAACCGTGGCTTGGTGAGCACCGCCATAAGTCGGTTACAGAACTGGAGATCCTTCATGGCGTTTTGAACAATCCCGAAATGGCCGACCATGCGTACTTCTATTTCCGTGATCCGCATTATGTCTACTCTCTGCCGGCAGCCAGAAGGGCGGAACTTCTTGAAGGCCCCACGCTGGAGGAAATAGAGAAACTTGGGCCTGATGACGCAGAAAGCCGTGCGGAGAAGCGTCGGAAGAAACTTGTGGTTCTCAAGGAGCACATTCGAAAGAGCGGTATGCCGGTTCGTGAGAACTACAAGGACCCGCATGCTTTCGGCGAGCTTGTTCTGGACGATTTCACCAAGTTAATAGATCAACTTTTCCCCGAAGGCGAGGAGCTTGATCCGCTAGACCGTGAAGCTGCAGAGCATGAAGCATTTGCGGAGAGTCGGTTCAAGGTGTATATCGGGCGCGACGAGTATTTTGATCGACTGGATGAGCATGTGCGGGGAGACGGTCAACCTCTTGTTGTGCTTGGCGAGTCGGGATCGGGCAAGTCGGCACTCTTGGCAAATTGGGCGGCTAAGTGCCGTCAGGATCATCCTGACGATTTTCTCATCATGCACTTCATCGGCGCAACTCCGTACTCCGCCGATTGGGCCGCGATGCTCAGGCGAATCATGGGCGAGTTCAAGAGGCGATTCGACATCAAGGAAGACATCCCCACCGAACCGGACAAGCTTCGCTCGGCATTTGCGAACTGGCTTCACATGGCGAACGCGAGGATTGGGGATGGTCGTATCTTGCTGATCCTTGACGCTCTCAACCAACTAGAAGATCGCGACAACGCACCCGATCTCGTATGGCTGCCTCCATTCATACCGGAGAAGATCAGGCTGATTCTCTCCACGCTTCCCGGACGTCCGCTTGACGATTTGAAAAAACGCGAATGGCCGACGATGGAAGTCAAGCTGCTCGAGGATGACGAACGCAAGCACTTGATTCGCGACTACCTCGCGCAGTATCGAAAGAGTCTCAGCAAGACTCGAGTTGAAAAGATCGCTTCCGCCGACCAGTCGCGTAATCCATTGTTCCTCAGGGCCTTGTTGGAGGAACTTCGGTTGTTCGGGGAGCACGCCCTTCTTGATGAGCGAATTGAGCATTACCTTTCTGCCAAGAGAACAGATGACCTGTATGAGATGATACTCGAACGCTATGAGGAGGACTACGAGCGTGATCGACCGGGCCTGGTGCGCGATTCCATGACGCTGCTTTGGGCTGCGCGTCGTGGCCTTTCGGAAGCGGAGCTTCTTCACCTTCTGGGAGAGGATAGCGAACCGCTTCCGATGGCAGTTTTTTCTCCCCTCTATTTGGCAGCCGAGCATTCGCTTGTGAGTCGTTCAGGTTTGATCGGATTTTTCCATGACTACATGCGTCAGGCGGTTGAGGACCGCTATCTGCCAACGGCGGATGACCAGCAAAAACGCCATCTGCGTCTGGCTGAATATTTCGCCACGCTCGAGTTAAGCCCACGAGTACTTGACGAACTACCCTGGCAACTTGCAGAAGCAGAGGCTTGGCAGGGGCTGTACGATTTACTTGCCGATCTTGAGTTCTTCGAACAAGCCTGGCAGGAGAATCAGTTCGAGGTAAAACGCTATTGGGTGAAAATCGAGGGTGCTTCGCCCTTGCGTCTTGTGGATGCCTATAAGCCCGTACTGGATGCGCCGGATCAGGTTCCCGATGGCGAGGGCCTAATGCGTGCGTCGAAGTTGCTGCATGACACCGGGCATCTCTCGGAGGCGCTTTCGCTATGGCAATTGCTTGCTGAGCGGTACCGTCAGACCGATGACCTCAAGAACCTCGCAACCTGCTTGCGTTGCCAGGGGTGGATACTCATGGACCGTGGCGACCTGGACGGTGCAATGGCGCTATTCAAGGAGCAGGAGCGCATTTCATGCGAGCTTAATGATCAGGATGGCCTCTCACGGAGCCTGGGCAACCAGGGGATCATACTCCATGAACGTGGCGACCTGGACGGCGCTATGGCGCTATTCAAGGAGCAGGAGCGCATCTCCCGCGAGCTTGGTGACCTGCCAGGCCTTGAGCGCTCTCTTGGCAACCGGGGGAATATACTCTACCTGCGTGGCGACATGGACGGTGCGATGGCGCTCTACAAGGAAAAGGAGCGCATCTGCCGCGAGCTTGGCAACCTGTACGGCCTTCAGCTCTCTCTTGGCAACCAGGGGGCGATACTCTGGCAACGTGGCGATCTGGACGGGGCGATGGCGCTGTACAAGGAAGCTGAGCGCATCTGCCGCGAGCTTGGTGACCCGCGTGACCTTCAGGCCTTTCTTGGCAACCAGGGGCTGATACTCCGTGATCGCGGCGACCTGGACAGTGCTATGGCGCTCTACAAGGAATCGGAGCGCATCTGCCGCGAGCTTGGTGACCTGCCTCTCCTTCAGAGCTGTCTTGGCAACCAGGGGATAATACTCAAGGGCCGTGGCGACCTGGACGGCGCAATGGCGCTATTTAAGGGAAAGGAGCGCATCTGCCGCGAGCTTGGCCTGCCGGATGGGCTGGCTGAGTGCCTTGCACACCAGGCGGATGTGCTGGCCAAAAAGGGAAATGCAAAGGACGCTCTCGCACTGGCCGAGGAGGCATACCGCCTCGCCACCGAGCACGGCTACGCACGGATCATCGAGAAAGACATCAGGCCCATACTCGACAAAATCCGCTCACAGTTGGAGTAACTGGCTCGCTGCACCTGCCTAACCATCAGAACGCTCACACTCGCACGACGATTTCCTCATCGTTCAGGACGTCATACGCCGCCAGGACCCCGGTAGCAAAACACGCGCAATCGAGGAACATCACATTCCTCTCGTAGTTCAGAACCGGGCCGCCGCCCAGCATTCCACCGGGCACGCGGTCGATTGTCGTGTGCCCCACACAAACCGGCTTGGGATACCGATACACAGACCTGACAAACGTCCCCCTCAGCCACCTGCATTCATCGTCGGTTGTCGCCTCGTAGAAATCGGCACCCTCCCTGAATCCGCCATGAACGTAATACGCCCGATCGGTTCTGTGCTTGATACGAAGCCTTTCCTGAAGCCAGCCCAGCACCTCGCCGGGGATACTCCCGCCCCAGTCTCTCAGCACCTCATATCCACCGACACCCAGCCAGGCGTCTTTGTAGCCGTCATCCGCAAGCAACCCCGCCCATCTGAACATCATCTCCTCATGGTTGCCCATGAGAAAGATATCCCGTGCGCTCCGCTCACGGTCCAGCGCGATCAGCCGATCGAGAACCCCGACGGAATCCGGACCACGATCGATAGAGTCACCCAGAAAAATCAGGGCATCCCCGTCGCCGGGCTTGATGATGTCAAGCATGGCCTCGAGCGCATCGAGACGTCCGTGTATATCCCCGATAGCGATTTCTCTCAGCTTCTTCTCGCCGACCATCGAACAAAAGTATACCCCAGGCTGAGGGAGTCAGGTTTTTTCTGCATTATTTCGGAAAATATACGATAATTACCTTGACACTATACTCAGAATCTGTTATAAACGCTCAGCTTCATTAGACAAGTGTCGAAAGATATCTAGGCAGAAAAAACAAGAACCCATGCGCAAAGCGCCTTATACATATCACCATAGCGTTGCGGTCCTCAGGAAAGGGGCCTGTCGGCATCTTTTCGCTAGCATTATCAACGCTGAGGGGATCAGTGTGTCCGGATACAGGTTTCGCACCGATATTTCCGGGCCGCTTCATCCCTATCGAGGTGTCTGTGTTCCAATGGAGGTGCTCACTACATAAGTGAGCGGCCAATACCGGAAGGCACAGACCCTCGACCTGATCGAGGGTTTTTTTATTGACCATTATGTCTGACATACGGGAGCCAAGCCATGAAACCCAACGGGGCGGCTGCGGTCGCCGAAAGACCGCAAACGACAATCCAGAGCAACACCTTATCACTTCAGGAAGGGAGGCAGACCATGTTCGCCATTGAAGTGAATGACATCGACAAGACTTTCAGCAAGTGGGAGTCACGCAAGAAGAAGAACGGCAAGTCCGCCGATGGAACGGATGCCGGAAACGGCCACGAGCAATGGTACTCCCGTTTCCTCCCACACCGGAAAACCACACACGCCCTCGACAGGGTCAACTTCAAGGTTCCGGTGGGCGAGATTTTCGGGATTTTGGGCCCGAACGGAAGCGGGAAGTCCACCCTGATCAGAATTCTCTCCACCCTGCTCCTTCCCGACAAGGGGTCGGTCAGGATACATGGGAAAGATGCGGTCGCGAATCCGTACGAGGTCAAGCGACTCATCAACAGGGTTTCGGTCGATGCCGCGTTCTTCAAGAAGCTCTCGGCGCACGAGAACCTGATGTACACCGCGCGGCTTTACGGTGTACCGATGAACGAGGCGCCGAAGAGAGCGAAAGAGATCCTTGGGAAAATCGCGTTCGATGTGGATCGCTACACGGACTCGCTCGAGGATTTCAGCCGCGGGATGCAGCAGAAGGTCGCAATCGCGAGAGCGCTTTTGACCAGCCCGATCGTGCTTCTTCTGGACGAGCCGACAACCGGGCTCGATCCGAAGAGCAAGCGGGAGGTCCAGACGTTCATTAAGGACGTCAGGGAGACACACAATGCGACCATCATTCTGACAACGCACGACATGGAGGAGGCCGATCGACTCTGCGATCGGATCGCCATAATCGACGAGGGCAGGATAATCGCCCTGGATACTTCGGAAGGCTTGAAGTCGCTGGTTTTGAAGGATCTGAACGGCGGCAGCGGCGACAGGAAAGCGGATGACATCACGCTGGAGGACGTCTTCCTCCACTTGACCGGAGGCGAACTCAAGGCCGAGAATGAGGAGGACGAGTGATGTCGGGCACTAACCAGCAGTTCGGGCAGTATGTAGGGATACGGGTCCGGGTGGCGCGCCACAGGGTGCGTCACCCGGTACCCAGGCAATACGATTTCAAACCTGATACAACGATTGGAGGCATATCATGCGACCATCAAACGCCGCAGCCATAAGCACAAGGGTTGCCGGCGAACTAAGAGCAAGCTACGCGTTCCTCGAGAGGAACGTCAATCTCACGCGAAGATACCTCGGCTGGGAGATCTGCTTCCTGGTCTACTCGATGGTCTCGACATTCGCCATCGGGCTGATCGGGAAAACGATGGGCGACGATGAGGCGGTCTTGTACCTGGTAATCGGAGCGCTCATGTGGAACTTCGTTGCCAATATCTTCAATGAGATCGCGCATACCATTTCGTGGGAGCGATGGGAAGGGACCCTGGAGTACACTTTCATGGCCCCGGTCCACAGGCTGACCCATCTCGTGGGAGTTACGTGGTTCGCGATACTCTACGGGCTTACCAGGACTCTCATTGTTCTGATCGCGTCGAGCTGGTTCTTCAGTTTGAACCTGTCTGAGTCCAACATCGTCGGAGCGCTGATCGTTCTCGCGGCGAGCTGCTTTCCGATGCTTGGGCTGGGACTGGGCGTGGCGGTGCTCCCACTATTGAGCGCCGAGAAGGGAAGCCAGGCTGCGCACATAATTCTGGGTATCATCATGCTCATTTCGGGCGTGTACTACCCGATCGACGCGCTCCCGTTGTGGCTTCAGCCACTTGGGCGCCTGTGCCCGGTGACCTACACCATTGACGGCGTCCGGGGAGCCATTCTCGAAAGCACGCCCACCGTGGAACTGCTCCCGCTGTCCGGCTCTCTTGTCCTGACAGGATTTGTTTTGATCCCGATAGGCTATGCGATCTTCCTGCAGGGGGAACGCTACGCGAAGGTCCACGGCCTCTTGAAGAGGAGCGGGTGATGCGACATGACTGAGCTACACGTATGGAGCCATTAGGGCAGACCTGAGGTCTGCCCTTTTTCATTTTCTCCGAAGATCTGATAACAGAATCGATGCGGTCGGGACGACCGCGGTCCCGGAGGGAAGAGCAAACAGGGACTACCCGGGACCGCGAGCGTCTCGAGGCTGTTGAAAAAGCCATGCAGCTTTGTGTGGGTGTTTGCTGTAGGGGCGCGGGG
>CBDUXL010000022.1:0-20120 GCA_965371155.1 uncultured bacterium | reverse complement strand
AAGAGCGTTGAAGTCATTCCCAACCGCTCGACCGAGTTCACGGTAAACGTCGTGAAGTTCCTAAATAATGACCCCGCGGGGGTTTCGTTCAGCTTCAACGGCACTGCGCCGGGCCCCGGCTACGTTGTTGTGGACCTGAATGTGACCATCAAGCACCCATTAGATGATGCAGGATTCAATGGTTACGATGTGCGGGGTATCTTCATCGGGGATGGATCGGGCACACTGGCTTACAACACCGATCTCAAGTATCCGGTCAAAGGAACCGACCAGATTCTCCTGAACGCTGATGGGTACTCCCGATGGTTTAACCCTACCGAGTTCTTTGTCCCGAAGATCTGGGGTTACGTTCCAGGCAACTACGCCACACCAGGCTATTCTGGATCGGCAACTCTCAATCCGTACAAGTATTTCGGAGAAGGACTGGGCCTTACGGAGAATCTGTGGAGCTACCTGACCTCCGGCGCGCCGAATACCGGTTGCTTCCTCGCCGGGTCAAGCAACACCCGAAACTACCAGATTCGCTTTGCGGTTCCTGATCCCGGCATCAAGTACGGTTACGCTGTGACAGCAGACTGGGCAGGCGAGGCTCCCCAGTTCCATCCGGCGCACGCCCCGGAGGCGGTCGCGTGCAATGTGATGGACAACAGCGATGTTTATTACGTTGACCCCACGGACAACGGCGGGAATCTTATCCTCGATATCAGCCTGTTTGGGTGGAAGCACCAGCCATCGACGATCTACATCGAGTCGACGGTTCTATCTGCAGTAGCGAACTTCGATCCCGTCACAATCGCGACCGGGGGCGGCGATCACTACTCGACCTACCAAGTCGAGATTCCCGCCGACAACGTGAACGGTACCGAGGACCAGGAGTACTGGGTGATTACTGAGTATGAAGGGTTTGACTACACGAACAACTTCGGTGTTCCCAACTCGGCCGACACTGATCCCCTGACGGCTTCCTTCAGATATGACCTCAGGGTGGGCGATTTCGGCTGGGTGCGTACATGGGGTGGGTCTGGCGCTGGGTCTGGCCAGGATGAAGGCTATGGAGTTGCCACGGACGGCTCCGGGAATGTCTACGTCACAGGCTGGTTTTGGGACACAGTCGATTTCGACCCCAACGGAGGGGATCCCCGCACCTCGAATGGTGGGCTCGATATCTTCCTGAGCAAATTCGATTCATCGGGTAACTTCGAGTGGGTGCGGACCTGGGGTGGGCCGGACAATGATGGTGGAGCTGGAGTTGCTGCTGACGGCTCTGGGAATGTTTACGTTACGGGCCAGTTCGGGGACATAGTCGATTTCGACCCCGACGGCGGTGATCCTCACTCCTCGAATGGTTCTTATGATGCCTTCCTCAGCAAATTCGACTCATCGGGTAACTTCGAGTGGGCGCGGACTTGGGGCGGGTCAGAATTTGATCTTGGCTGGGGAGTTGCCGCTGACGGCTCCGGGAATGTCTACATTCCTGGCTATTTCAGTGGCACGGTCGATTTCGACCCTGACGGTGGCGATTGGCACACCTCGAATTATTTGTCGTACGATGTTTTCCTGAGCAAGTTCGATTCATCGGGTAACTTCGAGTGGGCGCGCACCTGGGGGGGGGCGGACGATGATGGCGGCTTTGAAGTAGCCACTGACGGCTCCGGGAATGTCTACGTTACGGGCCTATTCTTTGGCACGGTCGATTTCGACCCCAGCGGCGGTGATCCGCACACATCGAATGGTTGGTACGATGTCTTCCTGAGCAGATTCGATTCATCGGGTAACTTCGAGTGGGCGCAGACCTGGGGTGGGCCAGACTGGGATGAGGGTTATGGAGTTGCCGTTGACGCCTCCGGGAATGCTTACGTTACGGGCTACTACGAGGGCACAGTCGATTTCGATCCCGGCGGTGGTGATCAGCACATCTCGAATGGGTATGTCGATGCCTTCCTGAGCAAGTTCGATTCATCGGGTAACTTCTTGTGGGCTCGAACCTGGGGTGGGGACTGGGAGGATTCAGGCTATGGAGTTGTCGCTGATGGTTCCGGGAATGTATACGTTGCGGGCATGTTCTACGACACGGTTGATTTCGATCCCGCCGGCGGTGATCTGCAGATTACGAATGGAGAGGCAGATGTCTTCCTGAGCAAATTCGATTCATCGGGCAACTTCAAGTGGGCGCGAACCTGGGGTGGGTCAATGGATGATTCCGGCAGAGGAGTTGCCGCCGACGGCTCGTCGAACGTCTACGTATCGGGCAGTTTCCAGACTACAGCCAATTTCGCTCCAACCGACCCGCCCTGCAACGAGGATCCGGATGAACATACTTCGAACGGAATCTATGACGCATTCCTGACCAAGCACCTCCCCGACGGATGCTGGTAGGGCCTTTTTCGCTCTCGTGGATCACCCTCGGATTCGCTCAAAGAAGACATTTTCCTTATGCTGCCACTACGCCGGATCGACATTTGCAAACCTTTTACGCATCTCACATAATGGAGGTTGACTCTGCATTGGGGGGGGACACCTGCATTTCGGGGACGAAATGAGGTGTCCCCGAGAGGAACCTCCTTGGAGGAACGACATGAATCGAAGTACTCTGAGCGCAGCACTTTGCTTGCTTCTAATTATTGCATCGCTGGGATGCTCGAGCGGCGGGCCGGAGCCGATCTCACCCGGACTGAGTGCTGACACAACATCAGGCTCACCCGTGGATGGGAATCCAGCCCAAACTTATTTGTGGGGCTACTACGAGGTCTTCATCGATGTCGAGAACATGACGGCAGAGGCAGTCTACGATCGCAACAGCATGTTCACCGGCAACATAGTGAATTTCCTCAACGACATTCCTGCCTCTTTGGAGTTCGACATCCTGGAGGTCATTCCCGAGACCGACTACATCGATATCGACATCGATGTTACTCTCATGCACCCGTTTCCCGGAATGCCGCAGTTCAACGGCTACGATGTGAGAGGCGTTTTCATGGGCGACGGATCGGCTGCGCTGGGATACGATAGCGGGCTGATCCATCCGGTCCCCGGCGAAGACCAGTGCGTGCTCGCCGACCCGGACGATCCGATCGAGGGCAACGGCGCCCCTGACGGCTTCACCAGGTGGTTCAATATCACCGAGTTCGGCAACCCGTCAATGCCCCTGTTCGGCTATACACAAGGCAAACTCGCGTCGCCCGGATTCAACGGCACAGCCACCCTTTGCCCATACAAGTATTTCGCAAATGACCTTGCCGCCAATGAGGACCTGTGGACATACCTGAACGGCCATCCCGACCTTCACGGGGAATTCACTACAGGCGAGAGCAACATTCGAAACTACTACCTCCGCTTCCCCAGCGACAAGGGGACGGTATTCGGCTACGCAATCCTCGCGAATTGGGAAGGCCCGCTTCCTGAGGACCATCCGTCAAACGCGCCAGAGGCTGTGGGCTGCAAGGTTGTGGACAACAGCAATGTTTACTACGTTGATCCTGTAAACAAGGGCGGCGACTTGATACTCGACATCAGCCTGTTCGGCTGGGAGTGCCAACCCTCAACGATTTTCATTGAGTCCACGGTGCTGAGCTCTCCGCACCAGTTCACCTCGGGTGAGATGATCCCAATTGGCGGCGGCGAGCACTTCTCGACCTACCATGTTGATATCCCTGCCGACAATGTGACGGGTACTGAGGGCAACGAGTACTGGGTCATTGCCCAGTACGATGACTTTGACTACAGCAATGATTTCGGCGTGCCCAACCTTGCCGAAACAGATCCCCTAGCGGCGTTCTTCCGCTATGACCTCTACGTGTCGCCTGAGCCGCAGAACCAGAATCCTGTCTGCGACGTGCATGTCATCACCCTTATGCCCTATAAGGGCTGCGCAAAGGATATTGAGTTCGATGCTTCAGAATCCTACGACCCTGAAGGTGAACTGCTCACCTTTGAATGGGACTTTGATGGTGACGGTGTCTTCGGTGACCCCTACAACAGCGGCGCCGACGACCATCCTTTCAAGTACTATGACACCGAGTATGTGGGCGATGTCTGCGTAAGGGTCAGCGATCCCAGCGGCGGCCAAGCAGAGTGCTGCGTTTCAGTTGACATCACAGCCTATCCTTCCAAGAACATTCTGCTACGCGAAGGGGTTGAAGCCGTAGATATTACGATTGATCACACCAACGGCGACCTGCTGGTGCTTTACGCCGATAAGAAAATCTACAAGCACCACAAAGACGACTGCTATCAAACCGGTACCCTTTTCATTTCCCTCGATATCCATCTTCCCCAAGTTATGTACGCCATCGATATCGCCCCGAACCAATACCTTGGTATTGCTCTCACGTATGTCACACCAGTCACCCCAGGACTCTTTATTTACGATCCCAATGGTGGATTTGTGCAGTACTTTGGCCAAGCTCCTCCAGAACCTATTGAAGCCTATGCCATGACCGCGGGATCTTTTCAAAATGACCTTGGATTCGTACGCGGCCGTATCCAGCCCCCGACAGGATATCACCAGACAATTGTTCTCCGTACAACCAAAGTTGGTAATTCATATACATACGGCTCCGTTCACGATTACATCATCTCCGATGGCAATACCTTTGGGTATGATCGTATTTACTATGATTACATTCAGGGTGTTGAATCTGACGCTACAGGTGATTTCATGTGGTTCCTCGAAGATCCGGATTATTATGCCTCGCGGTGGGAACTTTATATGGTTGGTAACATACCCCACTTGGACTTCGATAACGCTTACTTCGGCACTGGCTCCCAAACGGATGATGATGACGGCTGGAACAACGCCAAGGATATAACCCGGGATGACCAAAACCGCTATTTCGTCCTTGATGATCTTTCAACCGGTGAGCCGCGCGTCAAAGTGTGGACCGTCAGCGGAAACACCACCACCTCTATTGGCAGCTTCGGCGACTCCACAACCATCTCAGGCACGCCACTCAGGATTGAAGGTAGTGACTATGATGGGGATATCGTCGTCCTCCACGGGGACTCCCCCCCTCATATGATAAGCGCTTTCGTCCCCAGTGAGATGCCAGACTAGACTTTCCAAAGCCCCCTCCCTAAAGGGGGATAGATATACAACAGACCGACGCAGAATCAAGTTTAAATATTCATTAGATAAGTTGAAAACAGTGACACATCTTACAGTATCATGCTACACACTTCATCGATTCAATCAAGACAGAGATTATAAATCTCTATCTGTTGCCATAGAAGCGGGCGGGTAATTAACTCCAAAGAGGTGGCAAAGATGCGACGAACAGTTATTTCTATACCGATGATCGCTCTGCTCCTGCTTGTCGTGACCTCTTGTGCAGGCAGTGGAAATGCGGTCACCCCTGTGATGCCTACAATAGAGTCCGAGATGACACCCGAAGCGTTGAGTCACGGGAATCCAGCCCAAACCTATTTGTGGGGCTACTACGAGGTCTTCATCGATGTCGAGAACATGACGGCAGAGGCAGTCTACGATCGCAACAGCATGTTCACCGGCAACATAGTGAATTTCCTCAACGACATTCCTGCCTCTTTGGAGTTCGACATCCTGGAGGTCATTCCCGAGACCGACTACATCGATATCGACATCGATGTTACTCTCATGCACCCGTTTCCCGGAATGCCGCAGTTCAACGGCTACGATGTGAGAGGCGTTTTCATGGGCGACGGATCGGGTGTGCTGGGATACGATAGCGGGCTGATCCATCCGGTCCCCGGCGAAGACCAGTGCATGCTCGCCGATCCGGACGATCCGATCGAGGGCAACGGCGCCCCTGACGGCTTCACCAGATGGTTTAATATCACCGAGTTCGCCAACCCATCGATGCCCCTGTTCGGCTATACACCGGGCAAACTCGTGTCGCCCGGATTCAACGGCACAGCCACTCTTTGCCCATACAAGTACTTCGCGAATGACCTCGGCGCCGACGAGGACCTGTGGACATACCTGAACGACCATCCCGACCTTCACGGGGAATTTACCACAGGCGAAAGCAACACTCGAAACTACTACCTCCGCTTCCCCAGCGACAAGGGGACGGTATTCGGCTACGCAATCCTCGCGAACTGGGAAGGCCCGCTTCCTGAGGACCATCCCTCGAACACCCCCGAGTCTGTTGCTCTTAGCGTTGTGTACTCTGGCGATGTTTACTACATCGATCCAGGATCAAACGGTGGCGACCTGGTTTTCGATATCAGCGTCTGGGACTGGGGTGTAGAGAGCGCCGGTGTGGGTGATTACGACATAGTCATCGAGTCGGATGTTCTGCTCAACCCGCACTGGCTCGATCAGGATGAGATGACCCCGGTCGGTGGAACCGTGAATTACTCGACCTACCACGTCGATATTCCCGCTGACTCGGTTGCCAGCCTCGATGATGGTGATTATTGGATCATTGTTGAATACCCAGAGTACGATTACTCGAACGAATACGGAGTTTCGAACGATGTCCCTGGACCGGTCTACCTCGCGTGTTTTCTCAGCGGTGATTTGACCATCTTTGGCGATCCCGGCAACCTGGACCCGGATTGCGATGTCCAGGTTGTGACAGGCATGCCGGCCCAAGACTGGGGGGTTGTTGTGGTCGAGTTTGACGCTTCCGGCTCATCCGATCCCGACGGCGACCCGCTTACTTTCGAGTGGGATTTCAATAATGACGGCAGTTTCGGCGATTCATACGACAGCGGAACCGACGAGCAACCCATCAAGAATTTCACCTTCACCAACCAGGAGCAGGTCTGCGTGAAGCTGACCGACGGCAACGGCGGGGAGGCCATATGCTGCGTGGACGTCGATATCACGGTCGCCGATACGAAAAACATGCCCTTGAGGGATGACGAGCTGGCCAAAGACCTGGCTGTGACCCCGGAAGGGGATTTGGTGATTCTCTACCAGGACGGTGCGGTCTGGAAATATCACCTGGCCGATCAATTCCAGCAGGCTGATGCAAATTTCCTGTTTACCGCGCAGGTGGTGCCATGGGAATATGAGGGCCAGGTATGCAATCACAGGATAGATGTTTCACCGACGGGGAACATGATAGCGACCGCTCCGACAGGAACAGGTTTCGGCAACGATAGTTGGCCCGCCCAGAATTTCGATTCGAACGGCAACCCGCTTGGATCTGCCCCGGCTCCCGGGACCAGCGGTCCGTGTCCCGATGTTTTCGCGTGTAAGAGCGGTGGCAGTTGGCAGTACAGCCATGTCGTTTTGGCGCCAAACGACAACCCCGTCAACTACCAGAACAATATGTACCGCAAGTATCCCCCGCTCACTGGGAATTCATGGACACAGAACTATGGTCCGGGACCATTCCCCAGTCCTCAGATAGGACACGATGGGATATGGCTTGGCTATGTCAAGGGCGCCGAGGCCATCGACGGCCAACGATGGTGGGTTGTCAAGGATCCGGAGGACCCGTCAATCGAGGACTATTATGCCGTCAAGTTGAACCAGTACCACTATTTCGACTATGAGTGGGACAACGCCTGGTTCGGCACCGGCTCTCAAACCGAGGACGATGACGGCTGGTACAGCGCATGCGATCTCACCATGGACTCGGAAGGGCGATTCTACGTTCTGGATAAGCTGTCTGATGACCAGGGTCGGATCAAGATTTTCGAGGACGGCAGCCCCGGAACGGCCTTGACCGATCACGCAACGGGTGATTCCGACACGATCAGCGAGACACCGATTACTATCGAAGCAAGCGATTATGTCGATCCAACGTACGGCAACCTGATATTCGTGCTGCACGGCGATGCGATGCCGTCGAAGCTGAGCATTTTCTTCATGGCGGAATTTGGGTTTTAGCCTGCAATTCCAAATCGAAATCTGCGATTGAGAAAGCAATGTAATCCGGCAATTGACCACCGGCGATTCTATTTGTATAATTTCTGGAGCTTGCAGGTAAGCTGCGGGCGTATACGGTTATGGCATGATTTATTTAGTGGGGGCGCAAAATGGCTTCTAAGCGCGAGCAAACCATAGAACAATGTAAATATGACAGGATAGAAGCAATTGTCTTTGCAGTCATTGTCTTGATCTCAGCTTTGGTTTTTGCAGTGCTCCTGAGGAAAGGGCTTTATTGGTGGGCAGCTTTACCATTTTGTACAGGTGCTTATTCTATTTTAGTCTTAATAGGAACATCTGTAGGGCCTGAAGCAGGTAAGCCTAAAGTAGGTGGGCGCAAAATGGCTACTAAGTGCAAGCAAGCCATAGAACAATGTAAATATGACGAGGAAATCATAAAACAATGTAAATTTGCCAGGATGGAAAAAATTGTCTATGCAGTCATTATCTTGATCTCAGGTTTAGCTTTTACTATGCTCCTGAGCATGAGGCTCTATTGGTGGGCAGCTTTACCATTTTGTACAGGTGCTTGTTCTATTTTGTGGATAATAGGATGTTATGATTACACTAGACCTGATAGGGGATCTGTTGCTTTTGCTTACCTTGGAGTGCTGGAGGACGAGTATGGAGTCAAATATATTGCTGGTGCAAACCCAATCGAGCTATACAGCAACTACATGCAACGGCTAAAGGACCTCTCGGCAGCATGGCTCATAGTAGCACAAGATAAGTTCTCATATCAGTTGCACACACTGCTGAGCAAAGCTAAGAGAACCAATCTTAAAACATACCTGGATGATTTTGATAAGAAGCATGACCTTGCTTCTCTGGATAGAATGGATTATGAGGAACAATATCAGATTTATAAAATTTGGGCTCAAGGCTTTTCCGAATCGTGGGCTCCTGCCACGAAAGAAGAACTTAACGAAGGGATTGCATCTCTGCTGAGCAAAGCTAAGAGGTCCAATCTTAAAACATACCTGGATAAGTTGTACAGGAAGCATGACCTTGCTTCTCTGGATAGAATGGATTATGAGGAACAGTATCAGATTTACAGAAAATCCGAATCTTTGGCTCCTGCCACTAAAGAAGAACTTAGCGAAGGGCTTGCATCTCTAAAATTGAAAAAAAGAAAGAAGGCAGAATCTGAATTACAGGGCTTTTTTTATGGAACTGTCAAAAGGCAGCAGTATATCCGACATAAAGATAAGCTGCCGACCTACGGAGATTTGAAACACTACTTAACGTCATTTTATTCAAAAAGGGGCTGTGAATACAATCGTGTTCCTGAGGCATTATTCAAACAGTATTTGCATGATTATCTGAAGAGAGAGAAGGAAAGAAAAGAATATGAGAAAAAATATGAGGAGGAACAAAGAAAAAGAAAGGAAGATATGATAAGAAGAGAGGAAGCGCAAAGGAAGTGGATGGAATCTAAAGAA
Source organism: uncultured bacterium (assembly GCA_965371155.1). GTDB lineage: Bacteria > JAJVIF01 > JAJVIF01 > JAPKYR01 > JAPKYR01 > CBDUXL01. The sequence goes on along the minus strand of CBDUXL010000022.1, from coordinate 10,817 downwards.
TACGGGATTGAGATAGGAGTGCCATCCGGGACCTGCAAGCATTGCGGTAGCTCGCCTAAACGACCGGGTGAGAGCGAGGGTGGAGGATGTCGTCATTGCGATCAGTATTACCTGCGAGGGTGACACGATCACGCAACGGGTGATTCCGACACGATCAGCGAGACACCGATTACTATCGAAGCAAGCGATTATGTCGATCCAACGTACGGCAACCTGATATTCGTGCTGCACGGCGATGCGATGCCGTCGAAGCTGAGCATTTTCTTCATGGCGGAATTTGGGTTTTAGCCTGAGAAATCGGGGGACACACCGCTTCGAAATCAAGGCGAAATCGGGGACACCTGCACTTCGGGACGAAGTGAGGTGTCCCCGATTATGACCAGTGTTATACTTCTCCCCGCCATGACCACGATAAACGTTCCCACCGCGTCACGGATGGAATTCGTCGACATCACCCCGCGGAAACGCGGGGTTCCGCAAAAACGGGAAGTGACCGGCAACCAGCGATTCGCCATTGGGAGCTTTAGACTGGCCATCATATCACCTAGTTGGAGAGTATCCTGTCGACCCACACAGGAGTGGACAAAGCCATATCCGTGTTCTCAAGATCAACCCTTATGAAGTACGCAGCGTCGTCGGTAAACCCAATGTCAACGAAAGACCCCTCGATTTCGAGAGCATCAGGATGATATTCCTCAATCTCATCTATGGCCTGAGCGTGGATCTTCAGCAAGGTGACTTGTTGGATCAGGATCTCGCACGAGGCCCTGAAGATCAACGACGGCGGATCAGATGCGCTGATTTCGCTTCCCATTATGTGGTCGTTCACCGAAAACTGGAGCATTACTCTCGTCCCGGTCATGCCATAGCAGTGCCGGTTCTTAAGAGCGTCATAGATTGCCTCTCGAGAGTGCGATGTAGCCCAGACCCCTGTCAGGCCAGGCTGAGAGTACTCGATAGCGCCTTCCTGAGGGCTTTCCCCAAGCACACTTCCCGGACGGGACATGTGAGAATCAGTACCTGCCATTAGACCATAGCGCAGGCCTCCCTCCGCAAGCGCGACATAGACGCCGTTTGCGGGACGGGGATCGGGAAGCGGCCTTTCGTTCCCATCAGTGAGCGACAAGCCCCACTTCGAATAGAACTCGACGCAGGTCTCCACACCAGGGTTCGTATGTTTCCACCAGATGTCAGACCATATCATTGGATGATGAACCACTGTGATTACATCGTAACCCGACAGCCCGTCCCACAGCATTTCTATTCCCGAGTAGCTTGGATCGTTGCTAGGCAGCAGGGGAATGTTGTTATCTGTCGTATAAACATTCCTGTGCCCATGTTTGTTACTTGTCCACTCGTATCCAAACAACACGCAGAATAGCCCAGGATCGTCATACTTCCCGGGAAGTGACCTGTAGTACTCAATCGTATCGGATCCGCTTCCTGCAAGGGTCTCCGCGTGATCGGTAATGCAGCACCAATCCAGATCGGCGACATCACGAGCATACCGAAGCGCGAAATCGGGCGACTCTGTGCCATCTGAAAGGTTCGTGTGAACGTGAGGATCGCCATACAGAACCTCCAAGCCTTCGTACTCATCCAGAAAACCGGCCTGGCGAGCCGGATTCACTATGGTGTGCGTCCGCCCCCCACTTCCCGATAAGCAAAAGACGGTGACAATCATAGCCGCAATCATGAGCAGCAGGATAGTACCGGAGAGCCTCTTCATATTGGGCCACCACCTATCGAACTCATATCATAGATACGAACGCTTGACATGTCCGCGACGTAAAGGAATTGCCCATCCTTCTTTGCTCTACGGGCATAGCCGGGTGTTTCAATTTCCCATCGCTTCGAACGGGCGGGGAGATTCGCAATGTCATAGCCGACAAGACCATCCTCACCGCAAGAGACAATAAGCAGATCCTCGGATCTCGTTAGCCCAGCGATAAATCGTGAAGGCCGCTCCTCCCAGGCGAGCGGAACTCCCGTGGACTCCCCGAAGTAGAAAGCCAGGAGGGCGGATGACTCGTCATTTCTTGCGACAAACGCGAAGTTCTGGTGACCGACCACATCCTCGAAGTTAGACTGACCGCTCCCAGTCAAGTAAGTACGGATCGGGACGGTCGGCGTTTCAAGCCGGTATAGGGCCAAGCCTTTCAGGTCATTACTAACAAGAAGTGTAACCCCATCGAAAGAGAGATCCCGGATCCTTCCGGTCGCGAGAGTTTGAACGAGCTCAGGATTACCCGGGTCATCCAGCTTATATATCCTGAAGCCTGCGAAGTGGTCTCCGATGTAAAGATACCCGTCCTTGAAGGCTGCTGAGGTCGCCCATACGGTATCTTCTGAGAACGTGAGGACCGGGTTGGATGGTGTTGAAAGCGAAAAGACCTTCAATCCCGCTGAGGCGTCGCAGAGATAAAGATGTCCCTCGTATATGTAGATCCTGAAGGCGTAAGTAGTAGGGATGTTCGTCACCAGAATAGGATTCGATCGATCTCCGATGTCCACAACACCTACCCCCGCCGGTCCATCGGCAACGTAGAGCAGGTCGCCGTCTACCGCGATGTCTTCCGAACAGACAGTTTGTATGCTGCCGACAAACGTGGATCCTGCGTCGATCGGCGGTGGGGTCACAGGACCATTCGGGAGAGTAGTCTGCCCTCCCCCTCCGCAAGAAACGCAAAGTAAAGAGACCAATAGCAGTAGCGAAGAGCACAGGCCGTTAGGCCCGGTTCCTCTCAGGATGTGCCTCATTGATTTCCCCCTCCCATCAAAGTGGGTGAGATTAACACACTGACACAGCCCAGCCTAAGGTACTTTTCATTCTGACAAACTAATGAGCAGGCATTATACCATGGTGGAATCACAGGGAGAACTCTCGTGGCTTAAGTCGGGCGGTCGGACAGTCTCCGCGTGTTTCCCGGTGCTATACTTCTCCCCACTATGATCACGATAAACGTCCCCACCGCTTCACGGATGGAATTCGTCGACATCACCCCGCAGATTCGGAAGACGATGCGCGAGTACGGCTGGAGCACCGGCCTTCTGACTGTCTACTGCCCTCACACCACTGCGGCGATAACAATAAACGAGAACGCCGATCCATCGGTGCAGAGCGACATTATCAACACTCTCGCCAAACTGATTCCGCATAGGGGCAACTACGCCCATATGGAAGGCAACGCCGATGCGCACGTGAAATGCTCGCTGGTCGGACCTAGCGAGCAGGTGATTGTCCATGCGGGCGAATTGGTTCTGGGGACCTGGCAGGGGATATTCTTCTGCGAGTTCGACGGTCCCCGCCAGAGGAGGGTGCATCTGCACTTCCGCGCGGATTGACTTCCGTAGGGCGAACAACCGTAGGGCGAACAACCGAAGGGCGCATAGCCGTGCGCCCCTACAAGGCTCCGGATGGTTGCGGCTCGGAAGGGAACGCTTCCGCCGACTCAATCACCGGTATGGGCATCGCCGGAACGCCCCCCGAATCACGGATATCCGCGAGAATCTTCGCTCCGATCAAACGATCCTGCAGGCGTTCCAGGAGCCCCGCGGCCATCCGTTCGCGAGTCTGGGCGTTACTTGGACGAAGCATGTAGCCGATGTTCACATCGCTCCCGGACTCAGCCGCTGAAACACGTATGCTCAATGGCCTGGAGACCGAGCCCCGATACTCGACTTCATACACCCTGTGAGTGTCTCCACCCGGAGGGTTCTTGAGAGTGGCTGCAGGAACGTACAGGCCGGGAGGCGCATCCGGGGGAACCGGGTCGGGAAGCGCGGAGTTTCTGATGTACATTTCAATCGCGCGAATCGCCTCCGGGAACGGTACCTCCAGGTAAGTCGAGAAAGCTTCGTCGGCTTGGCCCATCTCAATAGGATGTCCAAGCACAACAGCGGAATCGCGAAGGAACCGGAAAAGCTCTCCGTCGCCCGCCATGAGCGCCCACTGACGTGAGAATCTTCCGGAAAGCGTGCGAAGGTAGTAAACAACCAAAGGCAGCAATGCGACCAGCATCACCAGACCAATGATCCCCGCACTCCAGTGAGCGTCCCTGAGGTACATGCCCACGATCCCCAGTATCGCCAGCACCAGTATGCCGATCCAGAACGGATACTGCTCCTTCTCGGCTGTGGCCCAGTGTTTGCGGGCGATTCGCTGGGAAACCTCCGAACTCCTTTCCAATTGCGACTCAAGGGCAACGAAACGGCGTTCGGAGCCCTTTTGCTCGGCACCTTTGACCTCCCCTGATTCATTCGAAGAATTCACCGTATCGGGCGACTCGGTCATTGCGCAGGGACCTCCTCGAGGTTGCCGGATTGGTCCATTCGGAGTATGGGAGTTCCTTCCAGGGCACCGGCGACCACATTTGGCGTGGCCGTTATTACAAACCCCGTACCGGTGACCTGAATGTCTATGTCGAAATACGGCATGTATGGCGTACCCGGGCCCATCGCACGGTTCGTGTATCCCCGCTGTATCTCGCCATCGGCGACGAGCTGATCCCACGTTGCGTAGGATCGGTGAAGCGAGAAGTAAATCACCTCAGACTGGTGAAGCCTGCGTATCTGCATCCTGGATATGTTCAGACGGAAGCTGGGGCGGTTGCCCAGACCCCCTTCGAAACTCTGAAGCGTGGGCTGGTATGTGTCCAGAGCCATCACCAGCATAATGCCCATGATCGAAACGGCCAAGAGCAAGCCTATCAGGCTGAACCCGCGTTGCCGGTGTTGGCGGACCATATGAACACCCCTGCCACTAGATTGTAACACATGAAATAGGAAAACATGAGTTCGCATCCGTTTATTCTTCACCCTAAAATGGATTGAACTTCTCAAAGCCCTTGCGGGTCAGGACCTCTGATACTAGAATTACTTGTCCGGCGCATCTATAGTTGAAGAGAAGATGAAAGACAACATCGAGCAAATGGAAACCCAGGAGGCGACCTCTCAGAAGGAACCAAAGGGCAAGCCTCGCAATTCCTGGTTTCTCTGGACCAGGGACATTGTGGTCTGCCTGATTCTTGTCCTCCTTTTCCGAGCGGGCGTTGCCGAGGCGAACTACATTCCATCCCCCTCGATGGAGCCTACTCTCCAACAGAGCGATCGAATAATCGTCGAGAAACTCTCCATGCACTGGAGGCCGCTCGAGCGCGGCGATCTGGTTGTGTTTCACCCGCCACTTGATGGTCACGAGCGTGAGCGATGGATCAAGCGGGTGATCGGTTTACCGGGTGAGACTGTCGAGGTTATCCGCGGGAAAGTCTACATAAATGGACGTTCTCTTGAAGAGCCTTACGTGCTCCGTCCGCCGGTCTACTCATATCCGCCGACAGTCCTGAAGGAGGACGATCCTGCCACATCCGAAAATGAAGCGGAGTACTTCCTGCTGGGGGACAACCGACGAAATTCCCGCGACAGCCATGTCTGGGGTCCGTGCCGGGAGTCCGGCATCATCGGAAGGGCTGTATTTCGCTACTGGCCTCCCTTGAAAATGGGCGGACTCAGCGACCCCAACAACGTTCCCGAAGTCAACGAGTAGTGGCGCACGGCTGTGCGCCCCACTAACGCTACCCTGCGCCGAGCCAGGTTGAATGGGGCTGGATTTCCTGTTCGCCGGGCTCGATCAGCGGACCGGTTGCAACCCCGGTCGGAATGCCATCCTCCGGCAGAAGCCCTCCCTCGGCAACTATGGTGTGCGAGTACATCTTGGTGGTCGTGTAATACCTGACCTCATCCGATGGGTTCACTATCACGATTCCCTGCTCGAAATGCCGCGCGTAGCATCCCCCTGAGTCCTGAATCTCGGAAATGTCGGTCCAGTCCTCGATCGCGTCCCCCGCTCCCCACCAGTACTCCGGCCACCATTGAGGCTCCAGCCCCCAGGGCCCGAGCATGTTCAGGTAGGTGTAGTTGTCTTTGACAAGAAAATACGACCCCTGCACAAACCCACGATCCACCGTGTTATCCGGATCAACGCCGGACTGGCACAGGATAATCTTGTCCTGAATCGCCAGGCTTCGAATGCGGTTCATCTGCAGGCGCCAGTCCTCCTCGGTGAAGTAGTTCTCCGGGCCCCAGTGCGCGAATCCCTCGATCATCACCCCATCGCACTGGTCATAGGTGATATCCGAGATCGTCGTCACATAGCTGCCTGCGTTCGGGATCAGGTAGTAGTAGGTCGGAAGCGTGTGATACGCCTGAACGACCGTGTCAAAGAAGCTCTGAGTTTTCGGTGTCCAGTAAGTGAACATGTCGTGCGGGTCGTCGCTCCCGTCCCACCATTTCGGTGGGTCCGTATTCCACGGCTGGCTCGCCGAATCAGCGAAAACGCCGTCGAACTGATCGCCCAGCGGGTCCATCCTTTCCAGCGTGTTCCCGATGAAATACAGCACCCAGTCGCTTGTCGGGTCGGTCAGGTGCCAGTTCCAGTCCAGTTGCAGGACTCGCTGATTCGGCTGTGTCGACCAGGAACGGTGCTCGAAGAAGTCCTCCTGCGCGTTCTCGAAATCCCAGTTCTTGATCCAGTCGTTACCGTGGATGTTGCTGATATCTCCAGCGCCGAAAGCAAGGTGGTACTGGAGCACGATGAAATCATCGCTGTAAACCCTCATCGAATCGGCGAGATCTTTCACCAGCTTCTGGCTTCCGACACAATGCGTCGCCATGAATTCCTTTTGAGCTTCGGTCATCTGGGTGGTTAGCTGGTCAACGAAGACGCCTACGCTGCTTCCGACTTGCGGAAACTCGCGAGTTGGGGTTGGAGGATCATGCGATACATATGAAAATCGCCTTAGCGCAAGGTAGTTCTCTCCGGCACCTTCCATCCTGGCGGCCGTCCATCTTACGGCCATGTGGGCGTCTGTTTCCTGGCCCATGTACCAGCCGATATACGTGTTTCCCGACTCGGGGCGCAGACTCCACCAGTCTCCGGGCGATGGTTCACCGTAGTACCGGATGCGCCCCTCAACCGCATACGGAGGCGATGTGGAATCGGCTTCGACCTCCGCTCGCATGGTCAGGAATCCCCCAAGATTTGTGAATGTCATGGGATCGGCCGCGCAGGTGATTGAAGTCGGCTCACCCGGCTCCTGCGGGAATCGCGCGACAACCCTGTAGGTGCACTCGGCGAACTCGCCCAGCTCCCAGTACTGGAATTCGTACGTCTCAGTGTGGCTTTCGCCCGGTCCGAAAGCCCAGTCCGTATTATCGGTCGCGTATGCCTTGAACGGAGCCGGGTCATCGTCCGGCAATTGATCCGCTGAATGCCACCATCTATCAGGATTAAAAAGATTCACCTCGGACCCGTCCGGCGTATCGACAATTCCCCTCACAAACCAACCCGGAAGCCCCAGGGGATTGAAAAGCGTTACATCGACATCGAGCAGCTTCTGCACCTTGTCGTGGTAGACCACGTTTATTGTCACGCAATTGTAGCAATGGGGCGGGTTGAGAAGCGGCCACACATCGAAATGCGCCTGGCTCGTTCTTTGCGGGATAAATTTAAGGTTTTCCTTGACAGCATCCCAGGCGAGCTTTCCCGATACCCAGCACTGATATTGCGCACCCTCCGTAACGGGCGATCGCGACAGGGTGTCCGTCTGGATGGTTGGAGCTAATACCGCACTGTTGGTGGCGCAACCAATTAGGACGAGTGAGAGAAGTATGAGTGAAAAAAGAATGAGTGGCCCGCGCATAGCTCACCTCCGAGGTTACCTCTTTCTAATTGTCCCACGAGCCGGCCAAAAGGGGAAATGTCCCCGTGCGTGTCTGATGCCATTGTAGGGGCGCAAGGCGTGCGCCCCACGGCTGTGCGCCCGTCCTCGCGGTGTACGCGCCTGTCTACCTAGACAGTCGGATTCATAACCCGCCCCACAAACAGAATTGCACCGGTCTGGATATCGCGAATGAAGAACACGAACGGACGATCCACCTTGAACTCGACAATTTGCGACGGATCAGGCGCGGATGTGAACCCGATAATCACCGCCGTGGCGGCGGCAGCCTCCGTGCCGGCTTCATCCACCGCGACAAACGCTTTGTGTATCACATCGTCAACGAAAAGGAATCTGGTTCCATCCATCCCCGACAAATCAGCGACCCCGGGCATGAAAGCATCGATCATGCCCATTGCCTTGAGAGTCGGCTTCAGGCCGAATTGGGCCTCGTACTCGAACTTGGGCATCGTGAGGTGCACTTCCCTGGCCGACAGTCCAGCAACTACTGTGTCGATTCGCCCGGCATCCAGGTTGTTCTCGAATACCTCGAACTGCCCGGCATCCGGCAGCATAATTACCATTGACAATTCATCGCCATCGTAAGGAAGCTCGACAGCCTGAAAACCATCACCACCGTAGTAAGTGAGTTCTTCCGTCTGCTCCATCATTGAAACAGTTAAAGGCCCTCCCTCGAGAGGGTGGAACTCATCGGGATGAGTTGCATCCTCCACAAACGGATACTTCCATGCTGCGTTGAAATAGATCGCGTTCACCAGGACCATTCTTGTGTCGACTGTGAGAACACCTTCAGCGAGGAGATCCTTGATCCTTTCCTCAGTTTCAACCTCAACCCACCTGTTGATGTAAAGCCTGCATTCTTCCGTTGCCCCGATGAAATCGACCAGCCGCATTCCCGCGCCGTAATTCACGGCGAGGTCATCGAGGAAATCCGGAAGGAACCCGTAACCCATCTGTCCCCAGGTTGAGTTGGCGACATTCAGCCTGAAACCTTCGCCATCCTTCCCCGCCGCGCCCTCGCCTCGGCTTTCAAGCGCGAGATCAAGCGCATTAAAAGCCGGGTGGAGTTTCTCTTGCGAAAGCGTGAAGCGCATGGTATCGGCTATCTGAGTTTCAGTATTGCCTCGCGCTCCGGCATAGGTCATCGAGAGCGCGATGGAGATACTGTAGGGCGAGTAGAAGAGGTTTTTTCCCTCTTCGGTGATGACATCATAAAGGTCGAAACCGAACTCGGTGTTTCCCGCAACAAGTTCATCGAGTTCCGATCCGGGCACTGCCGGGGAAGTGTCCCGGGACAGGTTGGATCGTGCGAGTGAGAAGCCGACATCATCATCGCTCGGTCCGGGCGGCACTGATGGTCCGCTGCTTCCGCACGAGATGACTGCCGTCAGGAACAACGTGATCGCGAAAAGAAAAGGCTGTTTGCTGAGGGACATGATTGACCTCCGAGAGTTCAGTCTGCAAGCAAGAATATACACAAAAATACAAGAAAGCACAAGGCATTTTCGGTGGGATTTCCCAACCTTGAGTTGGCTCACTTAAGTCTCTTCCACTTCGATAGCCACTTTCAGCTTGTCGGCATACTCGTAGGAGATCGGCTCCCCCAATTTGGTTTCCCTGTATCCGTCCTCTTCGTGGGACAGATCTGAGATCTCCATGCTGCTCATGTCTTTGAAGTGTTCGTATACAGCTTGAAGAACACACTTAGCCGACTCAGGCAGAACGGACCAATCAGGTTCTTCCCTGGCGATTATGCGTTCGCCGGTATTCCCAGCCTGCAATTCTACCTCTTGTATTTCAATTACACCCTCATTCTCCAGCCATCCAAGATAAGCCTGGTATTGGTCGGGGGCAGGGCCATAAGGCAGGTGGGCATATGTGGCGCCGGAGATCGAGACCGTTTGCCGCTTGAAATGCAGAAAATCTGCATAGAACAACAGCTTGTTTAGTTTTGTTTTGAACAATCCCCCACCTTGAACCGCGAAACCCAAAACCATGGCAGTCAATCCCTCCACTGAGAAAGGCTTATAGCCCGTAAGGAGCCCAGTCTTGAATTTGGGCTCCGTGCTGTTGAAACAGCCAGCACGATCCGTCTGAACGGAACTGTCGGTCAATTGCGCGAGCCTGGCTTCAAGTCGCCTCTGTACATAAAGGGGGAGCCTGTCCTTGTGTTGACGAAATATCTTCTCCATACTCTCCGGCGCATCGACCAGTTGGAGCATTTGATTGTGGACTTCATCGGGTATGCTGCCTTGTTCATACCTGTGGATGGTTACCTCACCCCATCCGAGCAGGGCAGCAAGGCCACGCTGGCTTAAGCCATATTTCTCCCTGAGTTCTTTAATCTGTGATGGGGCAAGAATGTTGTGTTTGCGCCGGTAAATGTCGAAGGCCTGCCTCAGCGACTCGGTATCCAGCACCTTGTCATAGATGCTTCTTCCGCATTCCTCGCAAACACGCACTCTCGATTGGATCTCGATCGGCTCACCTTTCACGGGAAGGTCTTCCGTTCTGTCCTCAATCCTTGTGGCGACTTTCTTGCCGCACGTTTCACAGTTGAACAGTTTCATGAGTCAGCTTCCTCCCCTGAATGGAAACCTGACGGGCCTTTCCAGGATGTGAAATGACATGCATTTTGCGTCTATACCATTATATTTCAATTTGATATACAGATTTCGGGAATCCACTGCAACCGAGAACACCCAAATGTCACCCTCAATTCCAGCTCTGTCAGGTAATGGGCCCTCCACATAGTCCTCAACTGTCAGCCCTAGAATCACCTGTTCTGCTTCATATTGAAACCAGCCCAGGAACGCCAATTCGGACAGGTTCTTGTCTCGGTCCACGAAATCAAGGCCCGATTCACTCAGCGTTGCCTTGAATTGTTTCAGGAACTGCTGAACCTGAGCCGTATTGGTCATCCATTCTCACCAGTAATGCTATCATATGATAGCAGTTTTGTCAATAGGATGTAGTTCTGCTGTGCCACCAACATGTTGGGGCTTTTGAAAAACCATGGGACTAGGGCAACCACAGTGGGTTGCCCCTACAGGTTCCGCTATTCATCGGGTGTAGGGG
>CBDUXL010000021.1:0-20445 GCA_965371155.1 uncultured bacterium | reverse complement strand
GACCCGCAGACGAATTCATTCGTGTAGCCCGGTGCTCTCATGCCCTTTCCTGCTAATTGTCCTGTCTGCAAGACTCTACTGGCTTTCCCCGATGTGGCTCCGGCCAATCCGATACGCTGTCCTGTGTGCAACACGCGGTTCATGATGGAGGGAAGGCGTGTTGCGCATCTCGCTTTTTCGGATTACTACTCGCTTTTGGAGGTCCCTCCTGAAGCTGAAACGGAGGAGCTGAGAAAAGCCATCAGGGCGAGGATACTTCAATGGCACCCAGACAGGAATCCCGACGATCCCGGCGCGTCTGATAAAGTTCGAGAGGTCATACAGGCCAAGGAACTTCTAACCGACCCCCAGAAGCGAGCCACCTATGACAGGGTTTACTTCGCTCAGGCACTTCCGCCATGGACCGGTGCGGCCCGTCGTGCGACTGCTGATTACTCTCGACGTCCCCGCACCCCTCCTCAACCCGGAGTGCGGGATGCCCGCACAGAGGGACCGGGTCAAAGACCATATTCAGCCGGATGGGGTGACCAAACCTATGCCGGTACGGGAGAGCAGGAAGCTTATAGCGACGCCCGCAGACTGTACGAGGAGATGATGGCGCGAGCCAGGGCCAGATCCGCGACAATGGCCGGGCATGGAATGGATCAGATCCTCAGGGAGATGGAGCAACGCGCGTGGTGGGGGAGCCTCGGAGCGGGGATAGGGTGTCTGGTCGGTGCAGCAATCGGTTTCGGAGTGGGCCGTGTTATCGGGGCTGCTATACTCGGTGTGCTGGGGATGATAATCGGAAGGATGTTCGGTACGTACGCCCGGGAAGTGGGCCATCTCATAATTTTCCTGGTTCGGGTCTTCATTTATGGGCACCTGCTGCGCGTTTTGGTTCTTGCCCTGGGCCCGGAAGCATGGGGACAAACGGAACTCCCCGGCATAGTGACTGCTTGCACATACTACGCGGTTGTCGGCGCGGCTGCCCTGGGTGTGCTGAGTATCGGCTCGACGGCATTGATGGGCCGACTTCCTCGTTTTGCCCACATAGGAGTTCTGATGCAAGCCTCAATTGGAGCCTGGGTGGGAGCATTGGCCGGCTTAGCAATTGCAGCGATTGGAGGTCGAATGGAGGATTCACCGGCTCCCGTGGGAATCTGGTTTGCGATATTCACATTGGTCCTGATAGTGGATGTGTACATCTTCGCTCGTCCGTGGGTGATTGTCCTGACGGACAGGATTAGGTACCAGTGATGGTCAAAGAGAAAACCCCGGACAATCGCCGGGGCTTGTTTTCAGTTTGCCACATGTGGGCGTGTTTAGTCGGTTTCCCTCAAGGTCTCATTGATATAGCTGAAACATGACAACCAAAACATGGTCTGTCAGGCCCAGGTCCTTTGCAAGCACAAAGAATTTGCTGTTGAGTGTGTTGGAGCCGATGCCGAAATCGCGGCCCGTTTCAACCCATTCCTGGTAAATGGGGACCGTTCTCAGGCGCGCCTTCTCCATGAACACCGTGCTGGGAGCGCCGACTCTAAGTCCCGCAACATCATAGAAATAGACCGCTAATCCGTTTGTTGTGTCATCCCCGACCGCTTGTTCCGCAACGATAGCCAGGTAAGTGGACAGGTCTTCGTCATTGAAGTAGTGCACGAAGCCCAGTATTGCGGCGGTTCCGGACGCGGGAAGACCCCTCCAGTCGGCAGGATAGAGAACTATGTACCTGCCGTCTTCGTACCGGAATCCTTCAGCCAGGTCCTCGCGCATGTTCCCCTGTACGAGTTCTCCCCTGAGCATAATCGCATCGAACAAGCCGTCGCCGTCGGTGTCCTGGAACACGTTGACGACAGGCTCTTTGTCCTTGCTCATTGCGATAACTTCCTCATTGCTCTCCCGCAGGGCGAAATCCTGTGCGAGTGCGTTTCCGAAAAGCAGGATGGTGATGATAAATGCTAGTATCGAGATAGAAATGGAACGGGACATGCCATTTTCCTCCAGGGCGGAATTCCGCTCTATACTCGCATTCTATCACAGGCATCGCGCGGCGGCAATTCATCTGTCCCATGTTATACTAAACATCCTGATACCCGATGTCGTCGAAAAATCCTATGGACACAATGAACAAGCTGGATAGAGTCGTCATCGTAGGCGCCACCGGCCTGGTGGGAACAGCTTTGGTGCGCACGCTAGAACGTTTTCCATTCCCCGTTGAGTCAATCAGATTACTCGCAACCGCGAGGTCAGCGGGCAAGAGAGTGTCATTTCGCGGACAGGAATACTCTGTCGAAGAGTTCGATGTGTCGGCTTTCAAGGAAGCCGACCTGGTTCTGTTTGCCGGCAAAGACGGTCTCAGCGAGGAGTTCTGCCCGATTGCGGCATCCGAGGGCGCATGGGTGATCGATAATTCTGCTGGTTTCCGCATGGATGATGCTGTTCCTCTCGTTGTTCCGGAGGTGAATCCTCATGCGATCGGTCGCTTGCCCGGAATAATCGCCAATCCAAACTGCTCCACAATTCAGCTCGCGGTCGCTCTTGCCCCTCTTCATAAGGCGTATGGGCTCAGGCGAGTTATTGTGAGCACCTACCAATCCGCCTCCGGTGCGGGAGGAGAATACCTGGAGCTTCTCAAGGAGGATAGCCGGAAGCTCCTGGATGAAGGGGAGGGGGCAGCGGGGGAATCCGCGCTCGCTTTCAATTGCCTTCCGGATGTAGGCTCTCCATCTCCTGACGGGCGTTTCAGCGAGGAGTTCAAGCTTGAGAGAGAGCTCAGGAAAATCCTTGAGCTTCCCGAACTCCGTGTGAGCGCCACAGCCGTCCGAGTGCCGACTTTCGTTGGTCATGCGGAAAGCGTGGTGATTGAAACGGAAAAGCCTCTCGATGCGGATGGCGCTCGAAGGATTCTTTCCGAATCGCCGGGAATCAGAGTCCTGGACGATTTCAGGAATTCGACCTTCCCCACGCCTCGACAGGCTGCCGGAACGGACGAAGTCTGGGTGGGGCGGATACGCAGAGCAGGAGTCTTTGATAGCGATCTCGCTCTGTGGGTGGTAGCCGATAACCTGCTGAAGGGAGCAGCCTTGAACGCTGTGCAGATAGCTTTATACTTGCTGGAAAGAGCCTGAATGCCCTTCTACCCTAAGGGCCTGGCTTCGGATAGTCGATGAGTCCAGAACCCGAAAATATGCTTCCCTCCTCCAAGGCCAAGTACAAACGTGGGGATGCAATTCAAGTCATTCAGGAAATCCGCACGCACATGGAGGTCTGCACGAGGGCATGGATCGGGCTTGGAGAAGGTCGCGTGCTGATTCTGAAGGATGATGTTAAGGGTTTATCGACCTACTATGTGTACGAGGAAGGAGTGTTTACGTTTCACGACCATCGTGGAGGGTGTCAGAGAGTGCTGATCGAGGAGATCACTGAAATCGGTGGTTTCTAGTTATCCCTTTTTCGGCAACTGCCATATTTCGCCACCGCGTTTTTCTGTTTCGACCTTTTTTTTCTTTGTCGGGTCTTTCTTTGTCGGGTCTTTCTTTGTCGGCTCAACCTTGGTTCCTTCGTTGCTGCCTGTTCTCTTCTCGATTGTAATTCTCATCGACGTGTTATGGCTTTTAGCGAATCGCTTGGCTGCGTCCCAGTGGCCGAGCTTGCCGAGCGCAAGAACTATCAGCTCGTTGATAATGCGGTCCTCGCGGTTCTCATCATGGAGAACAAAGAGGGTGTCCAGGGCTTCTCTCAACTCTCCCGCTTGGATCCTGGCGATTGCCAGGTTCTCACGTGCAAGCACACTGTCGCGCTTGAGATGTGTTGCCTTCTCGAAAGCTTCCTCGGCTTGTTCAATCTCGTTGAGGTCGTAGTAGACAAGCCCAAGGTAGATGTGAGCTTCAGCAGATTCCGGATCTATGTCCAGATGATTAAGAAGTGCATGTACGGCTTGGTCATGCTGGTTGAGTTGTATCAGGGTCCGCGCGAGCAGCAAATGTGCGAGGAGGTGTTCAGGCTGGGCGTTGGCGATTTGGATGAGAAGCTCTGCAGCTTCGGAGTACTGCCCGTTCTCGAACGCGATGATGGCCTCAACCAGATACTCCTCAGGTTCGCCCTCTAGTTCGATCGTCTTGTTCTTGCCCTTATTTAGCCACTTGAAAAGCATAGTTCAGTCTCTAATGTCCACGTACCGACTTATCGGAAGCACGCCTGGTTGACCCTTCAGGATTCCGTCGCGACCTGAGCTTTTTTCATCTCATGTATATACTGTTTCGCAGCCTCCCAGCGGCCAAGTCTTCCAAGCGTCAGAACAACCAGTTCCACAACTCCCGAGTCGTTTGGTTGTTCCTTGTGGAGAATAACAAGATCATCCAGGGCTTCTTCAAGGTCACCCGATTTTATGCGCGTAATGGCCAGGTTCTCGCGAGCCAGGAGACCCTCTTTGCGGAGCTCCATTGCCTGCTCAAACCGGGCTTCGGCAAGATCCATCCGCCCACACTCGTAGTAAGCCATACCAAGATAGATCAGCGCCTCCACAGAATTGGGAACCAGTCCCAGATGATTGAACAACGAGTCGATCGCGAGCTTGTACTGGCGAAGCTCGACATAGGCTCGCCCTAACATCAGGTGTGCAAGGGGATGGTCGGGGAAGGCATGCACGATGAGCTTGAAGCGCTCCGCAGCCTCAATATAATGGCCGGTCTCGAATGCGTAGATCGCATCCAGCAGGAAATGCCCGATGCTCTGGTCTTCTTTCTTCTTCATGCCTCTGCGAAGGCCCTGTAGCGATTTGAACATGGCGTCGCTCCAGCAACAGGATGTGCGCACAACGCCATTGGCCAAGGCGCCCATCCATGTCTGTCTTTAGTATCAATGCTCTGCAAAGGGAAGCGCTTTATCTTTCTCAAGCCTCTTCAGCATCCGGATGCCATTTTCCCGGCTGATTGGCATCCACTGGGAAGGCACTCAGCAGGAGCTGGGTTACCAAAAAGTTACAAAAGGCAATCCTAAATTACTAAAAGGGACTTGACAGAACAGGAGTTTATGTGGTATATCATAAACGAGCGGGGATCGGTGTTTGATTTGACAGGAAAAAAACCAAAAAGAGGTGGCCGAGTTGAACAGAGTTCGAGAGGCTAGACTGAAAGCCCACCTCAGTCAAGACGAGCTGGCTGAAGGCTCGGGCTTGGCAAGGCCGACTATCTCCAAGATTGAGCGTGGCGAAACTGTGCCAAGTGGACTCAGCATGCAGAGAATTGCCGACGCCCTGGGCTATCCGGTTCGGGAGGTTTTTCCCGAAAGCGACGATGAAGGTTCCAGCGTGCTGGGCTCGTTCAGCAGTTCAAACATAATGGGGATTGCTGTTGTGAATGGCACTATGGCGGCGGCGGGTGTGAGGGGCGCCAAAGCCGGGGATGTGGCTGTCCGCGAGGCCAGGATTGAGGGGTTCCTGATCGATCGGACCGGCAGCAAGTGCCCGGAGACACTGATCCACCTCATCAAGGATGGCGAGAAACTCGACACCACTGTCACGGGCAAACGAGGAAGATTCGTGTTCAAGGACCTCGATGAGGGTGATTATGTCCTGTTGGCTGAGGACAAGCACCAGCCAGTGACAGTATCGCTTTCCGGCGACCCGTTCGAGTTCGATCTTTGATTCGCCGGCCCGCTTCCCTGAATTGAAATGCTGAGCCCAGTGGGCGCCGCTTGAAATGACCGCACTCGCGGTCTATTTTTCTATACCGGGTGGACCTGGGAGTGTCGAAAATATGCGCTTGGGGTGGTTCGATGGGAGGGCGAAGCTCCGTCTGAGCCGTGGCCACACTTTTAAGGTGGCTCAGCAGGAGCTTCGCCCTCCCGGAGTTCCGCTCGAAAGTTTGTGCCAATAGGTGATATGATCTCATGGGAGAAATGAGACTCCTCCTGCGGTGATAATGGTGCCTGGGACACTGAAAGACTGGTTCCAATCAGGCCTTCAACGGAATTCCTTTCCTCCGCTGCCTGAATCAAGCGAGGAGCAGGAGAAGTTCCTCGCGGAGCTGGCGAGCGGACTTGCCAAGCTTTCGGAGAATGATCTCGAGCGAATAATGGTCGAGATCCCGTCGCTTCTGGGTGAGGGAGTGAAAGCGAGTCTGGTTGTGCAGGCACTTGACAGAGCGGCAAGTGTCAGGCTTACACCGCGGAAACGTATTCTGCTGGGTGAAATCGCAGTCGATTTTCTGATTCTCGATGAACACTGGGAAGCATGTATTTCCCGTCTGGCTGATTTGATCGCTATCGCTGAAGATGACAGGCAGACGGAGGAGCTCTCGATTCTCCACAACTATCGAGGTGTCTGCCTTTACCGCATGGCGCATTATCCGGAGGCCAGGGCCGACCTTGAGGCAAGCCTCAAGCTCGCCGAGGAGATAGACAGCGATCGCCGTCGCTCGCGTGCCCGAATCAACCTCGGACTGGTTCTCAGGGAAATGGGGCAGCTTGAGAAAGCAGCGGGACACTACAGGATCGCCCTGGAATTGGCCCGCGCCGGTGACGACAAGCGCACGGTTCTATCGTGCTATCTCAACATTGGGAACATCTACAAAGAGCTTGGCCGTTGGGCCGAGGGAAAAAAGGCATTCGAGGGCGGTATAACGCTCGCGGAGGAGCTTGGGGACAAACTTGAGGAATGCCGGGGTCGGCACAATCTCGGCGCTTTGCTCCTGGCGGAGGATAAGAACCCAGGCAAGGCTGCCGAGGTGGCCCGGGAGGTCATTGAAAGAGCGGAATCAATTGGCGCGGATGAGATCGCCAGAAGAGCGCGCTCGAATCTGGCTTTCGCCCTTGTCCGGATGGAAAAACCTGAGGAGGCTCTCGATCATACGCGGCTGGTCATAGACGAATCAGAAGCTACCGATGATTTCTATATCCTGTGGCGTGCGCGAGCTAATCAGGCGAGGGCTTACAAGGCGTTGGGAAATGTCGCTGAGGCTGAAACGGATTTTCAGAGAACTCTGGATGATTTCGAGCAGCTCCGTCGCCAACTGACGACTGATCGGGATAGAGCCGAGTTCCAGCGGAATCTCGAAAATGTCCAGGGCGAGTATGTTGAATTCTCACTTCAGTCCGGAGGAGTCGAAAATGCGTTCGCACGGCTCGCTCGAAGTAAGGGCAGGGCGCTGCTGCAGGCAAGGGGGGAGCTTGCCGACAAGGTGGAAAAGGCGCCCCAATCCGATGAAGAGCTTCTTTCCAGCATTCGAACCGCCTTGTCGGACAGCCCGGGAACCATATTGCTTGACTACTTCGTCCACGACAAGCAGTTGAAAGCATTCGCTTGCGACGCGGCAAAGGTGACTGTCCACGAAATCCCGATTGCGGTTGGGGATATTCAGGATCTTCTGGATGAGTGGGCTACTGAAATCAACCTATTCGTTGCCAGTGAGGAATATCGGCTCGCTCGGTGGGAAACGGATTGCGAAACACCCGACCTGTTGATCAAGCTGGGAGCGTCGCTGATCGATCCGGTGCGCGAACGGATCGCCCCCTGTAGTAACCTTATCGTGGTTCCCCAGGGGTTGCTGCACCATGTTCCGTTTCTTGCGTTGGCGGACGGAAATGGTCAATACCTTATCGAAACACACTCGGTTTCCCTGCTTCCCTCAAGTGATTTCCTCGCTACCGCGAAATCCTCGACCGGCGGCGCCCCGGAGCGCATCGTGGCGCTTCAAGGAAGCGATTCGGACCTTCCCGAGGCAAGTGCCGAATTGCAGTCGCTTTCGAAGATGTTCAGAGGGAATCTCTATGTTGCGAATCTCGAAAATGTTCTGGCGGAAGGCCCAATTATGGAGCTCAAGGAGTTGATCGAGGGATCCGATGCGATCCATTTCGTCGGGCACGCGGAATTCGATCAGACGGACCCATACTCAAGCGCACTGATTCTCCCCGGTGGCGGACGTCTTCGCGTTGCCGATCTCCAGGAAGCGGATATCGATTTGACCGGGGTCAGGCTGGTTACGTTGGCTGCATGTGAAACGGGCAAAGGAGAGGTTCTTTCAGGGGATGAGGTGGTTGGGATCGCTCGGGGATTCCTAACCGCAGGCGCGCAGTGCGCTCTGGTGAGCCTCTGGAAGGTCTCAGATGAAGCGTCGGCGCGTCTGATACCCTTGTTCTATGAGTCATGGCGACAGGGCGCGGCGCCTGCAACTGCGCTTCGAAAGGCCATTCTGAACATGCTCGATGATACCCGCCTTCACCCGTATTTCTTTGCCCCCTTCCAGATTGTGGGCGCTTGTTAGGGATCATTCCGGATAGTGCCGTGGCCCAAGGCTGATTTAAAACCGAAAAATGTCCGCCAGGTCTTGAAATTTGAGCCAAAATGTTACAAAATATGTCTAAAGGTTACAGCGGAATACGGCTGGGGGCAGTCTCTTGACTCCCAGGATGGTTTCGCAGGATTTCGTCATGAAAACATCAATGGAGAAGCAAAGGCGTTGTGCCGGGATTTTCCTTTCCAACCTTGCGATGGTCATTTGCGGGATGATGCTTGTACTGTTCGCAGTCGGGTGCCCACAGAACATTGCGGAAAGCGGCTCCACGGTTACCGGACGTAGTACGACCTTCCCGTCCGGTGACGGCGTGCCGTTCATCCGCGTGCTTGTCCACGGCGATGAGGACTCCCGTTTCAGGGTGACTGATTCGAACGGCTCATACACCATGTTCCATATGCCGACCGGCGAGTATACGGCCAATTTCGCATGGTTCGGAATGGAGCTTTACTCGCAGCAGTTGATTGTCAATGAGGACGACCAGGTTTATACCCTGAACATGCCGGAGCTTCAGCCGGGTCTGGAACCCCTGACGGGGATGATTACCGACGTTGAGGGCCCGATCGAGGGCGCTGCAATCTGGGTGATCTATCCGGGCGAGGGTATCGCAAAGGTCGTCTCGGGTGATAACGGCGACTATCTGATTGAGAATCTTCCCGATGGCGAGGTGACCGTGATTGCCGAAGCGCCCGACTATGTGAGCCAGACTGTTGAGGATGTGAAGATCGGTTTCGAGGGCGTGCGACTCCTTGATTTTGAGCTGAATCCCGTGGTCGAGCCGGATGTCGGCACGGTCCTCGGTGTTGTCACTGATGAGGACGGGGAAATGCTTGTGGATGCTTACATAGGCGCGTTCCCGGCGGGCACCGATCCTTCCATTTTCGCGATCGCCACGGCGGAAGTGCTATCAGTTGAAACCGGCTACGAGCTTGCGAGCCTTCCTGTCGGCACTTATACACTGGTGTGCATCCGGTCCGGTTATGCGCCTGAGTCGGAGATCGTGGTCGTGGACAAAGATGGCGAGCATACGATCGATTTCGAGTTGGTTTCGGAAGAGGACATCTGGCGTGAATCGGGCACAGCGTATGGGCTTCTTCATGCCGATATTCCTGCGCGCGATTCCGATTGAAAACGAACCGAAAGAACTGTTCCCAGCCCGCCTTCAAGGCGGGTTTTTGCCTTGAAGGCACAAGATTTCAAATGTTTCAACACTGAGGTTTTCACTGGTAAAATATTAACGCTCGTTAAATAATTTCGATCTTGACAAATGTGCTGTTATGTGGTAACTGGCTTATATGGGGATGGAGGATTACTTTGTTAACGAGGTAGTTGTCCGTCTGCTGACTAACAACTGACAAAAGGAGGAGCATAGAAGTGCGTTACTCGACGCTTTTTGCCATCACCGCGATGATCGCGCTGGGTTGCGCTCGATCGTCAGGCGGGCCGACTGTGCCGACTCTTCCGGGAGGTGATGAATCGGGGGCAGTCGAAACAACCGCAGAAGCCGTCGACGCCTACGACGGCCCTTATCGCTTATGGGGGGAATGGACTTTCTTTTTCAATGCAGAGCACGACCGTGTCGATGTGGTCCCGCGACGTCAGGCGCGAATGCACCTGAACGTCCTGGTGAAACTCGAGGAGTACTGCAAGCACTGTCTCGAGATCACCGGGCTGGAGAACAACGGCGACGGGACAGTTGACCTCACGGTCAGAATCACCCATCCCTTCCCCGGTCTCGCGGAGTACACCGGATTCGATGTGAAGGGAATCATCATGTTCGACGGGTCGTATGAGGTTTGCTACGACTGGCTGGACATCTACGAGTTACCCAACCCCACCCAAATATCCTGGCGCGAGCTTGGCGATCCGGAGGTTCTGAGTCCGGACGGCTACACGGCGCGCTGGACGCCGGACTGGGAGTACGCCGGCGAGATGCCTATCTTCCGGTATTGGGAAGGGAAGTACGCATCCGGCGTTCCCAACGGCGATTTGAACGCGTATCTGAATTTCTACACGCACGAGGAGCGGCACATGTTTACCGCCGTGAGTCAGGTCGAGCGTACGTATACGATCTGGCTTCCGCCGGGCGAGCCGGTAGTGGCGGCGTATGCGGTCGAGGCATGCTGGGAGCCTCCGCTGGTTGTTCCGGTAACGGACCCGCTGGTGGATTTCCCGATCACGGCCAACCAGCCCGAGCCGTACCACCTGAAGTTTATCATCAACAACGGCGAACCGATCACCGATTGCGACGACTATCCCCTGATAATGTGCGAGTACGAGCGACTTGAGATGAAACACTGGGCGGGATGGCCCTGGCTCTGCTGGCAGGCCTCACTCTACGACAACGAAGGAATAGCCGGCGGGCACTCGCCTCTATGGGAGTGCGATCCGCCTGAGGATGATGTCTACTGGCCGAGCTTGTTTATCTGCGGATGGAACGGGCTGAAGGAAGAGAACGTCAACTACCGAGAGTTGATCATCGTCTTCCGCCAGGAGAGTAGCTACGACCCCAAAGAGTACATCGCCTATGACGTGTACGATTACACAATTGACTATCCAGATTGAGAAGAAAGGAGTCACAGGAAATGCAAATCAAAACCAGACATATCACAGTGTTCTTGATTATCACCTTGGTTGGCGCCGCAATCGGCTGCGCGACGAAACAGTCCCCCACCTCACCAGACGAGTCATTCAGAAGTCTTCAGGGCTTCACAGCAGGGGAGGACACTTTGTTCGACGGTTTCTATCGGGATATTGACCTCTCCGCACTCCGCAAGAGATCAGGGGGTTCAGATTCAGGTGACCCTCAGCAACTGAACAGTCAGTACTGGTGTGCGGCTGTCAGCCTAGGCGAAACAACTCATCCCCTCTACCCGGTCATGCATCCCCTTTACGCCTGGTTAGACCAAGACAGCCTGGAGGAGTGGGGTGTTGCCATTGATCTTGAAGCGCATGAACATGGAGAATTCATTACATATAAATTGGTCAAGGTGGACGCCTGCTATTTCCCAGGCGAAGAGATCATCGAGATGGCGATCTGCTACACGTGGAAGGACTTCCTCGACTTGCCCCACGCCTGGGATATAGGTGTGACGATCTTGCGATGGGTCGAGGGGGACTTCCCCGGAGAACCTCCCAGCTATTCAACGTGGGACTGGGACATCTCGCCGGGGGACGGTTATGAGCCTGACATAGCTTACGATTTCAAAACCGGCGACTTGTACATCACGTATGTGAAGGATGTGGATGAACCAGGCTACAACCGATGGCTGCACTATCGCCGTTACATCCGCGATGCCGAGGAGTGGTCCGATGAGCAATGTCTCGTTTCAGACGGAAGCCCTCACGACGCCTATAATCCCCGCATTGATGTCGGCATCGTTAAAGATATCCACGATGACTACTCGGGAGATGTCAACATAGTCGGTATCGTCTACTCAGGCTATGGGTACAATGAAACCAATGAATACGACCTCATGGGAGTTTACTGGGCCGCCACGGAGGCGGACAACGATTCCAAATGGGATCATACATGGTGTGCTGTCTTGACCGGTGTGCATTTGCCGCACATTGATATTGCTTTCGACTCTAATGGAATCAACTACTACGGGGTCGTTTATACTAAGGTAGTCGGAAGTGCCCCATTCTATCATGTCTGGGAGGCTGACAATCTGGGGAACGAGCATCGTCGGATCTATCGATACCCGGATGAGCCCTCTGTTCAGGCGACAATTGCAGTGAATTTCAAATCATCCACCGATGAGGATGATCAGAGGGCGAGCATAGGTTTCTTCGAGGGACACCCTAGTTCAAGTGTTTGGCAGTCGCGGTGCATGCTCATCGATACATACAGCGGCGACTACGACAATTTTGACTTCTTCAACCTGAACTCAAGCATTGAGGGCACATGGACAACGGATATATTGGAGATCACTTTCCCGGGTGTTGCGACGGCAATCCTCGACAAGAGCAGCAATGATCTGTGGGGAGGCTACTGCCTGTGGTTCGACGATCTCGATGACGTGCGCGCATGTTATGGCAACCCGGAACCGTGAAGAGCCTACCCAACCTGAACTCGCAAACAGCCCCCTTTGTCGGGGGCGTTTTGCTTTCTGGACATGAGATATTTCAAATCTCGCTGACCAACCTCATTCCCCCAAACTAAGCCGCATAAACAACGACCCCCCTCTAAATCACGATCCTAAAAGCGGAGGACTCTATCGTCATGCAGCGTATCGATCCCAGCTTGAGCGTCACCGCAATCGCTCCGCCGGATGGGGAGGCGGGTCTGTGCCTTAGAATTGTCGGCAATCTCTCCGGCGATCATGCGCACATGCTTCAGCAAGCTGTAGAACCTGTTTTCGTCTCGCCGCACGCTCCCCATCTCAAGCTCATGATGGAGGATGTCAACTACATGGACTCAACCGGTGTGGGGGTAGTGGTTGCGATAATCCGCCGGATGAACGAGCAGGGCGGAACGCTTGAAATCGTCGGGCTGAGTGAGGCCGGGCGGCAATTGCTGGAGATACTCAACATCGCGAGCATTCCCTGTGTTACAATTCGATGAGGGCAAATGATCTCCTTAGTTGGAGGTGAAGTCGTGGAGCAAAATGGAAAACTGACAATAGATCACTCGAGGGAGGAGCAGGACACCCTGATACTGACTCTCTCGGGGGACCTGGATGTGAAGACTGCTCCTCAGTTGAGGAATTTCCTCGACAAGCTAATGCAGAAGGGCGTAATTAACCTCAAGCTGGATCTGAGCAAGCTCTCATACCTGGACAGCTCGGGCTATGGAGTGCTTGTGGACGCGTCGCGTCGAACTCGCTCCACCAAAGGGCGGCTCGATCTGGAAAACCTGCCCCCCTGGATGACTGAATTCTTCGATTTGAGCGCGCTTGAGCGCTGATACGATCTTCATTTATCTCTTGAACGCGCCGATAACCGGCGTTTTTTTTGATCCTGGATCTGAGACCGATTGCAGGAATAAAGTAAAGATTCAGATGGGGGGGGACACCTGCATTTCGGGGACGAAATGAGGTGTCCCCGAGAAGAAAATTGGTATAAGGCCTACGACGGGAAGGTGAGCGAGGGAGGGCGAGGGTCCTGTATTCGGCACTTCAGGTGCGACATTCATTCCGGCGGTAGGTATAATGGCGTTGCGATGAAAATTGACAAGAGAAATTACGCTCTCTCGGGAATCCTGTTGGCGATTGGATGCGCATGGCTGCTTTTTGGGGGATTGACTACAGAGGTCTGCGCTCAGGATGATCCCGACGAGGTTGAATCGTTGACCGAGCAGACCGAAATGCCTGCGAGCGAACCTTCGGAAGAGGCCGGAGATACTACCCCACCTGCGGAAAGTTCGGAGGAAGGGCTAGTCCAGGGCGCTTACTGGTGGGCGGAACCGGAGGACACATCGATTGCGGCCTTGCTCGATTTTGGATTGGACGTTGTAGCTTTCAGGTTGGGACGGGTGGATTACATGTCGCCGGACGCGGATAGGACGCGAGAATCCCCCGGTGGTCTCATGGGCTTTGCCTGGGCTGATGGCGGAGATGTCGAGGCGCTCGACGACCTGCCCCTGGGTCTCGAATATCGTCCCGTGGTCGAGATTAAGCAATCCTTCATGTGTTCCAATGAATTCGTGACCTTGCTCAGGAACTTCTTCGATTACCAGATGCTCAGCCATCTTTCGCAAGAGCCCTCCAGTATCCGGCGTTTCGAGATTCGGCTGGTTGACTCCGAGGGTAGTCCACTTGTGGTGGAACCCATTGCGAACATCATCAGCGGTCTGAAAGGATCCGGGGAGGATATACAGATCGAGCTTGGGATTGATGCTTCAGTGATCGTGCAGACGAGCTCGGAAGATATGGAAGTGCTTGCGTCGGCGGTTGACGGGCTCGTGGTTTATTTTCTTGACTACGATCTCACCGGCCCGGCGCCGAGGATAACCGATCGTGCGTGGATCGACTCCACGTGCGCGCTCCTTCAGTCCTACGGCATGCCTTTCACGGCGGTTGTGCCGGTTTACAACAGGGCTTTGCTGTATCGTGAAGGTGAATCGACTCCATCCATGGTGCTGCCGGCGGTCGATATCGAAATGCTTCTGGAAATCAGCGATGTGAGGGAGATGGGATCGGCGGGGACTGAGTACACGATCATCGAGGCTGAAACCGTACCGGATGTTCCGATCGGTGTGGGCGACCGTGTGAGGATTCTCGAAAGCCTGAGCGAGATCGATTTGGACGAACTCATGCAGGAGCTTCCCGAGGTGGCTCCCCTTTGCCGCGAGATCGACCTGTTCAGGTTTCCGCTCATCCCGGGATTCGATCCCGAAGCAAATACGGCATTGACCGCTGCCGGGTTTATCGCTTCCCCGGTTTCCCAGGCCGATGATCCTGACGAGGCGGAACGTCGCGAGCTGGACAGCAAGTACAACAAGATGAACCAGTACATCTGGATGTTTGCGCTTGCGATGATGCTGGTTATGATGATGCGAATTTTCAGAAAGACCCGGGAGGACGGGGGCGAGGGTAAGGGCGGATCGAAATAACGCGTAGCCCGGGAGTGCATTTCCCGGGAGATTCCCGGCAGATCATCCAGAGAATTTGCATTCCCCGGAAATGCATTCCCGGGGTACATGCGGGGATTCCTTCTAATGCTCGGCACGAGACTTGCCTTGTATGAAACAGTACAGAGCGAATCCTGGAATCGAAATTGGGACGGTTACTTGAAAATCCTGCTTGACACCCTGCTTTCTCTGCTATTTCTGATTCTCTTAACCCCGGTCCTCCTTGTGGTTAGTGTCTTGATTGCCGTGTTCGATGGCACACCTGTGTTTTTTCTGCAACAACGTCTGGGCTTGAATCGGAACAAATTCAGCCTGGTCAAATTTCGAACGATGAAAAGCGAGAAAATTAGTCGCATTGGCGGTTGGTTGAGGGCTACGGGCATTGATGAAATTCCTCAATTGGTGAATGTCCTGAGACAGGAAATGAGCTTGATCGGGCCGAGGCCGCTGACTGAGGAGGATGTGAATCGTCTAGGCTGGGACGGCCGCGATCGTGATGTCAGATGGACTGTCAGACCAGGGATAACAGGTATGGCCCAGCTCTCACCGGTATGCGAT
Organism: uncultured bacterium; assembly: GCA_965371155.1. Lineage (GTDB taxonomy): Bacteria > JAJVIF01 > JAJVIF01 > JAPKYR01 > JAPKYR01 > CBDUXL01. Next base: position 5,043 of record CBDUXL010000021.1, on the reverse strand, counting down.
GCCGAGCTCACGTGGAGTCAGGACAGGACCTACATTGAGACTCAAAGCGTATTACTGGATGTGAAGATTGCGCTTATGACCGTATCAACGGCGATTCTTGGAAAAAAACCGGAAAAATCGCCTGAGATTTGGAATGATGGATTGTGAAAGTACTCGTTAATGGAATAGGGAATATCGGCACTACACTTACGAACCTGCTGCTTGCCTTCAGGGAAATTCTCGCGATCGATGAAATTTATCTGAACAAGAATATTCCCCGTCCCTGGCTGGAGCATGACTTGTCTATTCCGGAAAAGGCCGGAGCGATAATCTGCACGTCGGCGGATTATGATAAGTATATTCCTCTGCCTGAGGTAATCCACGATATCAACTACATTTTCGAATGCACATCAACTGGGATCGGATTAAGAAACCTTGACTTATACAAGGCTTTGCCTGATCTTCTGGGAGCCTGCGCTCAGGGCAGCGAAACAGGATGCGGAACGCCGTTCATGACCGGAATAAATGCCGAGGTAATCAAAGGGGAGAAATTTGTCAATGTCGTTTCATGCAATACGCATGCAATTGCTTCCATTCTGCAGGCTTTCTCAATAGGAGACCCCGGCCGTCTTCATGGAGCCGACATAGTAATAGCCAGGCGTTCTGAGGATATCGGAAACCATCGGAGACTGGTGGGGGCCAGTGTGGTTTCCCGTCACCTGGATCCGTCGGCCGGTACGCACCACGCAATCGACGTCAGGGACTTGTATAGAACCGTGGGAATCGAGATCAACCTGACAACTTCAGTCGTAACGACGCCCAGCCAGATGATGCATGTCGGCAGGTTTTGTATCGATTTGAACTATGATTGCACTGAATCCCTGATAAATGACTTGTTAGATAAAAGCCACTTCGTATCCGTTACCGATAAGTTCGATTCAAATGCTGTGTTCGAGCTGGGTCGAAGATACGGTTTTCAGGGAAGAATCTACTCACATGCGATAGTCGTGGTCAACAACCTGTTGGTTTCCGGTAGCAATGTGAAGGGTTGGATGTTTGTGCCGCAGGAAGGAAACACGTTGCTTTCAACGTTGGATGCGTTCCTGCTCCAGACACGGAATGAAAATCGCGAGTCGGCGTTCGAAGCAATAAGAAATGAGCTTCTGAGCCCTACTTGGTGAAAGGGATACGACGGGGGATAAGATAATTCACCATGCAATACCCGCCTCAACAAGGGCTTCTCTTCGATAATATACTTCTGCCGCACAATCCGGACATAGCCATCTGTCCCTGGAAAAGATCAATTCCGCCTGTTCCAGAATGGTGTTGCACCCCTCGATATCAACATTACTCTGTTGCATCAGACAGGGTCCATTTTCACCCTTACAATGTCTATCAACCAACGTGCCTGTATTTCTCCAGCTATTGAAATTCCTTTGAACCAAATCCAAATAATGTCCAAATTCATGCGCAGCCATTAAGGACAGTGCTCGATCATAGATTTCCACGGGATAATTATCTTTCCCAACGGCCTTCCAGTCCAGAAATCGTCTTGCGGAGATAACAACGAATGGATAAGAGCTCAATCCGAATACGAAGTTGTTACCTTCTTCACCACTTGTTAAATCAGCAGAAGTTATGAGAACAACAAAATGGTCGTTAGTAGTATTGTGAGACCTCAGTAAGTCAATAATGTCGCCCGCATTAGCCTGCAAACCATGAAGATATTGCTTATCCATCATGGTTTCTTCCTGATACCAATCAGGGGGCATATATTCTGGAGCAATGCGCGATTCCTCCTGCATGACACTAATGTTTCTTCCTGTTTCGTCTATGATCCTTTCAAGTCCTTGAACTGCCAAATCATATGAGTCATCCGGAACATCACTTGTTCGGAAAACGCAAATGTGGTGCCTTTGTATGCCGGCTTGTGCGTCCTGCCAAATACCACTGTTTGAATTAACAGTGGCAAAATCTGAATGTTTGTAGTTCGCTCTGAAATCGTCCGCAGTATATCCATTATTCTTGGCGCATGCAGCGAATGCAAATAGAAGTGTCATAAGAAGTAAAGTTGCAATAGAGTGTAAGAGTTGGTGCTTCATAATGGTATTGAAGGTTGAAGTAGTGCGTAGCATTTCCCGGGAATTGAAATATGTAGGCGGTTTATCAAATTAGGCCCGGGAAGTGCATTCCCGGGCTACCCGGTATCGGCGATTAGTAAACCTCAAGATCCTTCCCTGAGACAACTTCTCCGTCGTATCCTTCCCGGACCTCGGCAAGCAGTTGGTCCTGTGTGGCGCCGTTGAGTAGCTGATGGTACAAGATCAGCAACCCGGGCTTTGCAATCGAGGCAATCCGCGCGAGTTCAGACGAGGAGGTGTGTACGCTCGAATGGTACTTCTGCCAGTCCGGCGGATACCTTTCGAATCCGGCGGATGAATAGACCTCGTGAATGAGAACGTCCGAGCCACGGTATTTGTCAACGAGACTGTCAGCAGGTGCGGTGTCACCGGAGATCGTGATTGTCGTGTCGGACGCATGGAACTTGTACCCGTATGCCGTCATCGAACCGTGATTCACCGTGAAGGCTTCGACCCTGACATTCTGATCCTCGTAAATTAATCCTGGTTCAATTTCGTGCGCATTGACCCGGTATCCCGTTTCGTTGGACGGCTGCATGCCGTTGAGCCGCTCCCTGATGTCTTCTTCAAAGGCCGACAGGATGTGTTCTGTCATCGATCGCAAGCCCGGAGGGCCGTATACTTCGAGCGGTTTGTCCCGCGACAACACCCAGGGAGTAAGAATGAGGTCGGGATATCCTGCAGTGTGGTCAGAATGCAGGTGGGTCAGAAAAGCTCTCTTCAGATTAGGGACCGAAAGCTCCCTGATGCCGGCTTGATATGCCGCGGCGGCGCGTCGAACCACTCCGGGTCCGAAATCAACCAGATATGGCGTACCACCCGCAATGACAGCCACCGAAGGCCCGGATCGCTCAGGCTCTGCATTTGGTGTACCGGTGCCGAGGAGCACGATTCTAGTGGGTTCACGTTCAGGCAAAATGCTCAACTGATTATCCTCCTTGGGCAAGTGTGTAGTCCGGGAATGCATTTCCCTGGATAATATCATTAACAAAAACCCCTGGGAAATGCATTCCCAGGCTACGAATGGTGTGAGGGCATCCCGCCCTCTCACAGACGGGCTACCGATTATGGCCTGAATTGAAAAATCCCCAACGAAAAACGGGCTTGACATCCCTTACAGAAGAGAGTAATAGTATTATTCCTCGAGGAAGGCCCCTACTCAACTTGGTCGAGGATAAGCACGAGGTCGAACGCCTAGTAGGAGAATGGAACCCGGTGGTTCCAGAGAGGGTTTTCTGACCATTCTGGGAGGATGGAGATATGAAGATATGCTTGATGGGTTTGCCTAGGCTGGCGAAATGTTTTCTATTGGGAGCTAACGAGTAACTTGAAGCGGGGAATCTCAGGTTGAACTGCTATAAGGAGACACGTATGAAGAAGATTAAGATTGCCATTATTGGTGTGGGTAACTGTGCCAGTTCGTTGATCCAGGGCACTGCTTACTATGAGGACAGAGACAGCAACGACATCGTTGGCTTGATGCACTGGGACATCGGTGGTTACAGGCCGCACGATATCGAGGTGGTGGCCGCCTTCGATATTGACGAGCGGAAGGTTGGCAAGGACGTAGCTGAGGCCATTTTCGAGCTGCCCAACTGCACTGCGGTCTTCTGCAATAACGTACCGAAAACCGGCACGATAGTGCGGATGGGACGCATCCTGGATGGCCTGTCCGACCATATGCGGGAGTACGAGGACAAATACACCTTCGTCCTGTCTGACGAGCCGGAATCCACCGAGGAGGAAGTGGTTGCAGTGCTGGAGGAGTCGGGTGCAGAGATGATGTTGAATTACCTCCCTGTGGGTTCGGAGCAGGCAACTCGATTCTATGCCGAGTGCGCCCTCCAGGCGGGCGTTGCCTTTATCAACTGCATGCCCGTGTTCATCGCCAGCGACCCGGTCTGGGCCAAACGCTTTGAGGAGAAGAACATCCCCATCATCGGGGATGACATCAAGGCCCAGCTTGGGGCTACCATCATCCATCGCACACTGACCGATCTATGCAAGAAACGTGGCGTTGAGCTGGTGCGCACATACCAGCTCAACACCGGCGGCAACACCGATTTCCTTAACATGCTCGATCGGAGCCGTCTGGCCTCCAAGAAGAAGTCCAAAACCGAGGCTGTGCAGGCGGTCGCAACGGAACGGCTGGCTGCCGAGAACATTCATGTCGGTCCCAGCGACTATGTGGCCTGGCAAAAGGACAACAAGGTTTGCTTTATCAGAATGGAGGGCAAGCTGTTCGGGGGCGTGCCCATGAATCTGGAGCTGAGGCTTTCGGTCGAGGACTCCCCCAACTCGGCCGGAGTGGTTGTCGACGCCATCCGATGTTGCAAGCTGGCGCTGGACAGGAAGGAAGGAGGCATTCTCTACGCCCCTTCTGCCTACTTCATGAAGCATCCGCCCAGACAGTGTCCCGACGATGAGGCCTACCGCATGACAGAGGCATTCATCCAACACCAATCGAAAGAGAAATACGAGTTGGACATGAAAGCATACAGCATGACCGAGGCGATCATCGCAGGCAAACGGGACAATTAACCCCATGAGATGCCTGGTTATAGCCGCGGGCGAGGGCACCAGGCTCGCTGAAAGAGGCGACACTAAGCCCCTTGTTCATCTGCTGGGTCTGCCACTCATTGAACGGGTACTGATGACCGGCAAGAAGGCCGGGCTCACCGAATTTTTCATTGTCACCGGCTACAATGGGGAAGAGGTCCGCCGTTTCCTGGACAAGCTCGCCGTCCGGCGTGCTATCCAGATTACCCATATCCACAACGAGGAATGGCAAAAGGGAAATGGCTTGTCTGTCCTGAAGGCAAAGGACCATCTGGATGAGACATTCCTGCTTATAATGGGGGATCATCTTCTTGATGCGGGGCTCCTCAAACGCGTACAAGACTTATCTATCGGGGAAGACGAG
>CBDUXL010000020.1:0-20542 GCA_965371155.1 uncultured bacterium | reverse complement strand
GATATCAGCCGTCACGGTCTGGGCGCCGACGGTATGGACGCCCTGATGGTCGACAACATCGAGGCTCACCTCAGATCAGAATGGCGCGATATGGTCCTGCGACGCCTGAGACAGCCCGATCCAAGCACAATTTTCTTTCTCCGCTACGCCCTCGGCCTGGATATCCCAATCGATACCCTCGCACGCACAACCGGGATCGACCCCTGGTTCCTCGATCAGATCAGTCAGCTTCTGGAGGTCGAGCGGGACCTGGTCCAGTTTGCCAATCACTCACCCGTTGGACCCTTGCGGCGTGATGATGTCGCGGATTTCCTCCTTGAAGCCAAGCGGTATGGATTCAGCGACAGGCAAATCGCTCACCTCTGGCACACAACTCATCAGGAGGTCAGGCGCGTCAGAGAGGAAATTAATCTCGTTCCCTCCTACCGGACGGTCGACACCTGCGCCGCCGAGTTCGAGGCGCTTACCCCCTACTACTACTCCACTTACGGGGAGGAGAACGAAGCCGAGAGGCTGGGGGAGAATTCGGTCGTTGTGCTCGGGAGTGGACCGAACAGAATCGGGCAGGGGATCGAGTTTGACTACTGCTGCGTGCAAGTGGCGTTTGCGCTGAAAGAGGCGGGCTACCGAGTGATAATGGTCAACAGCAATCCCGAGACCGTCTCGACCGACTACGACGTCGCCGATCGCCTTTATTTTGAGTCATTGACTGCCGAGGACGTAATCGGAATCTGCCGCCTGGAGCAACCCATCGGCGTGGTGCTTCAGTTCGGCGGCAACACCCCCCTGAAACTGGCGTCGGAACTCGAAGTTGCCGGCATACCAATCCTCGGAACAAGCTGGGAGGCTATCGATCATGCCGAGGACCGGGGCCGGTTCGGTGTTCTGCTCGACCGGCACGCGATCAATCGCCCGGATTTCGGCACGGCGTCCACCGTCGATGAGGCGCTTATGGTCGCTCAGCGGATCGGCTACCCGGTGCTTGTGCGGCCCTCATATGTGCTCGGCGGACGAGCGATGGAGATCGTCTACGACGAGGATCGCATGCATAGCTTCTTTTTTGAAGCCGCCCAGGCGTCGGATGGTGAGCCTGTGCTGCTCGATCGCTTCCTTGAGGATGCCTTCGAGTTCGATGTCGATGCAGTGGCGGACGGCAAGGACTGCATCATCTGCGGAATTATGCAGCACATCGAGGAGGCCGGGATCCATTCCGGCGATTCTGCCTGCGTTCTTCCACCCTACATGCTGACTGCTGAAGTCCGCGCGGAGATGATCAAGATCACCCGGCTCCTGGCGAAGGAGCTTGGGATCGTGGGCCTGCTCAATCTTCAATTCGCAATGCTGGAAGAAAAGCTGTATGTCCTCGAATTGAATCCGCGCGCCAGCCGGACCGTCCCGTTCGTGTCCAAAGCCACCGGAGTGCCCTGGGCACGAGTAGCTGCACGGGTGGTGATCGGAGAAAAGCTCTCCGAAATGGATCTTCCCGATGACCTCATCCCGCCTCATGTTTCAGTCAAGGAAGTGAAGTTCCCCTTTGCCCGTTTCGACCGGGTCAGCTACTTCCTCGGACCGGAAATGCGATCGACAGGGGAAGTGATGGGGATCGCGGACGAATTCGGTGAGGCGTTCGCCAAGGCTCAGGCGGCTGTGCAGTCCACGTTGCCGCTCGAAGGCGGGGCGTTCATCAGCGTCAACGACCGTGACAAAGAACGGGTGATTCCGATTGCTCGCGAGCTTAGTCGCCTCGGATTTCGCATCTGGGCGACTACGGGCACGCATAACAGCCTGACCAAAGAGGGCATACGCTCAACCAGGCTCTACAAAGTGAATGAAGGTCGCCCGAATGTGGTCGACCAGATGAAGAACGGACTCGTTCATCTGATTGTGAATACCCCCCTGGGGAAGGAATCGCACTACGATGAGCGCGCGGTGGGCGAGGAGGCCTACCGTCGCGGAATTCCGAACATCACTACCCTCTCAGGCGCGTGGGCGGCTGTCAAGGCCATCGATTCCGCCCACCACAGCTCTCCGCAAGTCCGCCCGCTGCAGGAGTATCATTCCCGGATTCCTTCCGCAGCTATCCTCTGATTAGTTGCTTCTGATGCCAATTTCAGGAAGTGAGAAGCGTTCTTGATTCCTTTCGCATCATTTCCTTTCGGGAACACCTCATGTCCTTTCGGGGACACCTCATTTCGTCCCGAAATGCAGGTGTCCCCTCATCAAACTGGTATCCTGATTTTCGGTATGAACTGGGTGTTTGTGTGGCACTGGTCGAGGTGTACATTAGGTGTGAGGAGATCAATCAGTGATCGGTCTGCGGACCGGATTTCGCGGAGACTAGACAATGCAGCCACCGAGTTTCGAAGAATTTGTCAGAAGGCAGGAAGCCGCCACGGCGGTCAAGGAACCAACGCCTGAGCACTTCCCGCTTGAAAAGTGCCCGACACCGGGCTGCAACTGCGGGCAACTGCATCCCGTAAGAAAGAACGGGAGAATCACCGGGTTCCGATGCGACTACGGGTGCGTCTTCTCCGCGCGGCGGAATGTTTTCACGAACGACATCACGTACTACAAGCTTGAGGAATTCGATGTGACCCGGATTCCCGACTCGTCCGAAGTAAAGGGCATGAAATTCAACCCGCTCGGCGAGCCGTACGCTGATTGGTTCTGACAATCAGGAACAACAGAACAACACGGTAGTCTCCTAGCTATTCGGTAAAGCAGTTTCAAAAGAAAGCCACCCATTACGGGTGGCTTTTGCTTCATCAGGAATTATTCCCGAAAAAATGTAACCTTCAAACAAACAGCGGCGCCAGGACCAACGTAACCGTGCTCAGCAACTTGATCAGCACGTGAATACTCGGGCCCGCTGTGTCCTTGAACGGATCGCCGACAGTATCCCCCACGACCGCTGCTCCATGAATCGGGTTCTTTAACTCGTTCCCTTCGGAGTCGGTGATGTACTTCCCACCGTAAGCGCCTGCCTCGATGTACTTCTTCGCGTTGTCCCACGCCCCGCCGCTGTTGTTCAGGAAAGTGGCCATCAGGATTCCCGTGATAGTGCCGACCATCAGCAACGCCGCCACTGCTTCCGCGGCGATCATCTGGTCCTCGAACCCTATGAAAATCCTGAACACCACCCCAACCACCACAGGCATCAGGACCGCAAGAAGACCCGGAACGATCATTCCCTTCAGTGCATCTTTGGTCACAAGGTCCACGCAGGTGCGGTAGTCGGGCTTGAAGTCGTCGGGGAACTGGATGATATCGTGTACACGCGGCAACTCAGCGAACTGTCTTCGCACTTCTTCGATCACTTTCTTTGCCGTCTTCCCGACCGCTCGAATGGCAAGCGACGAGAACAGAAAGACCAACATCGCGCCAAGCAATGCTCCAACGAAAACCACTGGCTGGCTGAGGTCGATCGACCACGGCTCGCCTTCACGACCCGCGTAAAGGCGAACCTCGTCCATGTATGCGGAGAACAGCAGGAACGCGGCAAGAGCCGCGGAGCCGATCGCGTATCCCTTGGTGAGAGCCTTAGTAGTGTTGCCTACGCTGTCGAGACGATCGGTCTTCACGCGAATCTCCGCGGGTTGCCCGCTCATCTCGACAATTCCACCGGCGTTGTCGGTGATCGGACCGAACGTGTCCATCGCGAGAATGTACGCCGCGGTTGCAAGCATCCCCATCGTGGCGACCCCGGTACCGAACAGTCCGGCGTTGACGCCGCTCTCGATGGCGCTTGCAGGGAATGCCGACCGGCCGATGTAGTAGCTCAGGAGAATCGCCGCGCCCATCACCAGTGTTGGGATAGCGGTGCATTCGAACCCGACAGCCATGCCGCTGATGATATTGGTCGCCGGTCCGGTAGTGGATGCCTCTGCGATCTCCTTGACCGGCCGATAGCGATATTCAGTGTAGTATTGCGTGATCCATACGAACGCGTAGCTGGTGAGAACGCCGATGATTCCGCAAAGCGCGAAATGCCACCATGCATTAGGTGCCCCTTCCTTTACTCCAAGGAGGAAATAAGTGGTGCCTACGAAGAAGACCATTGCCAGGATCACGGCCACGAGGTAGCCCCTGTTGAGCGCTGCCATCGGATCGGCATCTTCCTTCGTCTTCACGACCATAATCCCGATAATGGCTGCCAGGATGCCGAACGCACGGGCAATCAGCGGGAACATCATCACTCCGATTGAGCCCAATGCGAATGAGTACCCCATTCTTTCAGCCGAAAGAGCCAGCGTGGCGCCGAGGATCATCGCGCCGATATTCTCCGCGGCAGTTGACTCGAACAAGTCGGCGCCACGACCCGCGCAGTCGCCTACGTTGTCGCCCACCAGGTCCGCGATTACCGCCGGATTGCGGGGATCGTCCTCAGGGATGCCCGCTTCGACTTTCCCGACAAGGTCCGCGCCGACATCCGCCGCTTTCGTGTATATTCCTCCCCCCAATTGCGCGAACAGCGCGACGAAACTTGCGCCGAAGCCGTAACCCACAATCAGAAGCGGAATTTTCTCTGTTTCCGTCGCGATTCCCAGGAGATCTATGAGACCGAAAAGAACCCCCACACCAAGAAGGCTGACCGCCACGACAAAGATCCCGCTGACAGCGCCACCGCGAAGGGCAATCCGCAGCGCGTCATTCAGGCTCGTGAGTGCCGCGTTGGCGACACGGACGTTCGCGCGGATGCTTATCCACATGCCGATATAGCCGGCGAAAACCGAACATGCCGCGCCAAAGAAGAATGAGAAAGCAATCGCAGCGCCTAACCAGATCCGATCGGTAACAGGGTCGAACTCCCGCTGACCCCTGACGAACGCGAACATGATGAACAGCACTATTGTCAGGAGCAAGGCGAGCATGCCTATCGTTTTGTTCTGCCTGGCAAGGAAGGCCTCGGCGCCTTCTTTGATTGCGTCCGAAATTTTCCTCATCTCCTCCGGTCCGGTGCTCCAGGCGAGCACCCATCCGCGGAGCCACCAGGCGAACGACAGTCCGCCCACGCTGAATACCAGAACGATGAGCATCAACGTCCAGTTCATTTGCTACTCCTTTGAGGGAAAGGATCAAGAATTAAAATAACCCGACTAAAAAAGGTGCTTCCATCGGAAAGCACCCCTCAGGTTGATTCCAAATTGGTATGGATACACAATTGGAAGGGAAAATCAAGATTTCGGGTTCCCAAACCGCTACGTACGAACGCGCATCCTATAAGAGGGATGTGCTAACCTTGATAAGTGCAGCCTTTCACGCGGAGACAGCCATGAGACATTTCGTCGTCCTGATTTGCGTCGCCATTCCGGTCTCTATCTTGTTCGCTTCCTGTCAACCGCCTGTGACAACCGCCGACAGTGAAGCAGCCATCACGGAGATATATCACAGAGCCATCGACGAGTACGGCTCCTATCAACCGGAGGACCCCGATCCGGAGACCTGGCCATACAACTATCACCCTCTTCTCTACGCGGCCTGGGTATATGAGGGCCGTCAACGCGTGGACCGTCAATTGAAGGACTGCATCAATGACGGGCTTACTGCCTACATCACGCTACTCGATGATCTCCAGTCGCAGATTGCGGGCGACGCTCCGGAATTTGACAGCGCTCGTTTCCTCGGTCTCATTTCCGACGATGCTGTCCGTGGCGAGGCCGAGCGCTTTATGAATGGCGGAATAATGCCTCTGCACGCGTTCGCCCGTGCATGGATGGCCCCGATTATCGAAGAATACCCCGATGCACCCGGGGCAATCCTTACCCTTCTTGGGAAGAATTTCGACGGCAAACCACATCTCTGCCGACTCGCCGGAGAAAATGGCGACGATGGCTCGGCTTATGCAACGCGCGACTGGCTGCAACTCGCATTGGGAGCCTGCGGGGAGGATGGGGTCAGGGCTGTTCTCGATTTTGACAATCGCCTTGAGGATCTCCAGGAGCTGGCACCATTTGACGATTTCTGGGATGGGGAGCTTACGATCCCCTACAATCTCAGGAGCATTCAGTTTGCGAGGGCTGAGGCCCTTGATGCGATTCTCGAAAACCTTGACCCATACCGCACTGGTGGCGAAGTGTCCGGCCTTCACTCCTGGATGTACTGGGACCTTGCATGGAGCCTGGGGATCACGGGCGGCGTTTTCCCGTACTCTGGTGAGGACTTCGAGCGTGTACATGCATTCCTGCAAGACGGTCTGATCCGGGGTCCTCTGGCTGAAGGCGAGGAGGCGTGGGTTATCGCGGAATCGCTCGGCCATGTGCCTTCCGCCGGGGGTGCACCATGGCTGCTGGAGGTCATTGAGAACTTCGATCTGCCCTGCGAACGCCGCAAAATCGGCTATGTGGGGCTTTCAGCCAAGTATGGGTCGCCCGTGGTCGGCTGGGAGTCGGATCAGACCGTAATCGAGGAATTTCGGGCGCGCTCGGTAGCCGCTCTCGAGCTGGGGCCTTTCGACTGCGGGAATATGCCGCTGCTTGAGCTTTTCGTATCGGTGAATTCTGCATTCAGGGATGTCACGCGGGAGACGCCCTGGGTCGAGCTCACCGATTCCGAAATGGTCAGACTGCACGAGGCTTTCATTGATCTACTTCCAGGCCTTACGACCGCCGATGAGCGCGCCAAGGCGCTCGGCATGGCGAGTTTCGAGCTCATGCAACCTGAATTCATGATGGCTCATCCGGAATTGTCCTGGTTCCGTGATGAACTCATCGCGATCCACAATGACTGGTCGGAGACAACCTCATTCGAGGGTGCGGAAATTACCGAAGATGATTTTAAGGTTCTGCTGGACTGGCTCGGACTCACTGTGGACATTGAAGGAACGGCATGGAGCAGCTAGCAGGATGAGTTACGAGGGCGGGGACGGTGCCCTGCCCCTACGAATTTTGCGATAAATCACCGTGCATCAATGCACGGCATCGCCGGGTGATGCCGGTCTGTCGAGACACAACAACGTCACCGTATCGTCATCCCCCGTTGCCAGGAGCATACCCCGGGACTCCTCGCCCCTGAGCTTCACCGGCTTCAGGTTGACCACAACAATAATCTGCTTCCCAATCAAATCCTGAGGCTTGTACACGTTCGCAATACCCGCCACGATCTGCCGTTTTTCCCTCCCGAGGTCGATCTGCATTTTCAGGAGCTTGTCGGTCCCTTTCACGGGTTCGCATTCGAGCACCGTCGCGACACGCAGATCGAGCTTCAGGAAATCATCAAAGGTGATCTCCCCCTTGAAATCCTCGACTTCCTTCGGGGCTTCCTTGCCCGCATCCTCGCGCTCTTTCAGCTTCCCGGCCTGGAGCTTTTCGACCTCGTCCAGAAATTTCGGGATATCGATTCTCGGCACGATCGGGTCGCTCCGCCGAGTCTTGATTCCCGGATCGATCGTCCCCCATGAAGCGCCATCGTGATAGCGATGGTCAGAAACTTCGCCCGGCAAACCCAATTGATCCCAGATCTTCCGGGTCAATTCGGGAAGAAACGGGTTGAGGAGAATCGCCAGGTTATGAAGCGCCTGCGCTTGATCGTAAAGAAACGCATGAAGCTCCTCGGTCTTCCCGGCTTTTCTCAGCTCCCACGGCTTGGACTCCTCGATGTTCCTGTTCGCCGCGCGCACAAGCTGCCAGATGGCATCGAGCGCTTTGTTGGGTGATAAATTTCTCATCGCCTCGACCGCACCGTCATGCGCCGATTGGGCGGCCTCGGTCAGGATTTGATTGTGCTTACCTTCCGGCGGAATCTCGCCGCCGCAATCCTTGTCGATCATCGCGAGCGTCCGGTGCAGAAGGTTGCCCAGGTCGTTCGCGAGATCGGCGTTGGTCCGCTCGGCAATCGCCTTGTGGTTAATACTCCCGTCCTCCCCGAAAACCACCTCTCTCAGGCAGAAGAACCTCAGTGCGTCCCTTCCTAGCAGGTCGAGATACGGATCGGGATCGAGAACGTTTCCCAATGTCTTGCTCATCTTCCGACCGCGCTCGAGCAGGAATCCGTGCGCGTAGGTTCCCGCCGAGATGCACTTTTTCGGGTCGTCCGGATGCAACTCCGCCGCCAACTGCATCGCAGGCCATATGACCGTGTGAAACCACAGGATGTCCTTCGCGGTTATGTGCACGGTGTGCGGCCAGAACTCGCCGAACCGGGTCGGCTTGATCTCGTACGATGGATCCGCGTCACTCTTGTCCAGCTCGTCGAGATACTCGCCAAGGCCCGCGGCGGTCGAGTAACCGAGAAGCGCGTCAAACCAGACGTAACAGACGTGTCCTTTCTCGACCTCATCCAGCGGAATACCCCACTTGAGTTTCGTTCGGCTCACCGCGAGATCGTCCACCCCTGCCTTGAGCTTCGAGACAATCTCGTTGCGTCTCGATTCCGGCCTGATCCGGTCCGGTTCCTTTTCCAGCATCTCCAGGATCACCGGAGCCCATTTGCTTAACTTGAAGAAAAGCGTCGGCTCCTTCACCTTGATCGGCTCTGTATCATGATCGGGGCACTTCCCGTCGACCAGGTCCTTTTCGGTCAGGTATCTCTCGCACCCGACGCAGTAAAGCCCCTCGTAATCGCCGAGATAAATGTCCCCGCGGTCGTAAATCCGCTTGAAGAACCTCTGCACATCGCGGTAATGGTCCTCCGGCTCCCGCTGGGTGGTCCGCACGAAATAGTCGTACTCGATCCCACAGCGTTCCCAGAGCGCTTTGCCGAGTTCGACAATCCGGTCCGTCCATTCGAGCGGCGACATCCCGTGAGACTCCGCCGCGGTCTTGATCTTCTCGCCGTGCTCATCGGACCCAGTGATGAAATAGGTCCTGTAGCCGAGCGCCTTGTAGAAGCGATTGACCGTGTCGCACACGTAGGTCGAGTACGCGTGCCCGAGATGCCACGGCGCGTTGGCGTAGTACAGCGGCGTCGTGATTCCGAATACTTTCGTCTCGTCGTTCATGGCATTGTCCTCTGCTCTTCTGAAGTGAACCCGATTTTCCGAAGTAATTCCAGTCTGGAAAAGCAAAAGCCCCGACTTACGGGGCGTACACGTACACACGGCAATATGCCCCGTTTTTATTCCGGTGGGCGCATCATCATCTCCATTGTCAGGGTGTACGCGTACATAGTGTCAATTCCGTCCTCTCACCATATTATCGGATGAGGGCTGATTGTTTATACACCAGATTCAATGGAAAGGCAAGGGCTGGTCCTGCAGATAGAAAACCAAGCCCGTCGGTGGGCTCGGGTAGATCGTTCTGATGGCTGTGTTGTCCTATTCGGTGAACCCGTACGCGCCGTGGATACGCCTTGGCTCCACCTCACCAACCAGCATGCTGGTCCAGAGCATCCAGTACTGATTACCGGGGTATACAATCAATGCCGTAGTCATCCCGAGCCAGGCATCGATACAGTCCAGTGCATCCCAGTCGCCATAGACCAGACTAACGAATTGCATTCGGTTACCCATGTCTACGGGATTTCCCGGGTCCGGCTCGACCCATCGCATGCTCGGCCACCATTCACTGTCTACTTGATGCCGGTGTAGGTATGAAACGCTGACTCTTGGGTCGAAGGGGGCACTGTCGTGAACGCTGAGAGATGGATAGGACGACCAAGTCCTATCCAGTGGTTCCTCTTGAAATGGGTCGAACAGACACCAGCAGCCCCAACTATCCATGTATGCCACCGAGACGTTCTCCCAATTGTGTGGACTCTGAATGTCATTGGCCTGGTTCCATACGATAGCCGCGAAGTTGCTGCCCGGAGGGCCGATGTCCACCACCGGCAGACCGGCTCCGAGGTCCTTATAGTCGGGATCGGGGATGAGCAATTCCCGATCATTTACTGTTTGAGGTAAGAACGTGTCGGCCTCCCAGTAGTTGATCCATACCCGCCACCTGTAGTCGTGTGCTCCTGTATATGCCAACGCGAGCATCCACTCTTCTTGCGGAGTTCCAAATTGAATCCAACCGATGTCCAGCCTGGGATGGAAACCGTTATGGGGAGGCATGAGTGGATCCTGGGCGATAAAATCGTAGGTAGCCCAATAGGGCGGTGCGCTGAAGGGATGGCCTCTGCCTGCCTTTCTATACCAAATGTGTGACATGCCCATCCCGAGATAGTTATTCTTGCAGTACACAACCACGATTCTCCCGTTCAGCGGTTCGTAGGCAACATCAGGATACGTGTACTCAAAGTCGGAGAATGTCGTAAGAGGGACAGGCACAAGAGGGGACGGTTCAATATTCTCAAGACTACCGACAACGAAGTCGTCGGGATCGAACCGGAGAATCTGTATGCCCAGATCCCAGCGCTGTAGTACATCGTTCCACACTTGGAAAACAAGCGTCACCTCGACTAACGTGTGGCTGATTTCAAAGGGGAAAAGGGGGTCATAGAAATAGCAGGCGGCGACCTTCGGGAACCTGATATCCCTGTCTGCGATATTGAATGTCAGGGGAGGGCTGACATGGTCTTCAGTAACGCCTTCACCCAGAAAGCGGTACTGAATAATGTGGTTGCCGTCAAGACCTTCTCTGAGGCAGGATGCAACGGACCAGCGAGATTCACCGTGCTCCCAGACGGTTCCTATAGGCTGCAGGACTCCGAGCGGTCCTTGGATAATCGCGGCAACATCCGCGTCCGTATATCGGAGGTTAACATCGCCCCATAGCTCAAATGGCTCAGTAAAGGATTGCACCCAACGCTCCGAATCTGCTGGTTCCGGGCTTATGCCATCTGACTTTCCTCCGCAAGAAACCATGCAGACTGCAATTAATCCTGTGATTACGTACTTGTACATGACTTACTCCTCCTTTAGCTTCTTGAGTCGGTCAATCTAAGTCGACAACGACCTCAAAGAGGTCGATTGCAGGATTAGGCGCAGGCTCACCTGGCCCGTGCCATTTGTGCCATTCGACAGCAATCCACTGGTACGTCCCGTCAGGCGTACTGCCGAAATAACCTGTATAACAGAACCAATTTGGAGGCCCATCGCAATTGTCACTCCCTGGGGCACCGGGCTTGGAAAAGGAGAATTCATCCGTCCATGCACCGATCCAGTATGTACCCGTGAAATCGGAAGGGGGGTACCACATGTCGATTTCCCAACGCGCTTCGTGCACTGTCCATGGACTTGACATATTGCAGCAATTAGGATCAGTAATCGGCTGACCATCGTTAAAAACTACATTGAAATGGTACGCCTCAGGCTGGTTTGCGGTGATGGGGAAATCCTCCGCAGGGTTCGTAACCGGCATGACCAACGGTGGCTCCCAGCACGCCTCCACCGCATACCCCACAACAACCGGACCGGGAGGAAGCGAGACGTGATAGGTGCGGCTGACCGTGGCGTCGCACTCGAACATATGACGGTCCTCGTTCGAGTAGAAATTCAAGTAGCCGTTTACATTCGCTGTTGGAGTGCCGTTTGAGAACTTACCTGGCCAGTAGTTGAAAATCGGCATGTCGGATCCCGACTCATACCACGGGCTCCAGCGATACGAGTAACCGTCGGCGTTCAAAAGCTCCGGATCGCCCAATAGTCGCCACGATGCGCGGAAGTTCTGCGGATAAAGCGGGTACTTTTCCATATTATCCGGGAACTCGTGCGAGCCCTCGAACATGATGATTCCCTTCACATCAAAACCGGTGTACTCCGGGAAGCCCGGGAACGGGTGCATGATCTGGACAGTCAAGTTGATCGTCCCATCGCCGTTGTTTTCGAGTCCGGTGATCTGCAGGCAGTCGGAGCAGTAGCTTTCAAGAAACTTGAGCGCGTTGAGATGAAATCTTCCGTACCTCTTGGGAACCACATCAATTTTCGTGTGGGTCTCGTCGATGTAAAACGTCCATTCGCCCCAAAGGCAGTATGGTTTGTGATAGTCTGACTGAATTCTTGATGAAAAAGGTGGGGCCGAAATGTCAAGATCTGGTGTAACCGGCTCTTTCGCGCTGCAACTCACCACCAAAATGAAGAACGCCAACAGCAACGTTGTTAGCTTCTGCATTGTCCCCTCCATCCCCTAAAGGAGTAGCCCTTAGTTGATTGATGCGGCAGAACTTACCATAATATCCGACGCTTAGCCATCGTTTTTCCAAAAGCTACAAAGAAAAAAATGAGTAAAAAATTCGTAAACAGTTTCCGGAAACTATATATAGAGCTTAACTTTCCGAGGGTTACACGTGTCGAGTCACGGTGACTCTCAAACCAACTCCACTCATCCATAATGCACTATAATAAGAGACACCTGCAAGTCCTTTCGAGCTGGAAGCTCAAAAGGACTTGTAGGCGCCACCTGTCAGAGACACTCTAGTAAGTACTCTGCTTCTGGCACCTGAGAAGGTACTCCCCGCCGTCACAACCGTTTACCACGAAAAGGATAAGGGCATCGGGAATCCGGTTCGCAATGATTCTGCTTTCACTGATTAGATCAACCTTCCTCGATCCGGTTTCAGCGCCGGAAAACACTGCCTCGATCACGCCGGCGATGAAATCACAGTCAGGCGTGTCATAGCTGAAGTCAACCGTCACATATGCCCCGAACCTGGGCCCGAGATAGAAGTCATCAGCCATGTCATCACCATTGAAACCGAAAAACTCTATGTAGTCCGATTCGACCGAGAATCCCCCGGCTTCGATTTCGTCAATCAGGTCCTGATCCATCTCCCATTGCTTCACTTCCATTGCGTAAGTCCCGAGGCTGCCCCGAAAACAGATATTCAGGCCATTCTCGATCCTGAATCTGGCACCGTCGCCCACAGAGCAATAGTCCATGGAAAAAACGAACTCATCCCCATCATAGAACTCAATAAAGGAACCACCATCTCCCCTGGTGATCTCACACTCAAACCAGGAGCCCTCAACCATTGGATAAACATACCAGTGATTCTGAGTGCGAGCATCGTCGTAATTATCACCGAAATCCCCTTCGATCAGGTCATTCTCGATGTCCCGAGCATCTTCAATACCTTCAAACGGGTCATCGCCGGCAAGATACGAAGTCGCGTGAACGGGATAAAATGAGGGCAGCAAGAGTATAAAAGCCGCCAGAATCAAGCTAATGTTTCTTGTCATGAGAGTCCTCCAGTGCTCATGATCCCATAGGGACAAAGGTCAGGAAAAGGGTCTGTGACCTTCTGATTAGTTTATCTGATTGCTGATGTTTCGCCATGCACAAAAAAATTGCCTGGAATCCGGACCGGCTGGGGTCAGTACGCAGACCGAGAGCACATTATGGCGACAACCGATCCATTTCTCAAGTCCACATCGATGACTCGTCCGCAATCATGCCCACTGCCTCTATCAGAAGATCCACGTCTTCTTCCTTTGTGAAATACCCCAGACTCGCGCGCACGACGCCGTCAGGAAGCGTCCCCAGGTGCTCGTGCGCCCAGTGGCAGGAGCAGATACCGGTCCGGACCAGGATATCGAAATTCTTGTCCAGCCTCTCACCGACATGTTGAGGCGGAAGTCGGTCCACATTGAAACTGATGACTCCCACCCGCTTGCGCGAATCAGTCGGGCCGTAGACCTTCACGCCCGGTATTTTTTTAAGCTCTTTGACAATGCGACCGGTGAGCGCCCTATGCTCCTTGTGGATTTTCGGGATGCCTTTTTTTCTAATCGCGCGGCAACTTGCTCCAAGACCTGCGATTCCCGGCCCGTTGGGTGTGCCCGCCTCGAATCGGTTGGGGAGATACTCGGGCATTTCGTCGGTGCAGTCGGTATGGGAGGCCGATCCGACGATCACCGGTTTGAGATGATCGGGCTCGCGCACGTAGAAGCCTCCTACTCCCATTGGTCCCAGGAGGTGCTTGTGCCCGGCGAACGCGAGAAAATCCACGCCCCACTTGTCGGCCTTGATTGGCAGAACGCCTGCGGTCTGCGCGACATCCGCCAGCACCGCGCAACCGTGCTCGTGAGCGGCGGTGGTGAGTTGCTCTATCGGCTGGATCGTTCCGGTGACATTCGATGCGTGGGTGATCGCCAGCAGCGCCGGCGGCTTCCCGTCGCAGGCCTCGTGGACATGCTCCGGTGTAACGACGCCTGTTTCCGGGTCACCGATCCGCTCGACCTTGATCCTCTTGTCGTTTGCGAGATTCGCCAGAGGGCGAGTAACCGAGCAATGCTCAAGACGACTGGCGAGCACTCGATCTCCGCGTTTCAGGTAGCCGTACATCAGGCAGTTGAGCGCTTCAGTGGCGTTGAGAGTGAAAATGACATGTTTGGATTCTTTGACACCCAGCACCCAGGCGACGTCTTTCCGGGCTTCTTCAATCAGCCGCTCGCCTTTGATGGCCCTTTGATGTCTTGAATAGCCCGGGTTGCTGCCGATATCGGCAATGAAATGCTCCAATGCCCTGAAACAAGCTGCAGGTTTCGGCCAACTGGTGGCTGCGTAGTCGAGATAGATCACTTTAGCCCCTTTGTCCCTATCGCCGTGTAATAATCGAGCGCGACCCCTCACCGCGCTTCACACTCTATATACTAGGGGATCACCGAAAAAGCAATGGCCCAAGGCCGGGGCGGCCTGCATTGTCGCTTTCGGCCTGTGTATGATACGATCATTCATCCTCATCAAAGCCCGGAGGAGCCTACCTCATGGCACCTACAGCGAAAGAGCCCACATCGCCACCAAGGGTGAGATTCGCGCCCTCACCGACCGGTGACCTGCATATCGGCAGCGCCCGAACAGCGCTTTTCAATTATCTCTTCGCCCGGCGCTATGGCGGCAATTTCATTATCAGAATCGAGGACACCGATCAGCTCCGCAGCACCGATGAAAGCCTCGGAAACCTTATCGATGGCTTGAAGTGGCTGGGAATGCGATGGGATGAGGGTCCCGATGAGGAGATGCCTGCTGATCCGTCACGCGAAAGGGGAGACTATGCTCCGTACCGGCAAAGTGCTCGAAGGGAGTCCCATCACGAGGCGGCCCGGAAACTCAGGGAGGCGGGTTTTGTGTATGAGTGCGTGTGCCCGCCGCAGGAGACCGCTGGGACCGAACGATGCCGATGCGCCGATCGACAGGATGAGCTTAAGAACATCCCGGACGAACAGAAAAGCCTAAAATTCCGCATTCCGCACGGCCCTCCGGTTGTCGTGCATGACCTGATCCGGGGGGAGGTGGTTTTCCGCCGCGATGACTTGCAGGATTTCATCATACTCCGTGCGGATGGTCATCCCACGTACAATTTTGCGGTCGTGATCGACGATGCGGCGATGGAGATCACGCATGTGATTCGCGGTGAGGATCATCTACCGAACACACCCAAGCAGGTACTCGTCTATGAGGCGCTTGAGCTGGACATCCCGGTGTTCGCGCACATACCGCTGATTCATGGTTCAGACGGAACCCGCATGAGCAAACGTCATGGCGCGGTCAGCGTTATGGATTACATGAAGGAGGGTTACCTTCCTGAGGCGTTCGTAAATTACCTGGCGCGCCTCGGTTGGAACGATGACACCGATAGGGAAATCTACTCACTTGAGGAACTCGAGCAGGCTTTTCATCTCCGCCAGGTTTCCAGTTCGCCTGCGAGTTTCGATAGAGACAAGCTCCTGTGGTTCAATGGGAAATACGTCCGAATGATGGACCGCGAGGCATTCTACCGCGCATGCTTGCCGTTCCTCCGTGAGTTCGTGAAACCCGAGGACATCAACAAGAGCACTCGCGAATGGCTGAGCGGCGTCATTGGCCTTTACCAGGAGCGTCTGACCACACTGGGCGAGATTGCCCGGATGGTTGATTTCTACTTCGTAGATCCAAAAGAATATTCAGATGAGGACTTGCGGAAGGCCAAGGTCACCGGCGAGGCCTTCAAAGCATTACTGGACCTCAAGAAAATTCTCGATGACGCGGAATGGACAGAGGAAAGTCTGGATTCGGTCATTAGGGGCTACGCCGAGAGCGAGGGGGTCAAGCTCGGAGCGGTGGTCCATCCCTTGAGACTGGTTGTAACCGGCCGACGTGCCACACCGGGGATTTTCGAGACCCTCTATTACGTGGGGAAAGCCCCCACGCATCGACGCCTCGAGCATTTTCTTTCAACCTATCGCCCGCCAGGGTAATCGTCTGGATTCTTCGCAATGTCCAATGGCGAGAAAGAACCCGATCGGAGTCTGGGCCTCTGCCTTGGAGGAGGAGGCGGGCTTGGACTCCTGCACATAGGTCTTCTGGAGGCCATGGAGGACCTCGGCATCCGTCCGGGGATTATCGCCGGATGCTCATCCGGATCTTTCGTCGGGGCGCTTTATGCTGCCGGGAAAAGCTCGCGGGAAATCAGAGAAATACTC
Organism: uncultured bacterium; assembly: GCA_965371155.1. Classification (GTDB taxonomy): domain Bacteria; phylum JAJVIF01; class JAJVIF01; order JAPKYR01; family JAPKYR01; genus CBDUXL01. The sequence goes on along the minus strand of CBDUXL010000020.1, from coordinate 4,266 downwards.
GGGGAATTTCGATGGTGGAAGATTGTTGCGCCTGCGATTCCCCTGCGAGGGTTTCTCTCCACGAGGCGAATGCAAAGTTTCTTTAAGAAGCACCTGGGTGACATAGACATCGCCGACCTCCCGATACCTCTCAAGATCGCCGCGGTGGACCTGCTCAAAGGCGAGTTGGCTGCGTTCACCAAGGGGCCTCTGGTTCGCTGCTTAGCAGCGGGCGCTGCGGTGCCGGGGATTTTCGAGCCTGTCAGGGTCCGGGAAGGGACCTATTATGACGCGGGAGGCATCTACAATCTCCCCCTGGAACTCCTGAGCGGGGAGGGAGTCAAGAGGATCATCGCCGGGAACACGATCGGGGAAAAAAGCCTGATGAAGCACCCGCGCACGGTTCAGGACGTTATTTATCAGGCCTACTTAATTCGCACCAAGAATCTCACCCGTTGGCGTCTGGGGCCGTCAGGATGGGAAGGCAAGAGGGGTGAGGAGGTAGTTCTTGTAGACTACGATACTGGTGGCGCCAGTCCCGCCGGCCTGGAGGAATGCCGTGCGATGATCGAGGACACCAGGTCTCTGGCTCTGAAGGTTCTGAGGAAGGCATTTGGGTAAAAATGCAAATTGGGAAAGGGTCGCATTTTTCGATCCATCGTTGCAAAGTTCCGCTCCCGGAGCCGATAATATTAAGTCGGCTTCAGGTCGCGTAACGGCTTCCGATGAAATTTGTGTCTCTGAGGGCTTGACAAGGGAGCCAACCTGAGGTACAAATACCGACCTAATGGAGTATCGGGTTGCGGGTTGCAATCCGAGGCTTTATTTGATTTAATACCTGGGTCTCGACGGGTGCACCATGGGGATGTGCCTGATGAGATAAGTTCGATCCTTAGGGTTTAGGTTAGCTTCATCACAGAGCTACCAACGATAAGGAGGAGCGACGTGAAGAAACTCGCCCTTATAGTTATCTTGGCCGGAATCGCTTTCTTCATAGCGACCCCATCCGTTTTGGCAAGACCAGCCACTACCGACCTCAACAACATCCCCATTACCGACACTCTTGAGGTTGGATCGATGGAATGGGACCTCGCTACGAGGTACAGCGATGATTTTAACCGAGGTCGTCGAGCAGAGAGCCGCTTGTTTGTGGCGCTGTACGAGGACTTCGAGTTCGGAATGAGCTGGGGCATCAGCCGCAGAACCGACGAGATGGGCTTCGAGCCTCTATACCGGGGTGCGGGTCCTCTCGAGATGTCATTCAAGTACAAGATCCTGGACGAGTACGATGGGGGATTCCCCGTCTCGCTGGCAGTTGGTGTTGAGGGCATCACCGGCAACTATCAGCGTACTGGCAGGGATCCATCGTACTATGGCGTTATCGGGATCCATGATGTACATCTCCTCGGTGGTTGGTGGGATTGGTACGCAGGCGCATACAGCAACCCCACCGGCTATTGGGATGACGACAACTGTTTCTTCGGCGGCTTTAAGCTCTGGATCAACGATGACTGGCAGTTCCTCGCCGACTACATGGGCTACAGGAGCTCAATAAACACCGAGGAGAGTCTCATTACTGCCGGCCTCAACTACGACTGGGTCAATCACATCGGATTCCAGGGATGGGTCGAGCGTGACAGCTTTACCGAGGACAACGTGTTTGTCCTTGAACTCGCAGTCCGCGCCGACATGCGTGATCTCCACGCTTGCGTCTCTGATCCCGAGTGATAGCCGTTCCGACACAGGTCTAATCAAAGGCCAAAGATAGCTTCGGAACCCTAAATGGGAAATAGAGAAGCCCCCCTGATTGGGGGGCTTTTCGTGTGCTCTCCACCACGCGAACCAGAGAATCTTTCTGAATCTCCGTTCAAAAATCACTTTCTTCTTACCTAATTTTATGTTATCTTAGCGGAGCCGGAAACCGTATCCGAATCTTCCAGCATGCTGCGAGGAGGCATGTCTCATGAATAGTAGTCGCATTGCCGCACTATTAACCGGGGTTGTCCTTCTAGTGCTTCTGGCCTTTCCAGGATGTCAGAAGGGCTCCGGTTCGGGACCTGTAGCGCCCAATCTTGGCCCGGACTCTTCACTCCCAGGGCTGGCCGACGGCTCCAATGTATTCTCTAATCGGAGCGAAGCGGTTGAGTTTCGAACCAGCACCAGAACTGTCTGGGGTCTGTGGCACATTAAGATCGACTCCGGAACCCTTGAGCCTGAAATCATCCCACTTCGAGGTTGCGAATGGCATGCGAACGTGGTGGAGTTCCTTCAGCCGCCACATCCGCTAACCAATTTGGGGATTTTCATAGCGGAGGAAGACAGCGATGTGCCCAACGGTCTTCTTGCCGTCGATGTCACACTTCACCACCCGTTCCCGACCCTCCCAAGGTTCCGGGGGTTCGATGTTCGGGGAGCATTCCTTGCCAATGGGTCCTATACAAGTCTGCACGATAACACTGCGAGGCTTGCAGACCCGGACCCGAAAGCAAATGAAGCGCGCTTGCTGAATCCCGACGGTTACGTTCGATGGTTCAATCCCGTTGAGTTCAAGCTCGGGGGTTTGAGCATCTTCCAGTACATCGATACGGTCTTGGGAACGTCCAACAACACCACCGCCACACTGAACCCGTACAAGTACTTCTCAGACGATTTCCTCGATCCTGCCACAAAGGATCTCCCCCTTCAGGCAGTCGAGATCGATGTCGCCGACCGGGGTACATTTTCAGTCACGAGCTCGATCACGAGGCGTTACATGATTCAATTCCCGACAGTCGGGGGTGTCCCGGTTTTCGAATTCAGCTACATCGTTGACGCAAGCTACTTCGATCCGGATGAAACGGACCCCAATTTCCCGGTGGAATCGTACGCGGGCTCCGCCAACATGCAGGAAGTGTACAAGGTCGTTTGCACGGATACCGACAGCACCGCCTACTATGTGGACGAGACGACGCTTGGAGGACACCTGCGCTTCACGCTCGAGCTTTTCGACTGGCAGGCGAACGGCGGTCTGAGTACGGTGTCCGATGAGATTGGAAAGGTCATCGTTGAGTCACCGACTCTGCTGGACGGCTACGGCGGGATGATCGATATCACCGACGACTTCAAAACCACCGCCATACCGGCAAGCGTGACTTCAAGTGTGGCCACGATGGAGATCCTGGATGTGAGCCCGACAAGCTCGGCTAACCAGATGCTGCTTTTCACCGTTACAAGCGCTTATCCTTCGGACTACTCCAACCCATGGGATCAGCCGTATCCGGGGGGCCCCGTGCTAGCCGCGTACTTCATGTGGGATGCTCCAGTTGCCGATGAGTTGACCAACACGCCTCCCTATCTGGCTTCTGTTGTCGGGCCTGATCTTGTGTATGAAAACACTCATGACGCAACCTACACATGCGAGCTGACCGATCCCGATCCGGGTCAAACGCATACCTACATGTGGTCGATTGTCCCTGCGGGCATGTCGGCCGTCTTCGATATTCCGCCGACCGGACCCGACGAGACCCTCGTTATCGACTGGTGCGACTATGACCTGGGCATGTATGACATGCAGTGCCAGGCATTCGATGGATTCGATTATGGCGAAAGTGAGATTCTGGAAATCACCAGAGCTCTGTCCATGTGCAACGGTTCAGCTCATTACTATGATCTTGCCAACTATAATGACACATGGCTGCCGTACTCAATGCTGGGCTTTTATGACATGCCGCGTATGGATGTCGATTTCTTCATGAGGGGGGATTTCGAAGGACAAGGTGTCATTCAGGCCGGGAAGAATGTCCTGATGAATTTCATCGCAGACACAAGTGGGCTTTCAAGTCCCGCCACACAATCCAAGTGGCGAATACCGGGTATGTCTTATGACCGAAATCTGATTCTGGATTACCCGGCAAGCCCGAGAGTGGTTCTTTCGCTGGATACATCCCCTGACCTCGACCCGTCCGATGGATACGATGACAACCGGATTGTTATCGTCACGTCCCACCACCATGATAAGATTTACATACTTGACGCCGATGAGAGCTGCCCGCAGGCGGACCCACCGAATGATGATCCGCCACCCTTGGACATTCTTGACGATGTCAGTGGCTGCAAGGAAATTCCATGCATTGCCATTGACGAGAATGATGACATCTGGGCCCTGGTTTTTGGAGCGGATGATGAGTTCGAGTTGAACCACTGGTCATATATCGTTGACGATAATTCCGGCGGCCCATACTATAGCTATGAGAACGGTGACATCCTGAACCTGACGCGCTGGATTGCAGATTACTATATGTGCGACTG
>CBDUXL010000019.1:0-21806 GCA_965371155.1 uncultured bacterium | reverse complement strand
TCGTTCCCACGTTCAGATGCGGCTTTGTCCGTTTGAATTTTTCCTTTGCCATTGCTTCTCAGCGCTCCTTATACCCCTCGCTCTTGCTTGGGGCAAGGTCCGGACGCTCTTCTCGCCCATGATGGTTATCTGTAATCTGCAAATCTTTCCGTTTGCCGAAAGTCCCTTTCTCAGCGGCGCATACAGATTCAAGGCTCGGCCTACTTCCCCTGGAGCTTCCTGATCTCCTCGAGTGTCTCCTCGTAGAACGGGATGATTTTTTTCGCCAGGTTCTCCGGGACGGGTCGGTACTCGGCGAACTCCGCCACCGAACCCGCGCGTCCCTGGGATGCCGACCTGAGGTGAGTGGCGTAACCGAACAATTGCCTGAGTGGAACGGTTGCGATGATATTCACCGACCCGTCGCCCCTGGTCTCAACCCGCTCGATGATCCCTTGCCGACCGCTCAAATCACCGTTTATCGGCCCGAGATATTCCTCCGGAGACTCGATATCAACTTTCATGAAAGGCTCCAGCAGAATCGGACCCGCCAGCTTGCACGCCCTCTCGACCGCGATGGAACCGGTGATTTCAAACGACAAAGCGCTTGAGTCAACCTGGTGATAACCGCCATCAACCAACCGAACCAGGATATCCACCGCCGGATATCCCGCGAGCACCCCGCTCCTGAGCTTGTCCATGACACCTTTCTCAACGGCCGACACAAGGTCCTTCGGGATCTTGTCGCCTCCGATCACGCTCTCAAACGCGTTGCCTTGTCCACGCTTGCGAGGCTCGATCTCGAGCCCGACAACAGCGAACATCCCACGGCCCCCGGTCTGCCGGACATAGCGCTCGAGTGTTCTCCACGGGCGGGTGATTGTCTCCTTGTACGCCACCTGAGGAGTGCCGACCCGGGCCTCGATGCCGAATTCTCTCCGGAGGCGGTCGACGATGATTTCCAGGTGAAGCTCACCCATGCCCTGGATTACAGTCTGGCCGGTTTCCTTGTTCACCGACGTTTTGAAAGTCGGATCCTCGTCGGCAAGTCGTCTCAAAGACTCCTGGAGCTTCAGGCTCTCGGCCTGGCTTCTCGGCTCGATCGCGATCGTGATCACAGGCTCGGGACGGTAGATGCTCTCCAGTGCGATCGGATGCTTCTGATCGCACAGAGTGTCGCCGGTAGTGCTGAGTTTCAACCCAACCAGCGCGCCAAGCTCGCCGGCTCTCAGTTCATCGACCGGCTCACGCTTGTTTGCGTGCATAATCAGAATGCCGTTGGCCCGTTCGCGTTTCCCAAGCCTGGGATTCAGCGCCACTTTGCCTTTTTTCAACGTACCGGAGTAGCACCTATAGTAGGCCAGCCGTCCTACATGGGGATCGACCGCAATCTTGAAGACCTTGCCTACCAAAGGCTCATCAGGGTCGGCCTTTCTGGTCTCGGGCTTCTCGGTCTTCGGATGAATACCCACGACCGGCGGGACATCCAGGGGACCCGGGCAGTAATCCACAACCGCGTCCAGAAGCGTCTGAATCCCCTTGTTCTTGAACGCGCTGCCGCAGAGGATCGGCGTCACAGCGCCTCTAGTCGTTCCTTTCCGGATGGCAGCCTTGAGCGTCTCGGTGCTGACCTCACCGGCATAGTACTCCTCCATCAACTTCTCGGAGAACTTGCTCGCTTTGTCGATCAGCTTCTCGCGATACTCATCGGCTGGGTCCCGGAGATCGGACGGAATCGGTCCGCGCTCCATCTCCTGACCGGCTTCGTCGAGCCAGCAAACAGCCACCATCTCGACAAGGTCAATGATCCCCTCGAAATTCGCCTCGCTTCCGATCGGGAGCTGGATCACCAGGGGCTTACCTCTCAGGTGCTTCTCGATCTGTGCAATGACCCCATAGAAATTCGCGCCCACGCGATCCATCTTATTGATAAAGCAGAGGCGCGGGACGCTGTAACGATCGGCCTGCCTCCAGACGGTCTCGGACTGGCTCTGTACCCCGCCCACAGCGCAGAACAACGCGATCATACTGTCCAGCACACTCAACGAACGCTCGACCTCCATTGTGAAATCGACATGGCCGGGGGTATCAATGATGTTGATACGGTGCCCGGACCACTCGCAGTAGGTCGCTGCCGAGGTGATGGTGATCCCGCGCTCGCGCTCCTGGACCATCCAGTCCGTCTGCGTAGTGCCCTCGTGAACCTCGCCCGCCCGGTGTATCCGTCGAGAGTAGAACAGGATGCGCTCGGTGGCGGTGGTCTTTCCGGCGTCAACATGCGCCGCTATGCCAATGTTCCGAATCCTGGAAATGTCGTACTTCATGGCTCACCTCCATCAGCGCACGTCACTGCCCCCCCGCTTGGGGGGTCAATGACGCAACGGGATTTCCATGAGCCACAGTCATTTCCAGGTTGTCCCCGCCCAGGGACTGTCTATATCGAAATTCAAAATGCTGTCGAACTGTACAAACGATCACGCCCTGTAATGGGCGAATGCACGGTTGGCTTCCGCCATGCGATGTGTATCATCCTTCTTCTTGACACTCGCACCCGTTCCCGCCGCGGCATCGACAAGCTCCATCGCCAGCTTCTCCATCATCGGCTTGCCCTTGCGTGTCCTCGCGTAGTGGATCAGCCATCGCATGGCGTGTTCCATCTGCTTGAAGGACTTGATGTCGATCGGGATCTGGTAAGTGGAACCACCGACTCGGCGCGATCGAACCTGAACGTGCGGCCTCGCATTCTCCAGCGCCTTCTTGAAGACCTGGATGCCCTCCTCGCCGGTTTTCTCCTTGATCATGTCCATCGCACCGTAGAAAATTCTCTCCGCGACAGTCTTCTTCCCGCGCCACATCAGTTTGTTGATGAAACGCGAGACATCCGGGTCCTTGTAGATCGCGTCCGGGGGTATCTTACGCTTTTTCGGCCTTCGTCCTCTCATTGTTTCTTGTCCTTAACGGTCCCGTTTCTAAAGACCGACCCGACTACAGAGAAGTCGGGTCGCGCATGGAGCGCCTTATCGCGCTCCGGGCGAGTCGTGGTTGGCGAGTTGCCCCTGCGACCCTGTATCGCAGCCGTTAGGCTGTGTTATCTGTTCTTCTCCAGGTCTATTCTTAGCTCTTCGGCCGCTTGGTTCCGTATTTACTTCTTGACTGCTTGCGGTTCTCTACGCCGGCGGTGTCGAGCGTACCTCTGAGAATTTGATACCGAACACCGCCAAGGTCTTTAATTCGGCCGCCTCGGATCAGCACAACGGAGTGCTCCTGAAGGTTGTGCCCGATTCCGGGGATATAGGCTGTCACCTCGATACCGTTTGTGAGCCTCACGCGCGCGACCTTCCTGAGCGCCGAGTTCGGCTTCTTGGGTGTGACGGTCCATACGCGTGTGCAGACACCGCGCTTCTGAGGGTTGGATTGAAGCGCCGGCGCCTTACTCTTGGTGGTAATCTTCTTGCGCCCGAAACGTACAAGTTGGTTAATTGTAGGCATACAATACCCATACGCGCCTGCAAAGGCGCAAACGAGAAATCTATCATATGATCGGGGTTACGTCAAGAGAAAGTGAGAGATTGGAGGAAAATAATGGAGAAATTCAAATATTATGGGCCTACATGTACAGAATTCTTGTATTCCTGGTGCGTTAGTGGGTTTCAGATTGAACCACCAAGGCACAATGGAGAGGCAGACAGTATCTCCCCATTAGTTGATATACCCCAGACTCCTCAGCCTCTCTTGCGTTTCGGGGTCCAAATCCCTCGGGTCGGGCATGACCGGCACATCGACCCTGCTGCGGGTTACCCCGTCCCAAGTGCTGTATAAATACCTGTCCTCATGTTTGGTGCCTACACTCAGCAGATGGTCGTGGATCTCTGTCTCCGACCCATCCAGTAGCGGACGCATGCTGATCCCGTCGATTCCCTCGGGGATCGGTACGTCGAGGATTTCCATGATCGTCGGTAGAATGTCGGTGATCTCGACCAGAGCATCGATTCGTATGCCCCCATCGAGGTCGCCGGGGAAATGGAACATCAGCGGGATGTGAAGTTCGATTTCCGTATCTCGAAGATGCTGGAAGAAATGCCCCTCCCCAAGGCTCTCGCCGTGATCCGCGGTGACAATGATTATCGAGTTCTCGGTAAGTCCGGTCTCATCGAAATACTCAAAGAGATTGCCAAGGTGCCTGTCGAGAGCGAAGATCTCTGCATCGTATCGATCGATTGCGTGACGGATATCATCCGGACCCAGCTCGATTTCATTCAGATTGTACGCGTTCATCACCTCGACAGAGCCGTCCATCGGGCCACTGTAGAGCGGATCTGCGAACATCGCGAGCGCATTGGATTCGGGCTCGTAAGGCGAGTGCGGCTCCCAGAAATGGAAGAACACGAACATCTGCCCGTCGGCGTTCTCCATTTCTCCAACTACTGTATCGATTGCATCCCCAGCCAACCGGGGCGGGTTCTCAGGCTGGTCATAGACCTCGAAACCGCGGCCAATCCCGTGTCTCTTGGCCAGGATGTCGCTTGCCGGACCTCCGATCGTGTAGAACCCGGCGTCACGGAAATCCTCAACCAGCAGGTGAAGGTCATCCGCAAGCGGCCAGGCGTTCTGGAATATCCCGTTATGAATCGTGTGCAGACCTGTCCAGAGCGATGTGAACGACGGCAGAGTCAAAGATCTGGGGCAATATGCATTATCGAAGATTATGCAGCGCTCGCTGAATTCATCGAGATTGGGCGAGGTCAGGCGTCGATAGCCCATGAACCCGAGATGATTTGCGCGGAGAGTGTCGATGACAACAACGATGACGTTTTCGACATTGGATGCATACTTGGGCGCGCGGTCGCCGGTTCCGCATCCAAGTGTAAGCAGAGCGAGAATGAGGACTGTATAGATGCAATGTGCGCGAGGCATATTCATCATTGTGACTCAAGGCAATCATGCATGCAAGTTAGTCATGCAACTGGGTGCGTCCGCGGATTGATTTTGCCGGGCTCATCTTAGTCGGAGGCACGGCTGTCATCGGCCGCACGAGTGTAGTGCCAATGACAAGGATGCGAGCGGGACGGCCTGCTGAGAAAGCAAGATTCCTTGAATCCGTTGTAAGGGCAGGACACTGCCCCTGCCCTGGCAGATAGTGTAACGGAACTGCCCGGCAACTGAGTCGGCTGGTTGTGAGATACGGCGCAGAAGCGGGGAGGCCATTGATGGCATGAGAACCACCGGTCACGGACAAGGATGTCCGCGCTGCCGGCGATCAGGAGATCGCCGGTGCCCGGTGGCGTTTTCTTTTTGTTTTTTTCTTGTCTGGTGTCAGCAAACTGGATGCCCGTACGTTCTATTAGTGTGGATCAAATGAACTCCTCAATAGCAAAGCTCATCGGACCTCGAAATAACAATCAGAGACCATCGACAAAGAACTCATCAATGAGGTGTGAAAAATGGACTCCCAAACGCCATCCCATGCAAAATCAGTTGATTCTCGGAACGGCGATCTCCGATCGCCGGCAGGGGGGGCCTTCCGCCCTCGCTTCAACGAAATAACAATCAGGAACTCCGGTCGTCTCCCACACTGGGATGTCGATGGTGGGCTATACTTCATCACCTTTCGGCTTGCAGATTCCCTGCCACGTTCAGTCTTTGAATCCATCAAGCGCGAACGCGAATGCGTGATCTCCAGGGAGGAGCGCAACGGAGGCACACTGGCACAGGCCGACCGTAGGCGCATTGCCAAATATTTCTCTGATAAAGTCGAGGCGTTCCTCGATTCCGGGGCCGGCTCCTGTGTCCTTGCCAGGCCCGATTGCGCGGAGATTGTCGCAAATGCCTTGCACTACTTCGACGGCGAACGGTATCACCTCCATGCGTGGTGCATTATGCCGAATCATGTGCACGTGGTGGTCAGTCTCTTGCCAGGACGTGAGCTGAGCAAGGTCATCAAGTCATGGAAGGGATTCACAGCAAGGGAAATCAACAAGGTCCTCGGACGTGAAGGACGCTTTTGGCAGCGGGACTATTACGATCGGCTGATTCGTGATGATGGGGAGTTTGAGAGAAGGGTCCAGTATGTGATTGACAACCCGGCAAAAGCTGGATTGAGGGATTGGCAGTGGGTGTGGATGCGGGGGCGGGAAACATAGGATGGTATCCGGGCCGATGCGGTATTCCCTGAGTGTCGCAGAAAACTGCAGAACGTGTCCGAGTAGTACCTGGAGCACAAATTCCAGGTGCAAATTGTGGACACTCATGTACACGGTCAGATTCTACACGGGGAACTATCGCGGAAGGCAGCGGGATGCGAACAAGGACAGCGCCGTATGCTATGTCGAGCAGCATTTCAACTCGTGCGGTGATCCCAGGGCCGGATACACCGTGGTCATTGTCGGGAGCAACGGGTCGCAAACGAGCAGGAGATGGGGCAGACTGTACGCGAAACTGGTGAGCGAGGAGTTTGGGACGCGTATCGGGGCCGATGACGGCATCAAGGTTGGAGGTTACGGGGGACGAGGGAACTATCACCTCTATTACACGGCTATGCCGGCGATACTTCTCGAACCGCTTTTTGCCAGCAATCCGGATCACGCTGCGATAATCAAGAGTGACGATGGTCGTGAGCGACTGGCGAAAGCCCTGGCGGAAAGCATCCGCGAGGTTTTTCCGTCGGGAGGATTAGTCGCGTTTTCAGTCGGGCATAAATACAATCCTCGCAGGCCGACTGATCGGGGCGCGTCGATGTATGGCGGCGGTACTGAGGCTGACTACGCGGAGATGGTGTTGAAAAGGGCTGCGGAGATGTTGGAGGAATGAACATGCGCTGGAAGCGCATGGCACGCAGGGATGAACATCCGCTGGAAGCGGATGGCACGTTTGCGGATGGCACGTTTATAGAATATAACGGCTTAGATCGGTGTCTTTCGCGATATCCTCAACCTGCTTCATTACGTAGTCGCGGTTTATTACTACTCTCTTAAGGCGAAGGTCCGAGCCTTCGAATGAAACCTCTTCCAGAACCTTCTCCAGCACGGTGGAGAGCCGACGGGCGCCGATATCCTCAGCCTGTTCGTTCACTTGAGTGGCGATCTCGGCAATTGCCGTGATCCCTTCCCGCGTGAACTCGATCTCTAAGCCCTCCGTACCCAACAAAGCCTGGTACTGCTTGGAAAGAGCATTCTCCGGCTCCACCAGGATCCGCTCGAAATCCTCCGCGGTGAGAGAATCCAACTCGACACGGATTGGGAATCTGCCCTGGAATTCGGGGATGAGATCTGAGGGCTTGCTCATATGGAACGCGCCGGCGGCGATGAACAGAATGAAATCCGTCCGGACCGGACCGTGTTTGGTGGTTACGTTTGTGCCTTCGACAAGCGGAAGAATATCGCGCTGGACTCCCTCGCGACTGACATCCGGGCCGGTGGTTCGCTCGCGGCCGGCGATTTTGTCTATCTCATCGACAAAAATGATCCCATGCTCCTCGGCCCGTTTCACCGCGATACGGACTACGGCATCCATGTCGAGACGGCGGTCGATCTCCTGGCTTTTGAGAACCTCTCGCGCTTCCTTCACCGGGAGCTTCCTGCGCTTTCGCCTTTTCGGGATCATGTCACCCATCATCTGCTGAAGCTGCATGCCCATTTCCTCGAGCCCATGAGCAGCGAGGACCTCGACTCCGCTGGTGGACGTTTCCTCAACATCCACTTCCACAAGCTCGTCTTCAGACTTGCCCGCCAAAAGGCGCTTCCGGGCACGCTCCCGGATCCTCTGGTGCTGTTCCTCGATCCTGGCTTCTTCGTCTCCGGAATCAGCCTCTACTGGTGACCCTTCTATCCCGGGAAGCGAATACTCGCGTCCATCGGGAAGAGGAGAGGGCGCATCGTAGCGACTGTACGCATCTTGTGTATCGGGAAGTGGGATTGCCTTGCGGCGTTTTCTCCGATGCTTTGGAATGCCTGCCAGCAGGTCGACCAATGTCTCGATGACCGCATCCTCCACTTCCTTTTCGATCTCCTTCGTTTTCTCATCTCGAACCAGCCGGACCGCATGATCCACGAGGTCGCGCACCATGCCCTCGACATCGCGACCGACATACCCGATCTCGGTATACTTGGTGGCCTCGACTTTCACGAACGGGGCTTGAGCAAGATTCGCCAGCCTGCGGGCGATCTCGGTCTTACCGACGCCGGTCGGGCCGATCATCAGGATATTCTTGGGGATTATTTCCTCGCGTTGTTCAGGTTCTAGCTGCGCGCGACGGTAGCGGTTCCTGAGCGCAATAGCTACAGCCCGTTTGGCTTTGTCCTGCCCGATTATGTACCTATCGAGTTGAGCGACGATTTCCTTCGGCAATAAGCCCGGCATAGACATGGGGGTTTGTGTTCCGTCCATAGGAGGACTCATGTGATGTTCTCGACAGTGATTTTCTCGTTTGTGTAGATACAGATTCGAGCCGTAACTCGCAAGGCCTCATCGGCAATACCGACCGCGTCCTTCTCCGTATGCTCCATCAGTACCCTCGCAGCGGCAAGAGCATATCCGGCGCCGGAACCGATAGCCGCCACATCGCCATCGGGCTGAATAACCTCACCGGAACCCGAGATCAACAGGAGATGCTTTCGATCGCCGGCCAGGAGCATGCTTTCAAGCCTTCTGAGATACTTGTCGGTGCGCCATTCTCTCGCGAGTTCTACAGCAGCCCGGGGAAGGTTGCCTCTGAATTCATCCAGCTTGCCCTCGAACCTCTCCGCAAGCGTCTGGGCATCCGCGACGGCGCCGGCGAATCCGACCAGAACCTTGCCGTCATGGAGCTTGATTATCTTCCGCGCGGTGTCTTTCATAATCTCCGTGCCCAGAGTCACTTGACCATCCGCAGCAAGCGCGGTGACTCCGTTTCTGCGTACTCCGACGACGGTTGTGGCATGTAATTGTTTCATTAGTCACCTTCCGGCAAGCTCGGGGCAGGCAAGTATATCATATGCGGTGATAACTGAAGACAAGGGAGGAGATGGGGATCAAGGGGTGACCTGAGTTGTCTACTCCGGCGCGGATTCCTCGATGAAGCCGGGTCCGACGATTTCGCCGGTCTCGCGATCGATGGGCCGGAAGCTTTCCCTTGAAGCAGTGTGGTTCACTCTTGGAAGCCATTGAAGGTAATTGAAATCCGGGCTCCGTTCCTCTGTGTGACACGCCATGCAGATGCTCTCGGGGACCTCGCGACTGAACTCGAGGCCGGTGGGATTCTCCGGGGGAATTAGATTTTCAGGATCGAGATCGCCCTGGGCGATGTACATTTCCCTGACGTGCAGACCGGCCGGACCATGGCAGGCCTCGCAGGTTACGCTTGTCAGATGGGAATCCCTGTAGGGATCAGAAAGCCCTGTAGGTACACCATAGCCGGTGGAATGGCAAGCCAGACACTCGGGATCGGTCAGGTGCTCATCATCGAGTACTCTCCAGGCGACCGTGTGACCGACCATCTGGCCATCAAGGTCATACTGGGTGTGACATCTGTGGCACTGTATCGCTCCCGCGTAGCCGACCAGCACATCCACCAAGTCGGTCGATTGAGGCCGCTGGAACGGGTTGCTGGGGTCACCAATGAATTCATCCCGCCGCTCGCGAAGCTCCATTTTGAACTGGAGAAGCAAAACGGTTACGGAAGCCATGGTCGGCACGGAGTCGCTCAGCTCGATCAACATCGGCTCCTCGCTAAGAATCGCTCCATCAGGCTCGAAATCGATTCTCATCCTGCCCAGGTATTTGCCCTGCGCGCCGATATTCACCACGCGAGTGTGATCATTGACAATCCTGAGCCCGACTCCGGCGGTTTTGATGAAACCCTGACCCTGTACTACCAGATCGATTTCAGGAACTTCAGCAAGAATGGCGTCCACTTCCTGGGTTATCGTGTCCGCAAGAAGCACGACATAATCCACGTGTTCGTCTCTGAACTTCTCCATGACCTCCAGCAGGGGAGGTACAGGTAGGATCAACCTGGGCATCTCCGTTTCTTCCCGCGTCATTTCCCTTGGGTCGTCGGCTCTGATGGTAAATGCAACTCCGGTGATGCCGATGCGAATGCCGCCGACCTCTCGGATAAGAGATCGACGTGTAACCGGGAGTCCCTGGCTGTCTTCGAGGTTGGCGGAGATAAGCACACCGCCCGATACCGCGTCGAGTTCCCTGAGTTGACTTACAGGCATGAAACTCTCTCGGTAACCGATGTTTACGATCTGGTAGCCGATTTCCTCGTAGATTTTCAGAATCCACCCGGCGGTAAAACGGTCGTAGCCTGTGGTGCCCCCGGAGAACCCGCCCGCGTCAAGGATCAGTTGCGGATACGGATTGTCACCGTCGGGAGGATTGATGACCCCACCGCGACGAGACAGTCCACCTATTGGAATGCGGCAGCCGCAGGGGAACATGGATCCCCAGGTATCGGCTGTGAAATTAACCATGAGGTGTGGTGGAAAATCCGGTGGGGGAGGAGGACCTTCGCCGCAGCCGAAAAGGAGTGACATACACAAAGCCAGAATAGGAAACGAAACGATATAGCCGCGCATCGGCGCAAATGCCTCCGCCATGTATTTCATTTACTGTTGTTGTTAGCTATAGTGCCGGGCCGGATGTAACTGGACTCCGGCGCGCTGTTGATATAGACATCATAGATTGTCTGGCCGTTCAATTCCGAGAGAAAAGATGCAAGTATCTGAGCGGTCAGCTCGGCATCCGCAAGCGCCCTGTGGCGCTCGCCGATTTCAACCCCGAGGTACTCGGCGACCCTGCTCAGCCCCAGTCCGCCGACCTCGGGGCAGAATGTTTCGGCAAGATGCTGCGTGTTGAGGAGAGGGAGTAAAATCAGTCCATTGAAAAGACGGTCGGTGTCGTAGTCCAGGAACTGCATGTCGGCAAAAGAGTCATGCACCACGACCACATTGCCCTCAATAAAAAGCAGGATCTCACGCAGAACTTCCTCGATCGTGGGCGCTACACGCACCATAGCGTCCGAGATTTTCGTGTGCCTGACAACATAGGGAGGAATTTTCTTTCTGGGATTCACGAGCGTGGAGTATCGTGCCAGCTCCCTTCCCTTTCCATCCAGCTTGATAATTGCGATCTCGGTGATTCGCTCGGTTGGAGGTTTCCCGCCCGTGGTTTCAATGTCCATCACCGCGAAAGTAGCCTTTTCGAGAGGTATGTTGAATTCGTCGATCGGTCTGAGCCGAAAAAGGTCTTCCTCGAGGCGTTCGAAGACACCGGGGTCCTGCCCGAACAGCATCCGGGCGAGATCAGCATAGAACTCCCTGGGTTTGCCTCTGAGCGATAGAGCCTTCTTGACCGCCTGTGAGCCTAAGAGCGCGCCTCCATGGTTCCGCAAATAAGCAAACAACCGTTTCAGAGTCTGAGACGGTGTCACGTAAAGAATCCGCGGGATTGGCTCGTCATACGGCATAAGAAAACCCGGACATAACCGGCGAGGGGACTTAACCGTTATTTAACCTCCATCGGACCGAGATAATCCGGGCCTTGGAGGCGAAGGTCCCTTCAACTAATAGATTCTAGGGCTTGGGGGAGAGTGTAGTCAAGGGAATTAGCACAGGTCAGGCAAGAATCGGGCACAGAATGACGCATCTCTACACGAAAGGGCGCTTATCTTGCGTCCTGACGCGGTACTCGCGAGACGCCCCCGGTCATCCTCGATTCCTGGACAGTCTCAAATGCCAATGCAATATAAGCATATAACGGTTTATACAATCAGTCAACCCATCAGCATGTGGTCGATTGCCTTTAGCCTGTGAAATCTGCTAAAAAGACTAGGTGTGATTAGGAAAATTTAGTTAGAGGCACTATGCAATGATTCAAGGCCGCTCCATTCTATGGATTTCCGGAGTACTGGCTGCGGCACTCGCCGGTACAATTTTCATTTCAATGATGCAGGGAAGTCCGGCACAGGTCGAAGCTGCACCTGGCGTTCAGGAGCCACGGGTCGAGGCCCGGTTGACCCCTGTTCTTGAGCCGAACGGCGATGTTGTGTTGTTCGATTTCGAGGAACCGGATGAGGTGGGACGTTTTGTCTACGGCAATGTCAGCACGTATGTCGAGCCCACGCACGATGTAGCGCGAACCGGCTCGGCTTCGTGTGTCGCCACCTACTTCGTCGGCGCGGTCAGGCAGGGGAAACGCCCCATTTTCTACACCCTGATGCACCCCGCGCGGGGACGGCTCTCCGACTGGTCACCATACAGCGAATTCCAGGCGGCAGTCTTCAATCAAGAGGAATTCACCGTTTCGCTCGATGTGGAATACGCTGATGGTGTCACATCGGTATGGCGACGATACAACCTTCCCCCCGGTGTCTGGAGCCGACTCAGGCAACCGCTTGCGGACCTCGAAGCTGAAGGGCTGAACCTCTCCACAATGAAACGAATCGGTTGGAGCCAGCTCGATACGGAGATGGTCGATGTCAATACGCTGTATTTCGATGATATCGGTCTCACGGGCGCTGATCCGGAGATCAGCGGGCGCGCAGTGCAGGCTGCATGGGAGGCGTTTGAGGAATGGCTTAGCGAGGAGGGCAGTGGGGTCCGGGCTCCATTCATTCCGGTCATTCATACAGATGCCGGACAGTTGGCAAAGATACAGGAGCGTTTCGAGTGCGGGCATATCGACGGCTATGTGACTACCGATGTCTGCGTGGTGGGTGGCGGAATGGCGGGAAGTTCGGCGGCTATCGCCTCAGGAAAGCTGGGTGTGGAGACGCTTCTTGTGGAAGCGTACGGTTTCCTTGGCGGAACGGCCACGGCGGGAATGGTTGCGCCGTTTATGTCGAATAGGGCTGGAAACCAGGACCTCGTGCAGGGAGTTTTTTTGGACATTGTCGAATCGCTTCAATCGCGCGGCGCGGCCCGAAGGGACAGTGCCCGTCCGGGGGTGATCTGGTTCGACAAGGAAGCCCTGAAATACGTCCTGAACAACATGGTGATTTACGCGGGCTGCCGCATGATGCTTCATTCATGGGCGGAAAAGCCGTTGATTCACAATGGAGTTTGCGAGGGGATCATTGTCAACAACAAGTCCGGTCGGCTGGCGATACTGGCGGACGTGGTTATCGACTCGACAGGCGATGGTGATATCGCTGCAGGCGCCGGTTGCCCGTATGAGCTCGGTCGAGGCTACGATCAATACACGCAGGCAACCACATTGTTTTTCCGCATGGGTGGAGTGAACACCAGCATCGCCTTTGCGGAGCAGGCTTCGCACCTTGACCGTCCCGGCGGGAGGATTCCGGTCGATTACATGTTCGCCGATGTGTTCCGCCGGGCCGTTGCGGAAGGGCGTTTCCCCGAAGATATCCCGATCGGCTCAGTTTATTTCGAACGAACACTGCACGATGGAGTGGTGAGCGTCAATGCAACCCGGGCGTTCGAGATCGATGCGACGAATGTCGGCGATCTGACTTACGCGTCCGTGGAAACACGACGTCAAGCGGTTGAGCTTGCGGATTTCCTTGTTGAGAACATTTCCGGATTTCGGAACGCCTTCCTTCAGGAAACCGGCATCCATATTGGAATTCGCGAGTCCAGGAGGATTACCGGGGAGTACCAACTCACCGGCAGGGACGTGTTGCACGGCGCGACATTCCAGGACGCGATTGCTCGCGGCGCATTTGGAATCGATATCCATCAGGCCGATTTCTCGGGCGGCGGCGTGGTCGGATTGAGGTTGGAGGAGGGGGATAATTACGAAATCCCGTATCGCTGCCTGGTTCCGCTTGGATGTGAGAACCTGCTTATGGCCGGGAGGTGCATATCGGTCACGCACGTGGCGATGGGATCGGTCAGGATAATGCCGATGGCAAGCGCCACCGGTCATGCTGCGGGAGCGGCGGCTGCGCTATGTGTGATTCGGGATGTGACCCCTCGGGAGCTTTCGTATACCGACCTGCGCACCGCTTTACTGGAACAGAGAGCGAATCTGAGGTAGTCAACACATCTCTGAGTTGATCAACCTGCTATAATCTCCTCTAACCATGCCGGACACTCACGTAGATTTCAGTGATGATCGACCGCTCGATGTCCCCTGGCCCGACGAGATCAAAGATATGCGCGCGGAGCTCGAGGGACTGGATGATATTGACCTTGTTCAGTTGTTTCAGGAGGTTTCCAAGATTCGACTGGAAGTAGTGAAAGCGAGCAGAAAGCGTCCCGAGGGTCCGCAGCCGCTTTCCGAGGAGAAGGGTGTCAGGTTCCTTACGACTGCGATTAACGAGCTTAGACGCCTTGCGCCGGAGTTGGCCAATCTCAGGGAGGATCTGGAAACCGATATCCGGGAGGAGTTCCTTCAGCAGCTTTTCCCGGTTATCGACTCCTTCGACCGTTTTTTCTCCACTATCAGGGATCTGAATGACCCGAGGCTTGAGGGCTGGCTCGACGGAATAAGGGCAATTCTCAACTCGGTGCTGATGATACTCCGCAACGCTGATGTGAAAGAGATACCTGCCCGAGGCACGTTCAATCCCAAGTTTCAGACTGCGGTGGGGACGGAGGTCAACAACGACTTCTCACCGGGTACGGTAATCAGGGTCGAAAGACGGGGATTTATCCTTGGAAAGAAGATTCTGCGTACACCGGAGGTCATTATCAGCAAGCGATCGGACCACTTGGACTAGCGATATCGAGTCCATTGAAGTAAGATTAGTTGTATCTGGTCTGGAAAAAGGTTCCTTAGAGACATATTTTCTGGTATGCTACTTGTCTGGCGTGGAAATGCGCCGGCCCTAGGGTATCGCATGCATTTGGCCTGATAGAGCATCCTGCCCCATTAAGGATTAACCATACGACCGGACGATGGGGAGGGGCGCAGGACCGAGGTGGCATTTTATTTGATATCATTCTCCACCTCTTCTTGAGTAACGACAGAGGTTACCGGTCGGAAGGAGTAATCTGAATGATTGTCGGTATTGACCTTGGGACCACTACCAGTCTCGTAGCGGCCATCAAGGATGGCAAACCTGCATTGATTCTCAACGAGCGTGGGAAGACCATCACGCCGAGTGTGGTCGGGTTCTCAGAGACAGGCGAACTTTTGGTCGGTGAAGCCGCCAAGAACCAGGCGGTGGCTCATCCCGATCGTACAGTAGCCTCGATTAAGAGGATTATGGGCACCAATCAGCGTGTTGCCCTTGGAGGCAAGGAGTACACACCCCAGGAAGTCTCCGCTCTGATCCTGGCCAAAATGAAGCGCGACGCCGAGAGCTATTTCGGCCAGCCTGTCGGTGAAGCGGTGATCACGGTCCCGGCTTACTTCACTGATGCACAACGTCAAGCCACCAAGGACGCCGGAGAGATCGCGGGATTCTCGGTCGAGAGGATCATCAACGAGCCCACCGCTGCGGCCCTTGCTTACGGCTTCCAGCACCAGGAGGAGTCAAGAGTCATCCTGGTGTACGACTTCGGAGGCGGCACCTTCGATGTCAGCATCATCAAAATGGTCGAGGGCGCATTCAAGGTGCTGGCGACAGCCGGTAACAACCGGCTCGGCGGTGATGATTTCGACCAGAAGGTATCCGATTATCTTTACGACCAGTTCACCGAGAAGGAAGAAATCGACCTTCGCAACATCGAGGACGAGAAGATGCGTCTCTCGATTCGCCAGAGGATCCTGGAGGCGGCCGAGAAAGCCAAGGTCGACCTCTCGACTCTCCTCGAAACCACAGTCAATATCCCATTCCTGTACTCCGAGGGCGAAGATCCCAGGCATCTCGATGTCACGCTCACTCGAGCCGAATTCGAGAGTATGACAGAGGACCTGATCGAAGCTACTCGGCAACCGGTTCTGCAGTCGCTCGAGGCGGCCGGGATGGGCACCGAAGGGATCGACGCGATAATCCTGGTCGGAGGCACGACTCGAATGCCAGCGGTCAAAAGGTTCGTGACTGACATCCTGGACCGCGAGCCTCTTGCGGAGATTCACCCCGAGGAGTGCGTTGCGATCGGCGCGGCAGTGCAGGCGGGCGTGAAGGTTGGACAGCTTGATGACCTGGTGGTAGTCGACGTGGCCCCGTACACGCTGGGCATCGAGGTGGTCGGCGACCGCTTCAGCCCGATCATCTACGCCAACACCGCAATCCCGTGCAGCCAGAAGCGCCGCTACGTCACAGTTTCGGACTACCAGACCGAGGCCAACATTCACGTCCTTCAGGGCAACCACAAGAAAGCCACGCGGAACACATCGCTTGGTGAGTTCGTTCTGACCGGAATCACTCCGAAACCCAAGGGCGAGAGCGTAGTCGAGGTTATATTTGATTACGATGTAAACGGCATCGTGAACGTAACCGCACGAGACCGCGATTCAGGCACCAAGAAAAACATTATCATTAAACAGTCCAAAGAGCGCATGGGACTCGATGAGAAGGAGCAGGCGCGGGACAGGGTGTCCAATATCGCCTTCGCGCCGGCGTCCAGCACCATGGAGATCGGCGATGATGAGACCATTCCTTTCACCTCGGCCCAGGAGCAGGCGGGCAAATCATCGGCGCAGATCGAGGCGGAATTCTACCTCAACGATGCCAGGGATTTCCTTGTCGACAAGGGCGATGGAATCCCCGACCAAATGCGCACGCAGATCGAGGAGACTGTCCGGCAACTCGAACAGGCGATCTCCGAGAACAACGAGGGGAAGATCGACAAGCTGTCCGATCAGTTGCTGATGCAGTTGTCGGACGCCGACATCGCAACCTGACCGGCTGAATGTGCAACTAATCGATCATCTGAGTTTCTAAATTTCGAGAATACCATTCAAGTGCAAAGCCCCCTGGAGGTCCGGGGGGTACATTTTTGTCTCGTGCCATGCGCATTTTGTGCCATGCGCATCTTGTGCCATGCGCATCTTGCGCATGATAATCCGTGCCATGTGCATCCTGCACATGGTCCATTCTTCAAGAAAAATGACTCAAACCCGTCAGTAAACGGTCTTCTAGTGCGTTCTCTAATTGAAAAGTCATTCGATTCAAAGCTGAGGCATCAGAATGGACATGGAAGACTCACGACAGCAATTGAGCAATGCGCAAGATGCGCGTGGCACGGATTATCACGCGCAGGATGCGCGTGGCACCGGTTATCATGCGCAAGATGCGCATGGCACGCATGGCGCGTCCGGAATTTGCAAACGACAAGGTGCCTATCTGCCGCACTGGACCGCCAAAGGCGCCATATATCATGTGAGATTCAGTCTTCATGACTCACTTCCCAGGATTGTCCGGGAAAGGCTACTGGAGGAAAGGGAAGAGATCTTGTCCATCGTCGGACAACCAGGTTGCCGGTTGACCGATTATCAGAAAAAGCGTCTCCTCAATTTGTACTCGGAGAAAATCGACAGATATCTGGACGCCGGACATGGCTCGTGTCTGCTCAAGAGGAAGCCTGTCGCCGAGTTAGTGGCAGGAGCATTGAAGCACTTTGATGGCGAGCGATATCGCTTGTTTGCATGGTGCGTCATGCCAAACCACGTTCATACGGTCGTTCAGCCTCTATCTAATTGTAAGTTATCAAGTATTCTGCACTCATGGAAATCGTTCACCGCACTGAAGGCAAATCGCATGCTGGGCAGAACCGGAGCATTTTGGAAATCGGAATCATTCGATCACTTGATAAGAAACGAACGAGACTTCAATCATTGGTTTGAGTATGTTTATGATAACCCTCTAAAGGCTGGATTAAGTTGGTGGGAGTGGAGGGGCAGGTTGGAATAAGTCAGCGGAAGTAGAGGGGCAGGTTGGAATAAGTTAGCGGAAGTAGAGGGGCAGGTTGGAATAAGTCAGCGGAAGTAGAGGGGCAGGTTGGAATAAGTCAGCGGAAGTAGAGGGGCAGGTTGGATTAGGTTGGTGGAAGTGGAGGGCAGGGAATCTACTTAGCCCTCATCTTACCCGGAGCCTCACGTAGACGCAATCCCCCGGTTTTCTCTGCTATACTACCCCCACCCACAGGGGCGGTGAGCTACCAATCAGGGGCGGTGATGCGCGTATGCCGATCGACGACACAATCAAGCAATACAATGAAATCATTGCCGAAACACAGGCTGTGATGCGCGCCAAGGATCATGACTACGGCGAAAGCTGGCGTCACATGCGACTTCCCTCGATCACCGACCAGATTCTTATCAAGGTAAAGCGAATACAGAGGTTGGAAGAACTCGCGTCCAAGGGTGAAGCTGCGCAGGTTGCCGAGGGGCGCGAGAGCGAGTACAAGGACATTATCAATTACTGCGTTTTCGCGATTATCAAGCTTCGGGAGGTTTCAAGGCTGGAAGGCAAAAAGGAGATTTGAGAGACCTCATCGTTGAAGAAAGATATAGTACCGCCGATCGGGCGTTTGAGCGATGAGCGACGCATCAACGCCATATAAGTCCTACGAAACACCTCCGCTTGCGGGTCCGGACGGGCCGATCGAACGCATTGCCGTGATCGGGTACGGCAACCAGGGTCGCGCACAGGCGATGAACCTGCGCGACAGCGGTCTGCCGATTACGATCGGTTTGAGGGAGGGGAGCCCATCCCGCGTCAGGGCTGCAGGGGATGGTTTCCTAGTAAGAAGCATTGGAAAAGCGGCCAAAGATGCCACGGCTGTTTTCCTTCTTGTGCCTGATGAGATACTGCACGAAGCCGCTGAAAGCGTGATGCAGCTTGCCTCGGACGGCACGTTACTGGTCCTCGCGCATGGATCGAGCCTGCATTTCAAGCGATGGGCGCCTCGCGATGGAATTGACTGCGGCTTGATCGCCCCGCACGGTCCCGGCGTGGAAATGCGCAGGCATTACATCGAGGGAAGTGGCCTGCCGGCAATTCTTGCCGAGGTGCAGGACTCAACGGGACGGCTAAAGGAGCGACTGGAGACATTGGCCGCCGCTCTGGGCTGCGCGAGACCTGCCGCCGGCGTTCGATGGAGCACGCTCAAGGAGGAAGTGGAGGTTGATCTATTTACTGAGCAGACGCTTTTGGTGGGTGGACTGATCGAGCTTCTAAGGGCTGTGGTGGCGACTCTGATGGAGGCCGGGTACGATCCGGCGATTGCTCGAATGAGCACGATCAGGGAGATCGGGAATATGGCGGCGATCTACGACAGGCTCGGACCCGTGGAGGCGTTTAAGGCGATCAGTGCGAGCGCTGCGTTCGGGGCGGCGACCCGCGGGCCAAGGCTTATCGACCAGCACACACGCCGCGTTCTCGATGATATTCTCTCGGAAATAGTTGACGGGAAATTCATCGAGGAGCTTGTAAGCCCGGAGGCGCCGATTCTGTTGCGGAATTACATCGCCGATCTGGAAACCAGCCACTTGGCGGAAGCCGACGAACCTTTCCATCCGGAGACCGCTGATCCGGACAGGATATCCGATGCCTGAACCCAAAGAGGATGAGGAAGCCAGGCTTGTTGATTTCCCGGTTGAAAAGGCGAGAATCCCGCCGACGCGTCTGCCTGAAACGATCGGACGGATCGCGCCGGGACACCCCCTGACTAGCCCGATGATAATTGCTTTGATCGCGTTGGGGATTATCCTGGCAATTCACATTATAGTATCATTTACTACAAAACCTTCCGCCCAGGACACAAACAGTCAAACCACATTTTCGGAGTCGTCCAGGGAACCCGGCTCGATCACCTATGATGGCGACCGACTCCGGGGATGGTTTCTGGATGAGGAACGTCAGCATTTCCTTGCGGAGGACGGCAGCCGATTCACGTACGTGGATGCGCATTCAAGAGGCGGCTCTCCGGTGGCGGGACACTGGCGATTGATCGAGTGAATAAGGCCGGGGTTCAGGCAAGTGTCGGATCTCTGTCTGGTGGTTTTCGGCCTGCCTTGGCGGCTGCTGAGATCTGGATTTTACCAAGTACTATTAGAAATCGCTGATGATGCGCGCTTCTCTGCCAGTTTGTGACAACAGCGCTTCCCAGCGTACGAAGTGAGGCGTTGCGCCATCGCCTGGATACCTCTCTCCCTGCCTCCCTGAAACCCTCCCGAAAAGCTGAGACACGCTCTTTGCCGCCGGTCAATGCCGCATGAGCGCTCCAGGTGGGGTTGCGCGCGAACTCGCTTGCCCGCTGGAATCCGAATCGAAGGATATCGACCGGAGTGGTGAAAACCAGAATCGGGAACCTGAGAAAGCTCAGAGGATTATAGAAGCGACGCATGATTCGGGTCGCCTGCTTCTGAAGGTCGATAGCTGAGAAACCGGCGTCCGGCAAGAAGCACAGGAAATTCCCATCGTACTTGTCCCAGCCCACCAGATTGAGCGGGAGAATGCGACCCTGCTCCTTCAGACGCCTTGCGAGCCGGCTTCCGGGAATGGGGACGGGTTTCAACACCTGGATAGTGTCTATCGCGGTACGCTTTATGAATGAAATATAGCGATCGGCACGCTCACGAAAGGACATCCCGGTTCCCGTGCTCGATTCTTCAAGAGGATAGCCGAAAATGAACATCCCATGAATCAGAAAGCCGTACCGATGCAGGTTATTCAGATCCTTCTCTATCTGTTCAGGCGTCTGGTGTTTCTCCATCTCCTCCAGTTCTTCACGTATGGGGGATTCCAGGCCGATACAGAGAAGCGTGACTCTTGCCGCCCGCATGGCGCGCATCAGTTCCTCGTCGCGGCCCACTGAACTTCGCACCTGAACGATGAAAGAGAGCTTCACCTTGCGTTGCTTTTGAATGTCGGTGATGTGCTTGAGGAGCTTCAGCGTGTTTTTTTTCCCCTGGGTGAAATTATCATCGACGCAGAAGAAGTGACGGTAACCGTCATCCACGCGCTTACTCAGCTCGGTGGCTACCCGCTCAGGCGATGCCGACCGGCTCGGTCCGAACCGGTCGCTGACTACACAGAACTCGCATCGATAATTGCATCCGCGCGTCCGCTCAAACGGCACAAATGTAAGGGGCTTTGCCAATTCGGTCAGCAGGTCGAAGTCAGGTATGGGCAGCTTATCGAGGCTGCAATTGGGAGGACGGCGCTCGGTGCTAACCACGGAGCCATCGCCGGCCAAGAAGCTGATGCCTGGAATCTCTTCCACGGACCTGCCGTTTGCCCACGCTTCGAGTATGTCGACAGCCGTTTCCTCTCCTTCCCCGTGGGCGACAACATCGATGCCCTTCCGCAAAGCCTCGTCGGGGAGCGCATCAGCGTGAGCCCCTCCCGCCATCGTCGGAACGCCCTGGTCGCGGAAATATCGGGCGAGCTCGAAGAGTCTCGGCATGGTCGAAGATAAGCCGGCGTAGAAACCGACAGCTTGTGCCGGACGTCGCGACTGGAGCCGTCGTTGGTCGGCGACCGAATCGACTGCTAATTCCCGCCTGTTTACATTGCTGCGCCAGTTCAGCTCATCAATGATCTCCACATCCCATTGTCCGTGCAGCTTTACGGCCGTGCCGACATGCAGCACACCCAGAGGCGGCATTGCGATATGGCTGAAGACATTCGGGTACGGCACCCGGGGAATAATCAACCTGAACAGTGGACGCTTTTTATCCTCTCCAGAGCCTGCAACGCCCTTCCCATCCGGAAGATCACTTAATGACTTCATAACATAATGAATCTACTCCTCGAATGCCGGAATGTCAAGCTTGTTGATCTCACCAGGGATAAGGTATCCTCCTATCCTAAGAGGCCCGTTGCATCAGCCATGTCTACTTCCCCAGCCAGCCCGGAAAGATCGTCCTCATCGGAAAAGCTCTGGCTGGGGTTGTTGATTTTCATCGTTCTTCTCACCCGCCTTTTTTTCCTCGACATGGGTTTCGGTCGTGGCGATGCGTGGCGTGTAGGGGTGTGCGGCAAGCTGCTG
>CBDUXL010000018.1:0-21846 GCA_965371155.1 uncultured bacterium | reverse complement strand
GCATTTTCCAGGATGCCCGGCAGGCCGGTTTTGAAAGTCTGGTGTGACCTGACGGGCGGCGGCGACGGAGAGGGGCCGCTCGAGTGCGGTGAGAAGCTGAAGAATGGTATCGAGAAGCGACTCAGGGAGGATTTCTCGCTGGAAGGCATCCGGGTGAATGTCATTCACCAGGAGCGCAAGGGGGCTCGAAGTTCCTCACCGCGACCGGCATCGTAACGATTGCCGAAACACTCATCTTCCTGCCTCGGTCATCGCCGAGGCTTTTTTTTGGGCAAATTACTGGACACGTGGCTTTTGAAGCGGTACAGTACCGTTTCATCCTGAATCGAAATTGATTGTGGGAAGGATTTGGTTATGAAACTACTTAAGAAACTCACCGAGGCATTCGGCCCGTCCGGACACGAGGACGAGGTAAGGAAAATAGTCATCGATGAGCTCAAGCCTATGTGCGGGAAGGTCTGGACCAACACGCTGGGCAGTGTAGTCGGCTTGAAGACAGGCAAGGGCAAGAAGTCCGACCGCAAGAAGATAATGGTAGCCGCCCATATCGACGAGATCGGCTTTCTTGTAACCCATGTCAGCGACAAGGGCTGGCTGAGAATTACTCCCGTTGGGGGATTCGACCCCAAGACCCTGGTGTGCCAGAGGGTCATGGTTCTTGGGAAGGGCCGGCACAGGCTGATCGGCACGCTCAATGTCGCAGGCAAACCCATTCACCTGCAATCTCCCGATGAGAAAAAGCGAGAGCTGAAGATTTCCGACTTCTTTGTCGACCTCGGCATGGACGGCAAGGCAGTTAAGAAGAAGGTTGAGATCGGGGATCCTGTCGTCTGGCAGAGGAGTTTCCTGGAGATCGGCGACACGTACCAGTGCAAGTCGATGGATGATCGGGTGGGCGCATATATCATGATCGAAGCGCTCCGCAAGACAAGAGGCAACACTCACGACATCTACGCTGTCGGCACGGTGCAGGAGGAGGTTGGTCTTCGCGGCGCGCTGACGAGCGCATTTGAGATCGACCCGGACATTGCAATTGCTGTCGATATCACCCTTGCCATGGACACTCCCGGCGGCGAAGAGCACGCCAAGATTGCAGAGCTCGGCAAGGGAATCACCCTCTCCCTCATGAACAGCGCCGTTATATCGGACAGGAAGCTGGTGAAGGAATTCCGCAAGCTGGGCGACAAGCACAAGATTCCGTATCAGCTTGAAATTCTCCCGAGAGGCGGCACCGATGCGGGTGCGATGCAGCGCGCAAGGGCTGGAGCGAGGGCGATCACGCTATCGATCCCGACGCGATACGGGCACTCGGTCAATGAGACCGTGCACAAGGTGGATATTCAAGCCGGTATCGACCTGTTGGCGAAGTACTTGAGTCAGTAAGATAAATCCCACTGCAAACCGAGGTTGTGAGGAGAACACTCCGCCCCTTTATTGGGGCGGATTCTTCAAATCAGCAAATTAGGGGACACCTCAAACTAGGGGACACCTCAAACTAGGGGACACCTCATTTCGTCCCCGCCCCGAGTCGCGTGCCTTCAATATAACTGTATAGCTTAGTATTCCTTGCCTTCCGCAAATCCGTCTGGTATTCTTAAAACATATCCCATTGCAGGAGGCCTTCCATGCGTTCAACATCCGTTGCGATCCTGGGCATGTTTCTCTGTGCGGTGATGATCTCATGCTCGGGTGGATCATCGCCTGTCACCACGGATATCGAAACTCCTTCGTTGACCGGCGAAAATCCCCGTACTGCGACATCATCCGGCGCTCATTTCAGTTGGGGAATGTGGGATGTGACTATCGACCCATCGGACGGATCGGTTGAGATCGTACCGTTGCGTGGGGCGAGCTTCCAGTGCAACGTGGTCAACTTCCTGCAACCGCCGAAAGCACCGATTAATCTGTTGACCTTTTCAATAGACGGGAGCGGCACCAATCTCCCTGAGGGAAAAGTGGCCTGCGATGTTTCGATCAAACATCCGTTCCCGGGCACAAAGCTCTGCGGATTCGATGTGCTGGGAATTGTGATGGGCGAGCATCAGGAGGTGGCCTGGAACAGCGATACGGACATAGTCAGCAGCCTTCCCCCATTCACAATTCTGCAAAATCCCGATGGTTGGACACGATGGTGGAATCAGCCGGAATTTACGACTTACGGAACGCTGTTCGGGTACATCGAAGGCAACCTGGCACATCCCGGCTGGACGTCCACTCATACACTGAACGCGTACAAGTACTTCTCCGACGATCTCGACAGTGAGGACCCGTTCAATCCCGATCCGACGACACGCGGGTTCTTCTCCTCATCCTTCCCGGGTGTAAACACGCGCCGATACGAGCTTCAGTTTCCTGCACTCGGCGGCGTGCAGTTCCATTTCAAGTACGCAATCAGCGCAAACTGGGCTCAGCCGGCCCCTTTGTCGATTCCTCCGTACGTGCATCAGGATTTTCCTGCCAGTGCAAATTCGGCAGAGGCCTATTGGTTCGGGCTTATCGACAACGGCTCCACGGCCTACTACGAGAACTCATCAACTTACGGTGGTGATCTCAACTGTCTGATCGAAGTGCGCGATTGGCAGTTTGCGGGCGATCTCAGCGCGGTAGCGGACGAGCTTTTGGGAATAACGGTCGAGTCACCGACACTGTTCTCCGATCTCGTTATGCTCGATCTCAGTCAGGCGGAGCTTGTTCCGGGTAACGACACCGCAATCAGGATTCCGTTTTCGCTGGAGGATGTCACGCCGATCGGGGTTGAGAATCAGTTACTGCTCGTAACCGCTCTGTGCGCGCATCCGACAACATACGAACCGCAGATACCGGGGATTAGCGGGTATGACTATCCGGACGGTGCTTTGGCCGCGTATGCGATGCTCGAGGCGCCGATCACGGCGGTGGGTCCGCAGAATGAGGCGCCTGTCGCGGATGCATCGGCATCAGATCCGACTCAAGGCCCCTCGCCGCTTGAGGTGAATCTGGATCCATCTCTTTCATACGATCCGGACGGAGTGATCGTTCTGTATGAATGGGATTACGATGGCGATGGAACCTATGACTGGAGCGGATCGGATCCGGATGTCATCCAGCATACGTACCCCGAAGGCACATACACGGCGATATTGCGCGTCTGGGACGATGATGATGCTACCGACACCGATGTTGTCCATATCACTGCAGAAGCATCGCCCGTGTCGGGCTGGCCGATGTACCGCAGGCACTTTGCACGCACAGGATGGACTTCTGTTCATGGTCCATCGACGGAGAACGTCAAGTTCTCATGGGTGGTACCGGACGGCACTCTTAAGATAATACGTGGTGGGATTGCCATTGACCACCAGCAAAGAGCGGTTTTCCGGTCAGACTCCGGCTACCTCTATTGTATCGAGCCGGACGGCAGCCTCGCCTGGTCATCCCCGATCGGCGGCAGTGGATGCTTCAGCTCACCCTCTGTCGGGCTCGATGGCGATATCTATGTTGGAGACGAGTACGGTGAGCTTTGGCATATCGATTCCAACGGCGGACTTATTTGGAGCCACAACTACGGCTATGGCGAGATCAATGGAGGAATTGCAATCCAGGACGATGATACAGTCTTGTTCGGAACTGAGGATGGGTACCTGATCAAGATAGAAACCGACGGGAACGAGTTGTGGGCTTTCAGTACCGGCGGATACACGGTCTATGGTGGTCCCACCATAGAGGACAATGGGACCATCCACATATCATCTTCGGAAGGTGCGGTCTACGCGATTGACCAGGATGGTGGCCAAATCTGGAAGACCGACTGCGGGTCGGGAATAATGAACGCTGCACCTGTGCTTGGACAGAATGGTATCTACGTCGGTGACTGGGGCGGGTCGTTCCATTGTCTTGATTATGCCGGGAACATCGAGTGGTCAACACCGCTTGGGAGCGGAGTGCGCAATGCTGCGGCGATCGACAACGACGGGAATGTTTTCTTCGGGGCCTGGGACTACAACGTCTATTGCCTGGACCAGGCCACGGGCAACATAAAGTGGACTTTCCTCACGTCGTCTTCGATCGTCACTACTGGCGGTGTACTGGATGGAGCCGGGCACCTCTATATCGGAAACGACGCCGGAGACTTCTACTGTCTGACCACCGATGGGGATTTCGTCTGGATGTTCAACACGGGGCCAGACAGGATCCTGTGCAAATCTCCCGCGATCGCGGACGACGGCACGGTGATCGTTGGAAACAATCTTGGCATGGTCTACGGGTTCAAGGATTAGTGAAAGAATGTCGGCAAACCCCGCCACAAGCGGCAGGTTGGCCGCTGACACAGCGGTTGCCACCCCACTTATGCGGCGGGCGTATTACCTTTGCAGGAGGCCTTCCATGCGTTCAACACCCGTTGCGATCCTGGGCATGTTTCTCTGTGCGGTGATGATCTCATGCTCGGGTGGATCATCGCCTGTCACCACGGATATCGAAACTCCTTCGTTGACCGGCGAAAATCCCCGTACTGCGACATCATCCGGCGCTCATTTCAGTTGGGGAATGTGGGATGTGACTATCGACCCATCGGACGGATCGGTTGAGATCGTACCGTTGCGTGGGGCGAGCTTCCAGTGCAACGTGGTCAACTTCCTGCAACCGCCGAAAGCACCGATTAATCTGTTGACCTTTTCAATAGACGGGAGCGGCACCAATCTCCCTGAGGGAAAAGTGGCCTGCGATGTTTCGATCAAACATCCGTTCCCGGGCACAAAGCTCTGCGGATTCGATGTGCTGGGAATTGTGATGGGCGAGCATCAGGAGGTGGCCTGGAACAGCGATACGGACATAGTCAGCAGCCTTCCCCCATTCACAATTCTGCAAAATCCCGATGGTTGGACACGATGGTGGAATCAGCCGGAATTTACGACTTACGGAACGCTGTTCGGGTACATCGAAGGCAACCTGGCACATCCCGGCTGGACGTCCACTCATACACTGAACGCGTACAAGTACTTCTCCGACGATCTCGACAGTGAGGACCCGTTCAATCCCGATCCGACGACACGCGGGTTCTTCTCCTCATCCTTCCCGGGTGTAAACACGCGCCGATACGAGCTTCAGTTTCCTGCACTCGGCGGCGTGCAGTTCCATTTCAAGTACGCAATCAGCGCAAACTGGGCTCAGCCGGCCCCTTTGTCGATTCCTCCGTACGTGCATCAGGATTTTCCTGCCAGTGCAAATTCGGCAGAGGCCTATTGGTTCGGGCTTATCGACAACGGCTCCACGGCCTACTACGAGAACTCATCAACTTACGGTGGTGATCTCAACTGTCTGATCGAAGTGCGCGATTGGCAGTTTGCGGGCGATCTCAGCGCGGTAGCGGACGAGCTTTTGGGAATAACGGTCGAGTCACCGACACTGTTCTCCGATCTCGTTATGCTCGATCTCAGTCAGGCGGAGCTTGTTCCGGGTAACGACACCGCAATCAGGATTCCGTTTTCGCTGGAGGATGTCACGCCGATCGGGGTTGAGAATCAGTTACTGCTCGTAACCGCTCTGTGCGCGCATCCGACAACATACGAACCGCAGATACCGGGGATTAGCGGGTATGACTATCCGGACGGTGCTTTGGCCGCGTATGCGATGCTCGAGGCGCCGATCACGGCGGTGGGTCCGCAGAATGAGGCGCCTGTCGCGGATGCATCGGCATCAGATCCGACTCAAGGCCCCTCGCCGCTTGAGGTGAATCTGGATCCATCTCTTTCATACGATCCGGACGGAGTGATCGTTCTGTATGAATGGGATTACGATGGCGATGGAACCTATGACTGGAGCGGATCGGATCCGGATGTCATCCAGCATACGTACCCCGAAGGCACCCACACCACGATATTGCGCGTCTGGGACGATGATGATGCTACCGACACCGATGAACTGGTCATACAATCCGGCTGCTACCATAGCCCTGGATGGCCGACATTCCGTCACGACAACCAGCGAACGGGCCGAAGCAGCATTGAGGGTCCCCTCACAAACCACCTTAAATTCACCTGGATCGTGCCGAGCGGAGGGGATTCGGCGATCATGTCCGGTATCACAATAGACAGCCAGCAGCGCGCTCTATTCAGGTGCAACGACGGAAACATCTATTGTGTCGATTCGGACGGCAATCTCGCGTGGTCCTACAATGTCGGCGGATCGTGGGATTACTGCACGCCATCTGTAGGGAAGAATGATATCGTATACGTGGGCAACACGCTTGGACAGATACACTGCTTCGATTCCGACGGAAACCAGCTCTGGTTCAAGCAGTATTCGTACGATTCGATCGGCGGTGGGCTCGCAATCCAGGATGACGGCAGCGTTTTATTCACTACACACGGCGGCTACCTTGTCAAGACTGATGCCGACGGTAACGAGCTTTGGAATTACCCGACTTACTACATTATGCCCGATGGTCCGTCCATTGGTGAGGACGGCACGATCTATGTCGCAAACCACGGCGGGCAGGTTCATGCGGTGGACCAGGACGGCGGGTTTATCTGGATGACGCAGTTGGGTTCCGACGAGATGTCCGCGACACCCGCGCTGGGTCCGACCGGCATGTTCATCGGCGATTGGGGCGGGAACGTCTACCGGATTAACTACGATGGAAGCGTGGAATGGTCGACCTGGCTTTCCGGGGCCTCCATCTCCTGCTTCCCGTCGGTGGGATGTGACGGCTACATCTACATCGGATCGCGCGACGACAACCTCTACTGCATCGACCAGGATACCGGGGATGTCGAGTGGTCGTATCTTACGTGCGGCGATATCGGAACAATGAGCCCCGTTCTGGATGGCGGCGGCAGAGTGTATGTCGGCTCATACTGTGGACATTTCTACTGCCTGACCATCGACGGCGCCCTGGTGTGGGAAGCGACACTCCCCTTGCCATCTATCAATGCTATGTTCTGTAAGTCACCTGCATTGACGGATGACGGGATGATTGTTACCGGCTCAAATGCGGGAAAGTTGTTTGCGTTCCTGGAGTAGGGGCGCGGGGCGCGCGCCCACGACAATGCGCCCTCCCTAAACCCCCACCACAAGCAGTGGCGCACGGCTGCGCGCCCTCCCTAAACCCCCACCACAAACCCCACCACAAGCAGTGGCCCACGACAATGCGCCCTCCCTAAACCCCCACTATAAACCCCACCACAAGTGGTGGGGTTACCGACTGATCTACCAGTTCCCGTCGGGAGGGTACTTGCACAGGAAGGCATCGTTTTCGCCGTTCGATGTGCGTTCGGCTACCCCGGCTCCCGGATTGAAATCAACAACGGTTTTAAAGCAACCTGCGATGTAGATGTCGCCCAGCCCGCCGGTTGACACCCCGTAGCATATTTCTCCGCCGTCTCCTCCCCAGGTGCGTACCCATAGAAGGTGTCCGCTCGGAGTGAACTTGCTCAGGTACCCATCGAACTTGCCGTTCGAGGTGCGCTCATCGACCTCCGAACCCGGGTCAAAATCGACCGTTCCATGAAAAGCTCCCGTGACACAGATTGTGCCATCGTTTTCATTCACATCGACTCCGATCCCTCGATCCCAACTATCGCTGCCCCACGTTCCAGCCCACTGGAATACGCCGTCAGTATCGAAAACTGTCAGGTAGGCGTCACCGCCGCCATTCGATGTGCGATTCACTACGGCGGGTCCGGGATCAAAGTCCACGGTTCCGCCAAAGAAGCCGACTACGTAGGCGTTGCCGAAACTATCGACCGCGATAGCGCGTCCGGTATCCCAATCTTCATTTCCCCAACTGACGGCCCATTGAAATTCGCCGCTTGAATTGAGTTTGCAGAGATACGCATCGGCCCAACCGTTCGGGTGAAGCATTGCCTCTCCAGGTCCGGGATCAAAATCGACCCACTCTTCATACTTGCCGGTGAGGTAGACATTCCCGATGCCATCAACTGCCATTCCCCAGCTTTTATCATGCAGAACGCCACCCCACGACAGGGCCATCAGGTGATTTCCCGCTGAGTCGAACTTGGTCAGGTATATGTCCCAGTGTCCATTTGAGGTGCGATTCTGAGTATCCGGGCCGGGATCGAAGTCGACGGTGTACTCGAACCAACCCGCCACATAGACATCGCCGGACCCGTCAATCGCAACGCTTTGTGAATGATCATCACCTGATCCGCCCCAGGTTTTAGCCCATTGGTATGCACCGCTCGAGTCGAACTTGCTCAGGAAAACATCATTCTGGGCAAACGATGCGTGCAAGTCGGTATCCGGCCCGGGATCGAAGTCGACTACAAGTTGGAAAATACCTGTGACGTAGATATCCCCGGATTCACCGACCGTCACAATCTGGCCCTGATCTTCCCCGGTCCCGCCCCAGGTGCGGACCCAAAGAAAATCCCCGTGTTCATTGAATTTGCTCAGGAACACATCACCGTTGCCGTTTGACTCATGGATCTCGGTTCCGGTTCCGGGGTCGAAGTCGACAGAGTCGCTGAATGCGCCCGTAACATAAATATTCCCGTTATCGTCCGCTGAGACGGATGTGCAGAGATCCCGATGCTCCCATCCCCAGGTACGGACCCAACCGCCTAGACCCACCGTCGCGTTGCACAACTGCCACCCGTCCACCGTTCCCAGGTTCTGGTCCGTTTCGGTATCCACTACTCTCACCAGAAGCGGATACTCTCCGGATGTCGCGCCGAGTTCGTTTGTGATGGTTCCACTGAACAGGAAGCTATCGTCACCTGTGGCAACGGAAAATGTAAGAGCGGCCTCTCCCGCAAACAGGTTCGGCTGTTCCACCGTGACGGTGGAAATCGTCTCGATGCCCTGGTGATCGAACACCTCTATCTTGATCGGGGATGAGCTCCCCTGGCTCTTCAAATGAGGGGTGGTCTGGACATCGATACTGTAAGCTTCGAGGCAGTTGGCGTCCGGGGGGAAATCCACAACGGGATCCACGACATTCTGAACGAACTGCCAGGAAGCGTCCACTGCGTAGCCGAATTCCAATGGGCCATCGGGCACGTACAGGGACACGGTTCGGATTGCGGCCCCTCCTGCGCCGAACATTCGACGCGGTTCATCACGCTTGTATGCAACGAACGGATTCAGCGTGGCAACCATGTCTCCGCCTGGCGCGTGCAGGCCAGGAATGTATTTCAGTATGGGAGGTCCAGGCAGTGTTTCGGGGAACTCGGTGGGGTTGAAGAGTGATGTGTAACCATCGTAATTCAGCAAGCGTGGATCATCCTCGCTCCACGCGAGCCTTCTCTCACTGAACGGGAAATCGTATGTGGGAGAGGAGCCGCTCATGAATATTCCCCGAACATCGAAACCCGTCAGCTTGTCGACTCCCGGGAATGGGTGAGTCAACCGAAGGTCTGCTTCGAGACCATTTGGGGGAGATGGGACGATATTCTCAATCTGCAGGCATGTGGCACAGGGCTCGACCTCAAGCTTTTTCACAACATTGAGATGCATCACCGCGCCGCGAAGAGGGACCACCTGCGTGGATTGATGATCCTCCGCTATCCGCACGCTCCATAGACCCCAAAAGCATCGGTTGGTGGAATTGGAACTCGCTGCCTGGGCTGCAGATAATTGATCCGCACCGGCAGGCTGAGTCGGGTCACTATTACCTGCTCCGGCGCAGCCGAGCAGGATCATTGTGGTGATAATCAAGAAAAGCTGGAATTCAGTACGCACGGGTCCGCTCCTTCAGGTGACCGATTTGCCGACCGATCAATGCAAATATCCAAGGCTTTCCAACATCTCCCGGGTCTCCGCATCCATTTCGAACGGCTCATGCGGGAGACCATCTCCCGCAGCAATTGTCAGTAGTGCTTCAAAATACTCCACCAGGTCCGGATTCTGACTCGCGATATTCTCGCTCTCCATTGGGTCCAGGAAAATATCATACAGAACCGGTTCCTCCATCCAGTCGACACCCCTGGTAAATCGGTACTTCCCGTCAAACACGCTCCACGATCGATCCCCGTTGTCGTCGCATCGACCGCAGGCGGCCAGATAGCTTCGCCCGTGCTCGTAGGGCTCTCCCGATTCCGTGAGCAGAGGCATCAGGCTGGAACCATCAAGGTTACCAGGGATCGGAATGCCCATCAGGTCCATCAGGGTCGGCATGATATCGGTCGTTTCAACAAGCACATCGATTCGAGTTCCCGCGGCCTTGTTATCGGGGAAATGGACCAGCAGCGGCACATGAAGCGACTTCTCGTACGGGTGCCCGTGGGTGATGAAATGATGCTCGCCCAGGTTCTCGCCATGGTCGGCAGTGAAGACAATGACTGAATTCTCCATCAAACCCACGCGCTCAAGGCAAACGAAGAACTCACGGAGGTTGTTGTCGAATGTGCGAATCTCGGCGTCGTAGAGATCCCGGACGTGTCTCAAGTCTGCTTCATCAAACTCAATCTCATAGTTGTTGTACTTCTTGAAAAGCTCCCATGTGCCATCGACAGGACCATCGTACAGCGGGTCCGCGAACATCGCCAATACATCGGGATCGGGCGTGAACTCGGTATGCGGATCGTAGAAATGGGTGAACAGGAAAAGCGGTTTTGTCTCTCCCACGAAGGACGGTTCACCGGACAACTGATGGCCCTCCAGTAACCCACTGACCCTCTCAATGATTCGTGGGGCGCGATGCGGCAGCGCAGGAGCATTTGCGTAAAAGGTGAATCCCCGCTTGAGACCGTAGGACCCGTCGATCACTCTGAACGCAGGAACTCCCCATGTAATGAATCCTGCGTCGCGGAAGTCCTCTGTCAGCATGTGGACCGTCTCAGGAATCCAGACGCCATTCTCGAGGACCCTGTGAGTTCGAGGGTGGAGGCCGGAAAATATAGATGTAAACGATGGGAGCGTCTCCGATTTTGGTGTGTAGGCGCGATCGAAAATTATGCTCCGGCTCGCGAGCTCGTCCATGAAGGGCGACGTGTCGCGCTCGTAACCCATGAATCCCAGGTGTTGAGCGGCAAGAGTATCCACAACAATGAGGATAACGTTCCTAACTTCGGGTCGAACTCCCCTCGCTGCGCCGCCGGGGAAAAGCATCAAGAGGGCGGCAGCCAAGGGAAAACCCCAGATGCAGCACCTCGGGAGCATGCTCATATTATGTACTGATTCCTGTATTTACGCAATAGCCCCGTCGTTTTTCCGGGACCGGGAACTCAATTCGCGATGCGACCTACCGAAGAAATCCCCACTACAAGTAGTGTGCCACCGAATGCCACCCACCACATGCTAGTCTGAGTACGGCGTCAATCTCAGTAGAAAGATGTCAGCACCCTCGTCGTTCTCACCCGTGCAATGCACTTCCTCTCCGTACTCCGGATCGAAATCAACATCATAGCTAAAAGCACCTGTGAGATAGATACGACCGGACGTATCGACGCAGACCCCATTCGCATCGGCGAAGTAACTGGCTTCGTCAGATGAAGCCCAATTGTATACCCACTGAAAGGTGCCCGCCGAATCAAGAGACGTCAGGTAGAAACTGGTTGATTCGCTCGACTCAAGCTCATGAATTCCCGGGCCTGGAGCATAATCCACCGTGCCCCTGAAACGTCCACAGACATAGACGTTTCCTCTCCTGTCGGCTGCGACATCGATTGCCTCGCCACTGGCATCACCGCCCCAGGAGCGGACCCATAGGAAATCCCCGTTGGAATCGAACTTGCTCAAGTACGAGTCCGACCGTCCCTCGTTGGTGCGCTCTGTAACACCATTGCCGGGATCGAAGTCAACACGGTCACTGAAAACCCCGCTGACATACACATTCCCGACACTATCCAGGGCCAGACCCCGTCCAGCAACCCCCCAGACTCGAGTCCATTGGATCTCCCCGCTTGAATCGATCGAACTCAGGAAGCCTCTGGTGCGTCCGTAGGGGGAATACGCATCATTGGCTTGCATTGGCTCTGGGCCTGCCGGCAAAGAGTATGCGCCTGTCACCCAGCAGCGTCCATCAGGGGTGGCGGCCAGGTCGCTGCCCCAGTTTAGCCCTTCTCCCCCCCAGGTGGTGACCCACAAGAGGTTCCCTGCGGAATCGAACTTGCTGACGAAAATCGTGTTGACGCCGCTTGATGTGCGGCTGACAAGCGCAGGACCGGGATCGAAATCGACAGTGCTTCTGAAAAAACCTGTCACATACACATTGCCGGACCGATCAATCGCCAGGCCCTTGCCGAGGTCGGGTTCATCTCCGCCCCAAGTCCGCACCCACATGGTATCACCGCTCGCCCCGAGCTTCAGCAGGAAAACATCCAGATCGCCGACCGACGGTATCCTGATGGTGTGATCCCCCTCCTCTATCACCATTGTGTCATTGAAATGGCCAGTCACGTATACATCGCCCAAACGGTCAACGGCGACATCCCTTCCACGTGTCCATCCCCGCGGATCGCCCCACCATGTTCTCGCCCATTGATACTCACCGGCTGAGTCGAATTTGCTGACAAAACCCCCCGCGATACCTTCATCTGTCTGCTCATCTATCCCTGGCCCTGGATCGAAATCCACCGTTAAGTCAAAAGTTCCAGTGACGTAGACATTCCCGGACCTGTCAACCGCAACGGCGCTTCCGTAGTCATGACCTTCCCCACCCCACGTCCGGGCCCAATCGAAGATACCGAAATAGCCTCGGCAACCGACCAGCGCCACGACGCTCAGCAGGACTAGCAAGGCTGCTATATTCCTGAGTACCACCATTGAGAATTCGTACCATTCCCTGGGCTGATGTGGATACCCCCGTAAGTATAGACCAGACGACCTTTCCGTTGTTGCGACGGACCGGCTGGCTGGATTGGGGCTGCATTGAAAATGAATCTCCCTGTGGCCCACATTTTAATGTGGGTCTGTATTTATTTCAAAGAACCCACATTAACATGTGGGCCACCGAATGCATGGTCTTTGCCCTGTCCGAGAAGGTATCCCCCTACTCTGACTATTTCTTCATCCGCACGAAGCTCTCGTACCTGAGCTTGGATATGTGACCGTCCTCGACCGCTTCCTTTATCGAGCAGTCGGGTTCGTGGGTATGGCTGCAGTCGGATCCGAACCGGCATTTCCCGACATAGGGACGCATCTCAGGAAACAGCTCGGCAAGGTCTAAACCATCGACATTCCAGAGTCCGAACTCCCTCATGCCCGGCGTATCGACGACGCTCCCGCCGAAATCGAGTTCGAACATCTCGAGATGGCTTGTCGTGTGCTTGCCCTTGCCGGTCGACTCGCTCACCTCTTTCACCCGAAGGCCCAGTTCCGGTTGAATAGCGTTCAGCAGGGTCGTCTTGCCAACCCCGGATTTCCCCACCAACACCGAAACGCGATTCCTGAGCGCTTCCTTGAGCTCCTCCAGACCCCTGCCATCGACCGCGCTGGTCAGAATCACCGGATACCCGATCTCCTCGTAAATCCGCATCTCCTGTGTGAGAAGATCCTCTTTCGCAAGGTCCAGCTTCGTAATGCAGATAAGCGCGGGAAGGTCCGCTGCTTCAGAGTCGGCAAGGTAACGATCGAGTAGCGTCCATTTCGGCTTGGGTTTCCTTGCCGAAAGGACGGGGATGACCTGATCCACGTTTGCGACAATCACCTGCTCAAGCGGCTTCGGGCCCGCAGCCCGACGGCTGAGCTTGCTCCGACGGGGAAGGACCTCGGTAATCATGCCGATGCCGTCGCCTGCCTCGACAAATGACACTTCGTCGCCGATCGCCACGGGATCGACCGCCTTGATATCCACCACCTTGTCGACAGTCGGACGCCTGGATGACGGATCGGCGGTTGGGTAGATAAGCACTTTTCTCAGAGTGCTGGAAATCGAGCACACCACGACACCGCCGTCAGAATTCACGAAGTAACTCCCCATGGTCTTCTTGAAAACCCGTCCGCGAGACTCTTTGTCGGCGCTGCCTGTATCACATGAGTCCTTAGTCATCTCGGTTATTCTCCCTGTCTCTCCCGGTTGTTCACTTGATGGATTCAATGTTCGCTCCTTAAATCAAACAGTGAAAAAACCGCGAGTGTTAGTGTCACACTCGCGGCCGGTCTAAAATTGAAACGGCCGCCCCGGATAGGACGGCCGTCAGGTTTCAACGCATAGAGTGGTTGTTCAGAGACGAGCCCTCCGGAGGCGTGACAAAGCGGCTATTTGTGTCGTTGCGGCAATCATGAAAACTCACGCCTCCTTTCCGGCCAAGTTCGAATGGCCGTTTACTGTGATGCTTGGATTATATCTTGTATTAACTATTTGTCAAGCAAAATCCGCGCAAGAAACGCAGTCGCAATACCGATATTGGTAGCCACCGAAACAACCATCAAAGTTTCTCCAGAATCCTTTCCACC
This sequence comes from uncultured bacterium, assembly GCA_965371155.1. Taxonomy (GTDB): domain Bacteria; phylum JAJVIF01; class JAJVIF01; order JAPKYR01; family JAPKYR01; genus CBDUXL01. Next base: position 7,515 of record CBDUXL010000018.1, on the reverse strand, counting down.
AGATCTCGACGGCGTTGAGCGATCTCGTTCTTCGGAGTCCGCTTCAGCAATCGCTCGCAGACCCCAGCAGCGTATTTCATCTCATTGATTGCTGAAGGGAAGTCAAGCTCGCTGAGGGCGAGAAGAGTGTAGTAAAAAGGATAACGCTTCCATTTACCGTCACCTGAGCGGTGCTTCTTCAGATTTTTCATTCCCGCCGCCAACTCACGCTCGGTATTCTCCAGCCCCCCGACCGCGAGATGTCGCCAGTATGACGAAGTGCAGGTCCCACAGCAGTACCACCCGTCCGTACGTGCTGGATAATCCAGCCTGCCGATCATTCCGACACTCGCGCGATGCAGTGCATCGCGAATCGCTGTCGCGCGCACATCCAGAAGTATCAATGCCCGGCAAGCCTCCTCTCCGAGGATATGTCCGGTCGCGGCCCCTGACCTGACCATTTCGCCTGTAAACAGCCTTGCGCCTTCCTTGTAATCCTTCGTGGTCGGCGCAAACATGTTCGCATACGACCCGGGTTTGCCTTGACGTCCGGCGATCCATTTTGCGACTCGCTCTCTTTCGGATTCCGGCAGAGATCGATTGTAGAAAAACGCTTCGTTCACCGCATCGAGCGTCTCGGCCAAGCTCTTTGGTTTCACCAGTTTCATGAGAGCCTCCCCATTGAGATTCCCTGCGCGCGACAAGAACGATAATCAAGGGACGAACTTCTGTCAATCGGAGCCCTATCGTCTTTCCAGCATAAAGGCGTCATTCGCGCACTTCGCATCCCCGTCATCACAGCATCCTACCCAAAACAGCAACTCTGCTCGGGATAAGAAACACCTTGTGGACTCCTTTAACATCGTAGCCCCGGCTTTTACACAGATCAACAACCAAACTCTCCTGCAGATACATGGGATTGAAACCCAGTAGTATTTCACCTCCTTCTTTCAGATGTACCACCGCATCCTCGAGAAATCTCGCAATTGCTTCCGTGCCGGTCTCCCCACCGCACCAATCGCTCTCCCTGTGTGCCATTTTGTCAATTCCCAGACTTCTCCCAACTTGCTTTGGGATGTAGATGGAATTCCAAAAGATTGTATCGAACTTGCCCTCAATGTTTGCAAACAGATCGCTTCGCACAAGCTCCATTTTCACGCCGTTCCGCTCTGCAGTACTACGCGCCGTCAACACGTACTCGTCCGATATGTCACACGCAACGATATTGCACTCCACCCGTTTGGCGAGCCATATCGCAAGTATCCCGTAGGGGCCTGTTCCTACTTCCAGAACCGCACTCCCGCTCCTTATGTGTCGCCGCAGGCAATTTTTAAGCGCCAATGTAGTGAAGTCCCAGTGAATATGTCCGGTAGCTTCGACCCTTACTCCAAACAGCAGCCTGGTGATCGTTGCATTCCCTCGCACCCAATGGTTTAGAGCCTTGATGATTTGCTTTCTCAGGAAGTGTCGCATCGTTCCTACACTGTAGGATGGGGCTTCAGTATGCGCTTGTTGGACTCTTGTCTTTCACAATCAGGCAGTCTTCAATCACAAGTGCTTCCAACCCTGTCGAGGAAAAGCATCTAATCGCATCATAAGGGCTGCAGACGATAGGCTCACCACGGACATTGAATGAGGTGTTGAGAAGCAAAGGATCTCCAATCTCCTCGTCGGTGCAGTCGAGCAAGTAATGCCATTTCGGCAAGACATCTTTTTCCACAGTCTGCGGTCTCACCGTCCCGTCAACGTGAACTGTTGCCGGTCCATGTTCCAAGAGCTCAGCGGTTGCCTTGCGACTCACTATCATGAATGGGGTCTCAATCGGAGCTTGTATGTAGTTGTGTTTGCTTTCAGATGTAAGGGAAGGACAATACGGTCTCCAAGGTTCGCGGAACTTGACGTTGTCAATTATTTTCTGTTTCATTCGAGCGTTTTGTGGAGAAGCGATTATGCTCCTCCCACCCAGGGCTCTAGCCCCCATCTCAAGTGCGCCATGAAACCAGCCTACAACCTTGTCTTGTGAAACAAGTCGTGCCGCCTCGGCGCAGATATCAGCCGGCCTAGAATACGGCACGTTGCATGCCTGCAGTACTGTCTCCACTTGATCCTGACTATAGGATGGCCCCAGTTGTGTGTGCTTCAGAACATTGCGAGGGTCATCGCCCTCATTCCCTGCAACGTAAAAGCCCGCTCCGATGCATGTCCCATCATCAGATGAGGCAGGATGGACGAACACTTCGTCGACGCCTGAGCGGTCAGCTATGTAGCCGTTCGCCTTGCAGTTCATGCAAACACCGCCGGCTAAACAGAGATCCCGAATGTTCGTTTCCCGTATCAAGCGCCTTACAAGATTAGCCAGCACTTCTTCGAGCCTGGTCTGCACGGCGTACGCCAGATCTACATATCCCTCCAGCAGGTATTTGCTGACGACTGCCCCATCGTCTTTCGTCGCAAGCTCATTGACTGAAATCGGCACAAGATCAGGGTCAAATGAAGTGACATAGTTGACCAGGCGATCGGTGAACCTCGAATGAAACTCGTTGCTCCCGAATTTGAAATACAAGGGATCGAGTTCGAAGCCGTCCTTCGTAACGCAAAGAATCTTATTCAGTCGCTGCAGCCAAGGATTGTCATCCCTGCTTCGCTCACCCAGGGCAGCGAGACCCATAAGCTTGCCTTCGTCTCGATTCGGATGAAAGCCCAGGTAGGCAGTGAATCCCCCGTAGAACCAACCGAGCGATTGAGGGATATCGAATCCATAGACCTTACGGAGGGTTCCATTCCGCATTGAGAACGCGCTCACGCAGTTCTCCTCTCCGCTACCGTCAACAATCAAGATGACCGCATCCCTGAACGGTGACTGATAGTAAGCCTGATATGCGTGCGATATGTGATGGTCAACAAACTCAATTTTTGGCACGGGCCCTTTGTGACCGAAAGCGTGCAAGTAATCGCGTATCTTGCTTTCAATCATGCGCGGATTATATGAGTTAAGGTACTCCGTGGTTGACAAGTATAGTTTCGTCAGATCCATGCCGGATCCATGACCTCGCCATCGTCTTCCGACCAGTCTCATGCTAACCTTAGCCAAATGCAACATCATCTTCCCTGGATACTTATGACATCCCCAGCTGAACGCAATCCTGTCAACGGCTTGAAGGGTCAAACCGAGACTCTTCAAACACCAAGTCACGGCAAGTGAAGGAAAAAATCCGTAAGAACCTTTCAGTCTTGTCAATCTCTCTTCCTGGCAAAAAGCCTCCAGAACCCCGTCTCTGATTAGACAGGCTGAGGGATTAAGACCGAATGCATTTATGCCTAATATGATCATTTCGTAATCAGATATCGTCCGTGATCAGGAAGCACGATGTATCTATCTGATGCTTCAAATGCCCCAACCCGACAGCATCCAAGACTTTAAGAGTTGCCTGGGCATAGTATTCCTTACTCTCAACAAGCATGTCCCATGCTTCATCCCTACGCAGGATTCCGTGTCGAATCTGATTGCTCAAGAAAGCGTCTGTATATGAAACACCAAGCATCTTTTGGAACATGTACTCCTTAAAAACATTGAAAAGGCAGTCGGAATGCCAGTCATCGGGCACATTCGCCGGTGGTTTCCAACCGGCTTTGCTTACAATCTCCCTAATGATATCGGTGGGATTCCATTCACAGTACCTGAAGAACAGGATGTGTTGCTTTGAGGGGTATCTTAAGCTGAGATATTTCGCAGTTGGCACAACAGCCAAGCATCCGTAGGTACACGTGGAAAAATGCTTGAAGAAACCTGCTGCGAATTGACGAGAGTGAATCATTTCCTTGGTAAGTTGCACGGCACTCTGAAACATCCCCTGTCGCTCGAAGTCTTTTCCTTTGGTTCCCTTAGGCTCAAGGGCTATGAATGGAGGGTTTTCCAGTGGGCAAGTGGACCAAACGAGCATTGGTATGTTGCGTTTGACGGCCAGTTCGGTTCCGAGGATGTGAAGATGTTTGCAGGCGACACAAACCATGGCAGCCGAGGTGCGTGTTGGGCATTCTAACCAGGCTTTAAAAAAGGTCTTAAACGATTCCAGATGTTCATGATTAGGCAAGGAGACGATATGCTGCTTGACATCGAGGTTCCTACAAACAATCCTTGCATTTTCCAGGGAAAAGGGCGTTGAGCCATCATGGGCGTAAGTGAATGCCTCAACCCTCATGCCGAAGGTTTGCTGAAGTTGCAGCAACACGTAACTACTATCCTTGCCGCCGCTTACTCCGACGAGGCAATCAGCGGAACCGTGTTCGCTGCGATTCTGCTCTAATATCTCCTTGAGTCTTGCTGCGCCTTCAGGATTATAGTTGGGGTAATTAGATTGGCACCAATAACACTCATTAGATTCATCAAAATTGCTGCCCGGCAGGGACGAGGTTAGAAGGCATCTTGAGCAACGAGTCATTGCTAGTGGCTCCTCATGGGGCTGCGCTCGCAAGAGTCCATAGAGGATGAGGCTCTATCTCGACGGCGACCGAAACGAGCACCGTTTGCAGCCCAGAAGCCAGCCCTTGACTAGTCGGCTGCAACAGAATCATACTTGCAGCTTGCGCGAAGTCAATACTTGAGTGGGGATACCGAGATCCCCCAGCCTGTAAATTCATGCCCACCGTGGCCGAATAGGCTCTGTCTTTGCTGATTGGCATGGCTATTGTATGCCCCCATAAGGTGCCGCTGGCACAGTTCGCGAAAGACATGCTTGAGACCGACGTCGTCTTTGCAGATCGCGTGCGCAACATCGAGAAGCAATTTGGTGCAGCGGATGATGATACCCTGGCCGTTCTGGCCCAGGCCGCGTACTTCTGCTGGTTCGAGTTCGAGTATGAAAACGATCTTGTTGAAGTCTGCCGGGCTATCGGTGTGGGCAAGCCCACATCGATGCATCTCTGTCTCCAGGTTTCCCCCGAGCGGTGGGCCGAGATGAACACCTACGTCGTGGGTGTCCAACGTTGGCTGGGTCTTGACCTTCCTCTGCCGAATGAAGTCGACGGTGCAAAGGTCGAACAGACCAAGCAGTGGCTTGGTGATCGCAATCCGGCGAGAGAAGCCCTCGCTCAGTTGTTTCTGGTCCATCTCCTCGACCAGCTTCTCTTTAGAGCCAGCCTCGCGAAGATGGGCGGCGATACTCAGGAAAAGCGCAGGGAATATACCGACTTCGCTCCTTGGTATGCTCGTCCGGGCGGACTGCGCTCCGGGACCGGCCAGGAAAAACTCTTCATAGAGAAGTGCAAGTTGCGCGTCCATGATGAGATGAGCCTGGCACCTCGGGATGCAGAGGAGCTGATTGAGCGGATCCTCCAGCCCCGAGAAACGATCCAGCCCGCGTGCATGCACCGATTCTCGCGGTACATGGATATCAAGCTTGCAAGTATCGGTGCTCTGAAATGGCGAGGGCGTCTTCCTCCGGACGACGGATCGAAGGAGAAATGGAAAACGTTCCGGGAAGAGGCCACGGACGCTCTGGAATCGTGGGCCGAGGGTGCTCTTCCAGCTGGGGAGCTTGCAGTTGGACTTCACGATGCGCTTGGGTTGCCGACAATGCGAAGCAAGGCCATCGTTCGCGCCTTCCTTCTAGCGGAAAAGACGGGCTGTGCAGCTTTCTACCATTGGCTTGAAGAGCGAGCACGGGAGGAAGGCACCTTCGCCGGTTCCTTCTCCGTAGGCAGCGCATTTTGAAACACCCCGGACCCAGGCAGAATACACACGGGCTGATCGGCTTTATATCGTCTGATGAGAATCCAGATGCCTCCTCTGGCTCCTTTATCCAATTCTCCCCGCAGCACCGTATTTTTTTTCAACCGATCCACTCTAAATAGGTAAAGGCGCTGCGTGCCGTACAGGAGAACCTACAGATTCCTTTGACTTGGCGAAAAAGCGGCGTGTATTATGCTGCGCTTTACTATCATTATTATATCCACTCATACTTGATTTGATAGCAGCACAAGAGGTATCATAAAACATTCAGACTCCAACTGCACCGGACGCTGACAGGGGTTCATTGGTGCGAATGCGATAAAGGGAGGCAAAAGAGAGTCATGCTCAGATACCTAATATCGATTACTCTGGCGGCGGTCCTTCTGGCGAGCTGTTCGTCGGGGGGAAGCCCGGTTCTGCCGGATTCCATCTCCGAGGGAGAAGGCGAAGCCGGCTTGACCGCTTCATCCCAGCCGTCCGAGGCGGCACGCATCCTCTGGGGATTGTGGGAATGTTCCATCAACCTGGAGAATGAGACCATTGAAGCTGTTCCACTCAGAGGAGCCGTTACTCATGTCAATGTCGTCAAGGACATGGATGTGCATCCGCCGAATATTTCATTCGAGGGCTTCTCGGTCGATAAATCGGCAAACACGATCAGCCTCGATGTCCTTCTCTACCATCCCTATCCCGCCAAACCGAACCTGACGGGATTCGACGTTCACGGAATCATGATAGGTCCGGGTTCGGTAAGCGGGTTCAATGACCCGACGATCATCATGGCCGGCCCCAATGACCCGCACATTCTCAATCCCGACGGCTGGACCAGATGGTGGAATCCGGCTGAGTTTAATCATGGCGAGGATCTTTTCAGCTACAACGACGGTGACCTGGGTATCCCGTACAGCGACGGCAACTACAACGCCACCCTGAACGCATACAAAATTTTCTCGGATGACCTCGGGAACACCGAATATGCCGGGAACCTGAACCTGAACGACAGGCTCGCCTTCTCGACCGACGCCGTTCATACGCGGCACTACGACGTGTGGTTCCCCATGCAGGGCGACAAGTTCATCATCAAGTTCAACTACGCTATAGATGCCTCCTGGGCCCCGATCCCGAATTACAATCCCAGTGAACCGGTAACAGTTCCCGGAGATTTCCTTCTTGAGGCCAACCAGGAGGAGCCGTTCTGGGTTGTCATCGATCTGCTCCAAAACAGTCTTTTCTATCAAGATGAATTCAATAAAGGCGGGACCGCGATCTTTGTCGCCAAGGTTTTCGACTGGCAGGGATATCTCACCGGCGGAAATGTAGCCGATGAGATCGAGTACGTAATGTTCGAATCCCCTGACGGCTACAGCGGAGTTGAGTACGGTGCCGTAATCAATGTCGGTGCCGGGAGCATGCCGTACGCCGAGTACGAAATCACGCTGGACGGAGTGAGTCTCCTCGGCAATGGCAGTCTTGATGGTTTACTGACCGTTGTGAGCGCAAACGGTGACTTTCAGCCGGGACAGACTGGATACACCGGATCAGCCCCGCTCGCACACTACAAGTTCTTCGCACTCGGTAGTATCCCCGAGGTCGAGACACCAACTAACGAGCCTCCGGTTGCACTGGCCACTGCCAACGTTGACGAACCCGTCCCAGTAGGAACGCTGATTCAGTTTGATGCATCCGATTCTTTCGACCCTGACGGTGAAATCGAAGATTTTATGTGGGACTTCGATAATAACGGAATCTTCGGGGACAGCTACGTAGTCGGGACCGACATAATGCCCGGCGTGGTTTTCTACGTTCCG
>CBDUXL010000017.1:0-21882 GCA_965371155.1 uncultured bacterium | reverse complement strand
TCAACCTGTTCGGGTGGGAGCATCAGCCCTCTACGATCTACATCGAGTCGACGGTTCTCTCGGCCGTGGCGAGCTTTGATCCCGCTGCAATCGTGACCGGTGGAGGTGATCACTACTCGACCTACCACGTAGAGATTCCCGCCGATAATGTGAACGGTATCGAGGGGCAGGAGTACTGGGTGATTGCGGAGTACGAGGGATTCGACTACTCCAACGATTTCGGTGTTCCCAACGAGGCCGAAAGCGATCCTCTCGCGGCGCTCTTCCGACACGACCTGACGGTGTATGACACCTACGATTTCGGCTGGGCGCGGACCTGGGGTGGGCCTGTCTATTATGGTGACTCTGGCCGCGGAGTTGCCGCTGACGGTTCCGGGAATGTCTACGTTGCGGGCGGGTTCCGGGAGACAGTCGATTTCGATCCAAGCGGCGGGGATCCGCACACCTCGAATGGTTCATGGGATGTTTTCCTGAGTAAATTCGATTCATCGGCTAACTTCGAGTGGGCGCGGACTTGGGGTGGGTCAGACTGGGATGAGGGCTTGGGAGTTACCGCTGACGGCTCTGGAAATATCTACGTTACGGGCATGTTCTTTGGCACAGTCGATTTCGACCCCGACGGCGGCGATCCGCGCACCTCGAATGGTTCATGTGATGCTTTCCTGAGTAAATTCGATTCATCGGGCAACTTCGAGTGGGCGCAGACCTGGGGCGGGTCAAACTGGCTTAGTGGCAATGGAGTAGCCGCTTATGGTTCTGAGGATGTCTATGTTACGGGGGAGTTCTGGGGCACGGCGGATTTCGACCCCGACGGCGGTGATCCGCACACCTCAAATGGTTTGGACGATGTCTTCCTGACCAAGTTCGATTCATCGGGTAACTTCCAGTGGGCCCGGACCTGGGGGGGGGCAGGCAATCAGATTGCCTACGGAGTTGCCGTTGACGGCTTTGGGAGTGTCTACGTTACGGGCCATTTCGAGGGCACAGTCGATTTCAATCCCGGCGGGGGTGGTCCGCACACCTCGAATGGTGATTGGGATGTCTTCCTGAGCAAGTTCGATTCGTCGGGCAACTTCGAGTGGGCGCGGACCTGGGGTGGCTCAAGCTGGGATGAGGGCTGGGGAGTTGCCGCTGACGGCTCTGGGAGTGTTTACGTTACGGGCTATTTCAGGTACACAGTCGATTTCGACCCCGGCGGCGGTGATCCGCACACCGAGAATGGTCAGCGGGATGTTTTCCTGAGCAAGTTCGATTCATCGGGTAACTTCAAGTGGGCCCGGACCTGGGGCGGGTCAGGCTGGGATAGTGGCTCTGGAGTAGCTCCCGGCGACTCTGGGAATGTTTACGTTACGGGCTATTTCAGGTACGCAGTCGATTTCGACCCTGGCGGCGGGAATCCGCACACCTCAAATGGTTCGAGTGATGCCTTCTTGAGCAAGTTCGATTCATCTGGTTACTTCGTATGGGCGCGGACCTGGGGTGGCTCAAGCTGGGATGAGGGCCGAGGAGTTGCCGCTGACGGCTCTGGGAATGTCTACGTTACGGGCGGTTTCAAGGGCACAGCCAATTTCGCTCCGACCGACCCGCCCTGCAACGATGATCCGGATGAACATACTTCAAACGGAAGCTCTGACACATTCCTGACCAAGCATCTGCCGGACGGGTGCTGGTAAGGCTACTTTGCTCTCGTGGATCGCCCTCAGACAGTCCCTTTCTTTTCTGCTAAGCAAAATCGTCCTGTCCTCCATTCGCCTAATCAGGTGGACATTGTCATGTTGCCTGTTGAAAAACTGTACGGGCGCGTACCCCGCGCCCCTACAAGAAACACCCAGTTAAAGGCGGTCCCGAAACACCCAGTTGAAGGCGGTCCCGAAACACCCAGTTGAAGGCGGTCCCGAAACACCCAGTTAAAGGCGGTCCCGGTTGCACGTGGCGAGCGGGACGCTCGCGGTCCTGGAGGGACGAAGGCAGCCTGATTTGCTACTCGCTTCCAATCTCGTTTACAATAGGTCCGGTTGGAAGGCGGATGTTTCCTTCAAGCCTTCAGGGAGTGATCATGCGCACAGTATTGTTCTTGTCAGCTTTGAGTCTGGTCCTCGCGTTCCCTCTGACCGTCCTTGCAGAGGATGAATGGAACGGTCCAAGGTTCGATCTTGAGAGTCTCGAGGGCGGTGAATTGTCCGAGGAGGACGTTTTCTCCGATGGGACCCTTTACCTTATCGATTTCTGGGCAAGCTGGTGCCGTCCGTGCGAGCAGTATCTTCCTCACCTGGCGGAGATGGTCGAGGAGTACGGCGAGCGGGGATTTCGTGTCACGATCTTCTGTGTGGACGATGCCGGCAGCATCTCGACTGCACAGGGTCTCCTCGCGGCAGCCGGCTACCCGTTCACTATCCTGTTCGATCCGGAAGCGGATGTGCAAGCTGATCTTGGTGTTCGCACCATTCCGACAACCGTGATTCTGGACCCGACGGGTGAGGAGGTTTGGAGGCATGTCGGGTATGAGCAGGGGGATGAGGATGAGGTCCGAGAACAGATAGAGTTGCTCCTTCCTGAAGAAGAAGAGGAAACTGAGGAAGAAGGCGAAGAGGAACTGGAAGAAGCAGAAGAGGAAGAGGTCGAGGAGCCTGAAGAAGAGGAGCAAGAGGAAGTCATCGACGAATCCGGCAACGAGGAGTAGCCGCCGGGGATAGCGAAGACTCAATGGCAATCCAACAGGTGGGGAGCCGTTTTTCGATTCTTACAGTACCTATCTCTATTCACGGAGCGATGCCATGCGCCGTGTTGTTTCTTTTTTCATTTTTTCGGCTGTACTGGTTATGTTCAGTCTGCTTCTCAGTGGACAAGCCAGCGCATCAAGCGCGTTTGATCGTTACTTCCGAGGAAGTCATCTCTACTTCGAACTAAGCGAAGACTCGATCACCGACACGAACAAGTTCGAGGCTGAGCTGGAGCTGCGCTACCGTGGTGACAACGTCAGGGCCTTCATTCGCGGCTCAAACGACCGACCGTTCCCGTATCAGCAGGATCCGTTCGAGATCACAAAACGAGGGCTCAACTTTGAGCTTAACGACGACTGGCAGGTAAGCCTCGGTGATTACTCGCTCGTATTCGGCAGGGGGATCTCTCTGAACGCGATAGAGAACCGTCCGATAGACCATGATGCCCAGCTTGACGGCCTGCTGGTGGAGGGCGATGTGGATTTTGTTGACCTCATTGGGTTCTGGGGATACCACAAGTCGGACCACATGGAGACCTACCTGAGCGGTGTCAACACTAATGAGACCGGCCCGGCTGATGAGCTGAAAGGCGGCAGGATTGAGTTTGAGTTCGATGATTTCGACTTCGGAATAAGCAGGATCGACGCGGACATGACCCGCTGGGATCAGGATTTATCAGTGGTTGTGACCGAGATAGACGCCGACTGGCGAATTGGAGATTTCAGGCTTTATCACGAGTCGGCATGGTTTGATCGGGATGAGCCGGAAGACTCTGAGGAATCGATGGATGGGAGGGCATCGCTCACCGAGCTGCTGTATGCTCAACCCGGTATGTCGATTTCCGGCGCGTGGGTTCGCTATGACGACGCACAATTCGATTATGGAACCGCCGTCTCATTGAGAAGGTCCGATGTGGACTCGTCAGATGCTCATCCGAACGACGAGAAGGGTTACAGGATCGACACGCGTTTCATTCCGGCCTCATGGTCCGGCCACTCACTTCGTGCGTTGTACACCAACCTCAACGGAATCGAGAACAAGGACCAGCCTTTCAGGAATCTGTTCATCGAATGGTCCACGCCCTCCACGAGCGATTGGTCCGCTACCCTCAGTTATGACCGGGTCACCGGACTGATGTACTACTACGGGGCACTGGAAGGCACGGACATGAACTACAGGCTCTCCGTCGATGGTCCATGCCCGTTGGGCGGTTCGATGCATCTGTTTGCCAGGTTCAGGGAGCTGTCGAATGATTTCGAGGACGATGACGAAATTGAGCTGGGCCTTGACTGGGGCGTAAGCTCAGACTTTACGATCGGTTTCTTCCGAGAAACATCCACCCGCGAGATGGAGCCTCCTCCACCCGGGATGATGGTTATTCCCGGAGAATCCCCGGGACAATGGAACTCAGCCCTCATTCGGTACACACCCGATCCGTGGACCGAGATGGAGCTTTTGCTCGGAAGCCGGAGAGGCGGTTATCAGTGCTCCGGCGGAGTATGCGCGCAGGTTCCGCCGTTTAAGGGCGTGCGATTCAGCTATTACAGGTTATTCTAGCTGGACATGACCAGTGGCGCCGATAAACACCTCCTTGCATTCGACCCAGGTCGCAACAAGTGCGGTATCGCGGTGCTGAGATTCGATGGCAGCATTGTCGAAAAGACCGTGATTTCCCGAGCCGACCTTCAAAAAGCGACTGTCGATTTTATCGGGCGCTATCGTCCGGACAGTGTGGCGGTAGGGGATGGCACCGGATCGGATGAGGTCGGCAAAACCGTTGAGAGTCTTGCTCCCGGGACTGTCATGCGAATCGGGGAGAAAGGCACAACGCTTGAAGCTCGCGATCTTGCGTGGCGTTTGAATCCTCCCGGCGGAATCTGGCAGGTAATTCCGAAGCTCTTCTGGCCGATGCCTTCCGACCTGGATGCCTGGGCGGCTGTGGTTATCGGAAGAAGGGCTCTTGAAATACTGGAAATCCGGTAGGGGCAGGGCACCGCCCCTGCTCTTGATGCGTAGCCGCGGTTTTCCTTCCCCCCTTTTCAATTGTACAATGGTGCGATATCCTGGAGGTCCGAGTATGCGCAGTTTCCTAAATGCACTCACGCTGTTACTTCTTTTCGGGCTTTTGACGCTGGCTCCGGTGTCGAGGTCTGCAATAGCCCAGGATGAGGTTCAGACTGATGAGTTAGAGGGATCAGCCGAGGAGGAAATCGAACTCACCGACGAGAAGCTTGATGAGCTCCTGACGCGGGTCGATCGATTCTACTATGACCAGGGCATGGCGCGGCTCACGGTTGATGTCGATATTTACCGGGACCCGTCCAACCAGCTCAACGAAAACAACATCCGCGAGGGCGATCCAAGCCGCATTGCGGGTCTTTCAACGATAATCAGCCACTATGCCTATCGACATCCGGGATTCTATGAACTCAAGATCATGGGTCAGGTGCTCGCGGGAAGCGAGGTCCCGCCCGATCAGACGTTCTTCTCTCAGCTTCTCCCCATGCCGGGTGCGCCGATCTACACCGAAAACCTCAGGGAGCGTTTCCGGATCAGGTTTGAACGAGTAGTAGAGATTGATAACCGTCCCGTCTACAAAATCCGGTATACCGCCAGGGACCGTGATGCCGAGTTCTTTAATTACATCGTCTATTACATCGATATCGAGCATGAGGTTCTTCTCAAAGTCGACAGCTCGTTCGATAATGAGTGGTACGCGGGCACGGGCGCGGGGGATTTTTATTATGATAGCTGGAGGGGGAAGTACCTGCCTGTCTATGGCCACGGCAGGGTGCTGATGTATCCGAACCGTCGATATAACGTGTGGGGACGCTGGTACAGATGGAACTGGCAATCGCCCGAAGAGCTCGAGGCGTCATCGGAGGCGGAGGAGTCCCTGGTTGATGAAACGGAAGCCGGGGAATGAAGTCTGCAGGTTGAAAATCAAGACCGGATCCGATCGGCTTGCCCGGTGCTTGACACACTTGACTGCATCTGGTAAACAATTGCCTGTTCCCGTCTGCGGATAAGACCGGAGGGGGACAAGAGTGATGAGATTCCCGCACCGTGGCGACGCCGCGGGATTTTTGTTACGGTTGCTTTGGAGTTTGCGGTTTGAAAAATGTCGATATCGGCGCTCATACAGAAACTGCGACATAGCGTGGAGGATCAGCCGCTCAAGCCGGTCGGTGAGTGGAAACGCTCGCATCCCGACGGGAAAGCAATCGGATGTTTTCCAGTGTACGTCCCTGTCGAGATTGTCCATGCCGCCGGGATGCTGCCGGTTTCCATAGCGGGCGCGTCCAGCGGCACGAAACTCGACCACGCGAACAGTTTCCTCCAGGCGTTCGTTTGCTCCATCGCAAGGAGCACACTTGAGCTTGAACTGGAGGGCAAGCTATCAGAGTTGGACGGGTTTGTTTTTCCGTCCGGTTGCGAGATCCCCAGGGGCCTGAGCGGGGTGTGGGAACGTCGCGAAACCGACAAACCGATCGTATACCTTCATTTTCCCCAGAATATCGCAAGTCCCAGTGCGCTCGATTTCATGGTGGGCGAATTAACTCGCCTAAGAAGTTTGCTCGAAGAGCTTGGCGGATGCGAGATCTCGGACGAAGCACTTTTGGGATCGTTCAGGATCTACAACGAGCGCGCGGGGTTGCTTGATAAGCTCGACAGCGTGCGATGCGATCACCCGGAGAAGCTGAAGGCGAGTGAGTTCTACATTCTCGGCCTTTCGGGACTCGCTATTCCTCCGGAGGATCACATCGCCCTGCTGAACGAGGCCCTGGGAGCGATTGAAAGCGCTGCCGGGCGTCCCGCTCCAAAGCTCCGCATGGCGCTGATGGGTGCGTTTTGCGAGCGTCCGCCGGTTGCGATGCTCGAGGTAATCGAGGGCGAGGGGGTCGCGATCGTCTCGGATGATATCCTTCTCGGCCAGAGGTGGTGGACCGAGCCGATTCGGACTTCCGGGGATCCGATGACACTTCTCGCCGAGCATTACCTGCGCCACTCGCCGATCACACCCCTGACTCATACGAGAGATGAAGTCCGTTGCGATGCGATAATCGAGACCATTAAGAGATCGCGCGCCGATGGGCTAATTTTTGCTTCCCCGAAATTCTGCCACCCATCGCTTCACGATGCAGCCTGCGTCGTACGGACATGCGAAGACAACGGGATTCCGTACCTGAGATTTGAGTACGAGGAGGAGATGGCGGTCTTCGAGTCGATTCGAATGCAGGTGGAGGCGCTTCTGGAGGCCCGCGCCGCGCTGCCGTTCGCAGGTGTGGAGAGTAACAAGGAAACGGCGAAGGAAGGATGAAAGGATCGGGAGAAAAAGATCCGATTCGTTCTGCGAGTCGCGAGCTGATCGATCGCTGGTACCGAGAGCTCGGGTCGGAAGAGGACGACCGGAAGGTCGTATACCTGTTTAGCTCCGGTAGTATCTCCGAGCTATTCCGCGCATTCGATTTCAGAATCGTTCTACCTGAGATGAATGCAATCCGGTGGTCGATGAGAAATGTCGCCGTGGACATGATTAACCGCGGCGAGACGCTCGGCTATCCTGCGGATATCTGCGGGTATATGAAGTGCGACCTCGGTTATTCGGGTGAGACGCTGGACAAGATTCCCCCGCCGGATCTGCTGGTGGTGCCAAGCGGAGGATGCAATACATATATCAAGTGGTTCGAGGCGCTTGAAAGGCGATTCGAGTGCCCGTTGAAGATCGTCGATGTTCCTTTTATCCGCGGCGAGGGATTGACTGAATTCGACCGGACGTACATCCGTGGACAATTGGAGGAGTTGATACCGGTTTGCGAGGAAATCACCGGCGTCAAGTTCGACATTGACAGGCTGAAAGAGACACTCGGCCTTGCGACAGAGGCAATCGAGTTGTGGAAGAAGCTTCTGGAAATGGGGAAGAAGCGCCCGAGCCCGTTTGATGGATTCTTCGAAGCTGCGTATTACATGGCGCCCATGACAATCTGGCGCGGGACGCAGGAATGTGTTGATTATTACCGTCGTGCCCTGGATGCTGTCCGGGAACGGGCGGAACGGCGTGCGAGTCCTGCCGGCAGGGAGAGATTCCGTTTGTTGTTCGACGGCGCGCTTCCCTGGCCGAGCGTCAGGGAGTTTCGCGAGATGATCCGGCGCTGGGGCGGAGTCGGGGTGGCGGCGACATACCCAAGCGTGGTTTGCGTGTGCGACGAAATCGAGCCTGCACCCGATCGGCCGTTCGAGTTCCTCACTGAACTCGCGGCATCGAGCTACCTGAACTGGAACCTGACAAAACGCAGACGGTTTCTGGAGAAACTTGCGAAAGATTATCACGTGGATGGGATTGTCATTCACTCGGTTCGAAGCTGCAGGCCGTACTCGATAGGCCAGCTCGATCTGAGGAATTACTTCGCGCGCGAGGCCGGGATACCGACACTGTTTCTGGACAGCGATGTCGCGGACCGGCGGTATTTTTCGTCCGCGCAGATAATGAACAGGGTCGATACTTTCTTCGAGGCATTGGACAAACGAAAGAAAGCTTCACTGGGAAGCGGATAAACGACAGCCATGCTCGCTTGTGGTTTGGATGTGGGAAGTGTACAGACCAAGGCCGTCATCATTGACGGGAACCTGGTCGTGCAGGGGCGGGGTATTACGCACTCTGGCGCCAACCTCGCGCGCGGCGCTCGTCATGCGTTCGACGGGGCGCTAAGAGAGGCCGGCTGTGAGGAATGGGACATTACCTTCATCATGGGCACCGGCTATGGTCGGTTCAATATCCCGTTCAGCCACGATCGCGCCACCGAGCCCGTCTGCCACGCCAGGGGAGCGGTTCATCGTTATCCCGGCACCAGGACAGTGCTCGATATCGGCGGCCAGGACACGACCGCGATCAAGGTCGACGAGCAGGGCAATGTCCTGGATTTCTGCATGAACGACAAATGCGCTGCCGGTACGGGGCGATTTCTGGAGTCAACCGCCGATCTTCTCGGCCTCAGGATCGACGAGATTGGGGAACTCGGTCTGGAGAGCGCCGGAGGCCTTTTGGTCACCAATGTATGCTCGGTGCTTGCAGAACAGGAGATTATCAACTACCTCGGGCGGGGCACCGCGGTGGAGGATATCCTCGCGGGTGTATTCGCAGCGCTTGCCTGTCGTGGAGCAAGCCTTGTCAGGAGAGTGGGTGTCGAGGAAGAGATTACAATCACGGGCGGAGTAAGCCGGAATCGCGGCATGGTGATGGCGATCGAGGAAAGGCTGGGACAATCAGTGAACAGCGGCGTTGACGGGGTTTATGTCGGTGCTCTGGGGGCTGCGTTGTTGGGCCTTGAAACAACGCATACAGGAGCCGTCTAAGCTGGAAGAACTAGCGATGTACACGTGCGGCATAGATGTCGGAAGCAGGGTCACGAAAGCTGTGGTCCTTGGACCGGACGGGACCGTCCTTGGACGTGGGCGGCGTCTGACCGAAAGCCATCCAGCTCAATCTGCCGGTGAGGCCCTGAATGAGGCTCTTCCGGCTGCCGGGATGGATCGGGAGAAAATCGATGCGATCGCGTCCACCGGTTACGCGAGGAGGCTGGTGCCTGAGCATGAAGTGCAGTTCACTGCGGTTAGCTGCCATGCCGCCGGCGCGCATCTTCTCTTCCCCGGAGCGAGGAACGTGCTTGATGTAGGCGCGCTTCGGTCTGCAGCGATTCGTCTCGATGAAGATGGCAATGTGCATCGGTTTCGCCTGAATGAAAGATGCGGCGCAGGGGTGGGGAGGTATCTAGAACGAGTTGCCGACACGCTCGAGATTCCGCTCGAAGAGATCGGACAGCTTGCGCTGTTCTCGAAAGACCCTCATCCGGTGCCCGGCATTTGCTCGGTTCTGGCGGACACGGAGGTACTCAGCCTCATAACCCTTGAGAAGAAGCCTACGGATATCCTTCGTGGGGTTTGCGATGCGCTCGCTGAGAGACTGGCGATTCTGCTCAAACAGATATGGCTGCCCGGCGAGCAAACCACCATGACCGGTGGAGTAGCAAGGAACGCGGGGATGGTGCGCGCGCTGGAGCAGGCGCTGGGGACAGGGCTTTCCATAGACCATGACGCCGAATACATGGGCGCCATCGGCGCTGCGATTCTCGCTCGGAAGAGCGCAGCGCTGACATAGGCACGAACGGCGTTCGCCCTTCTGATTCTCCCTCCTTCACTATGCTAGAATACGCCCATGGGGCGACGGGCAATAAAGGTCTTCTTAATTCTACTTGGCCTTGTCGCGTCCCTAATCGCGATCGGATGTTGGGGATTCGTTGCTATTGAGCGCATGTCCCCCGCGGAGGCGTTCAGTGCGACCGTCAATATCCTCAGCACTGTGGGACTCGGGGCCTTTCCGGCCAGCAACTGGCAAGGACGAATTCTGGTTGGATTCCTTCAGTTGGGATCAGTCAGCATTGTGGCTCTAGCTATCGCCAGCCTCTCCGAAGTTATGATGCGCGGAGCACTCAGGCAGTACTTGGGTAGGTACAGAATGGACGAACGAATCAGCAGTCTCACCGATCATTTCATCATCGTCGGCCACAGCCTGACCGGGGAATCGCTCATTAGCGACTTATCCGCGGAGGGTCAGCCGTTTGTGATTGTTGAGAGGGACCCTGAGACAATCATAAGAATTGGAGAAAAGAACCTTCTCTATGTCGAGGGCGATGCCACCGACGAGGATGAACTAAGGAAAGCCGGGGTCGAGCGCGCGCGCGGCCTTTTCGCGGTTCTCTCACAGGACAGCGATAATCTTATGGTGGTTCTCTCGGCCAGGGGAATGAACGAGAGTCTCAACATCGTCAGCCGTTCCACTCGCGAGGACTATGTGAAGCGATTCCTCCGAGCCGGCGCCAATGCTGCAATCAGTCCGCAGGAATGGGCGAGCCGTCGCATGATACAGGCGGTTCTGCGCCCGCATTTGCTCGAGTTGCTTTCCACGTTACTCGATCCGGCGATCGCGCACGCTTATCTCGATGAGGCCCGCGTGCCTGAGGGAAGCCCTTCAATCGGAAAAACCTTGCTTGAGCTGGACGTTCGCGCCAGGGCCGGGATTGTAATACTCGGCATCATGCGGGCAAATGGTGAGCATGTATGCTCACCCGGTCCCGATTCGGCGATTCAAGAGGGGGATGTTCTTGTGGGGTTTGGACGACGGGAGAACTTCGCAAGCCTCTCACAAATAATGCGGGGTGAGAACGTTAGCTCACCGCTACCCGCAGAACGGTGTTAAAGAAGTCATTCCCAGAAAATCGGCTGGGGGATAAGCACCGAAACGGGCTCGCCTGTATCTTTTCTTGTTGCCGGAGTGAAGCTTACTTCGGTCATTATTTTGCTGATCGTGATCTGATCGACAATCCGACTGCCTGAGCCATGAATGATCTGGGGGATTCCCTGCACCCGTCCCCGGCTGTCCAACCGTATATGCACGGTTAGATGAAAATTAAGCTCCCTCAGCTCTTCCGGAAGGTCGAGCTTGGAGAAGGTCTGCGGGCTCATCTCCGGGAGTTTGAGGTTCTCCGTGTCGATGATCGAGTCGTTATCCTCGTAGGTCGGCCCCTTGAACCAATCAAGATCGGTGGGATGAGGACGCGGCGACCCGTCGGGATTCAGCCTTGGTGAAAAAGAGAGAACAGGTCCGCGATCCAGATAGAATTCATTGATCCATTCCGCGGGCTCCCCGGGTACCGGACTGCTGTCTGCCGATTCATCTTCCGGCCCACCGTTCAGGCCTTCATCCTCGGCAGTTGGGGAGTCGCCGACAAGATGGGTCATCTGCCCGAACGCGCCTCCTGCGCCCTGGTCGTCGACAGGTGTGTCGGTTGAGTCAAGTGGCTGGGGCGTGGCTTCGGTTGGCAATGGCAGTTGCGTCAACCAGATCCAGAGCAGAACGAAAACCACAAGATTGACTCCCGTTGCCCAGATCCACGCTTGTTTGGTGTTTCTTGGCGATGGTCGCATGTTTCCTCCAGGCGCTTACTCAGGACTTCTATTCGGTAGCCACCTCAACTTCCTTTGCAGCACGCTTCATAAGGGCAAGCAGCTCCTTGAACTCCGGAGTCTTCGCACCATACGTCAACTCGTAGGCGGCCATCTCCCAGTCGCAGATAACGGCGCCCGCCTGCCGCATTTTCTCAATCGCCAGACGATGCGAGTTCTCCCATCGCGCCCGAACCGCGTCCTCAACCACGTGAACTTCATACTTGTGATGGAGAAGATCGAGGACTGTCTGAGCGACGCATATGTGGCTTTCCATGCCGACGACTATGATCTGCTCGCGACCTGTAGACTCCACGGCCTCGATGAAATCCGCGTGTCCGCAGCAGGAGAAGATGTCCTTGAAGAGCGGGTTATATCCCAGGCCGGTTTCCTCCAGAATCTTTACCACAGCTTCATCAGTAGGACCAAGTCCGGATGGGTTGTGTTCAGTAACTATCGTGGGAAGCTTGTGGATCCTCGCGATCTCGAGTATGTACCCGATGTTTCTGAGGAGCTTCTCTTTTTCCCAGATGAAAGGGAGAAGCATGGTTTGGACATCAATCACCACAAGAGCGGCTTCCCGACGATCAAGAAGCCGGCGATGCCTCGGTTGTCTCGTTTCGGTGTCAGACACGTGTCGACCCACCTAATCCCGTCCGGCGCAGCTTAGGGCTTGAAGTATAGCACTTCAATGGATGTGTAGGGAATACCGGCGGAATCGACGGTGCCCTAAAAAAAGGGAAAAGCCCCATATCGGGGCTCCCGTCCTCCCAGGGCATTCCAATCAGCCCTTTTTCACCGGGTGACTGGAATGCGCCCTGTTGTATGAAAGTCGTCCGCGTCCTTGTTGAGTTCTTACCTTCTGTTCGCCTCTATGGTACTTGCTGATGCGATGGATCACTTTGACGCTTTTCCTTAATTCTCATGCGACTGGCAATTACTTCAGCTTCTTCATCGGGAGTGGGCTCCTGAATCTTCATGCCCCACTCGCATAGAAATCGTTCTAAATCCGCAGTATCGAAGTGCATTACACCGTTTAAACTACCGTCCTTCATTCAGAACCTCCTTTATTTAATATGATACGAGGCGAGACGCAGATTCCCCTCACTAAACTTTTACCACATAAGCCGGCAATCGCAAAGGGCCAGAAGGTAAAAAAAATTGAAAAAACATGCTAATTAGTGACATTTTTCACAAGTTTGTGCTGATATGTACAGTTCTGATCCGTTCTTTGATGGGGGTGAAGTCGCTATGCATGCGACTCACGGCGGGTCGACATCGACGAAAAAAACCCCCGCGTCAGGCGGGGGAAAATCTCAAATGGTGCGGACGGGGGGACTTGAACCCCCATGGATTTGCATCCACCAGGCCCTCAACCTGGCGCGTCTACCAGTTCCGCCACATCCGCACGTGGTCGATGACTGTTGCCTAATGTATACCCTACTTTGAGGCTGCAATCAAGCCCTGATGCCACCATGCTCAGTTCGCAATTCATTCGCACGGCTGTGATACAATGCAAACATGACAAAGCCACTCACTTATCGCGATTCCGGCGTTGACATCAATGCCGGAAACGAGGCTGTCGAGCGCATCAGGCGAATCCTCAAGGGCCGTCCCAATAAAGTTCCCGGCGGTGAGAAAGTTGGTGGAATCGGCGGATTCGCCGGATGCTTCCGCCCCTTTCTGAAAGACTACAAGGACCCGCTGCTTCTCGGCGCCACAGACGGGGTCGGCACAAAGCTCCTGATCGCTCTTGAGCATAATCGGTTGGAAGGGATTGGACAGGACCTGGTCGCGATGTCCGTGAACGACCTGGTTGTCACAGGCGCCCGTCCGCTGTTCTTCCTCGATTACCTCGCAACCGCCAAGCTCGATCCAGACCAGGTCGAGGTAATTGTGGCGTCCATTCAGGCTGCATGTGAGGAGTCGGAGTGCCTCCTGATCGGCGGGGAAATGGCGGAGATGCCCGGCATGTACGCTCCGGGCCACACAGATCTTGCGGGATTTGCTGTCGGGATTGTGGAAAGCAAGAACGTTATCGACGGCAGCACAGTGCAGCCGGGTGATGCGATTCTCGGGATTGCCTCATCAGGTTTGCACTCGAACGGTTTCTCTCTCGTGAGGAAGGTTATCGAGCACGCGGGATGGCAGCCGGATGATATCCTTCCGGAATGCCACGAACCGCTCATTTACCTTATTCTTGAACCAACCAGGCTCTACGTGAAGCCTCTTCTGGCTCTCTACGAAGCGCTCGGAACCGGGCCTGAGGGCAGTATAAAAGCGGCGGCTCATATAACCGGCGGAGGGCTTGTCGACAATATTGCCCGAACACTCCCCGATGGCTGCTCTGCTCGGCTCGTTCGCTCATCCTGGCCTGAGCCCCGCATCTTCAGGCGGATTCAGGACGCCGCCGGACTCCCCGACAACGAAATGGATCGCACTTTCAATCGCGGTATCGGTTACATTGTGATTCTCGGTCCCAAGCACTTGAAAAAGGCGAGGGGGGTCTTGGAGGAAGAAGGGGAGGAGGTTTACGAGATCGGTGAGATTCTCGAACGGTCAACCGACTCGCCGGCGATAACAATTGAGTAGTTGGGCGCATCCGCGGATTGATTTTTCTCGCGCGCGAGTCGTGGTAGCCTGGGAATGCATTTCCCAGGACTCGGTGACCATACTCTGCAATTCCTGGGAAATGCATTCCCAGGCTACGTCTCCTTGATAAGTAAACAAACTTTGCCCGAGGTCGAAATGGCATCAGCGGTTCATACAATCGAGACAACACTCAAGAAAGGCTTCCCCGATCCGGTCGCAGACGGCTTGCTGTCTGCCGCGCGTGAGGAAGGCCTTAGCGGGATCACCGGCGTCAAGCGTGCGGCGGTTTATACGTTCAAGGGCGATCTGGACAGCAACACGCTCAACAGCATCGCCCGTAACCTCCTCGCCGATCACATCACGGAAATCTTCGCAGTGAATACATCTGTTCTTAATGAGTCCGAGGGAAGCGTCATCGAGATCGCTTTCAATCCCGGCGTGATGGATCCGGTCGAGGCCAGCGCGCGAAAGGCTTTGACGGAGCTTGGCATAGGCGGTGTAGAGGGCATTAAGACCGGTCTGAAAGTCCTGTTCATTGGGGAGATCGACCCCGAGGCGATGGGGGTGTTCGCGGGCGGAACGCTCTACAACAAGGTGATTCAGCACCCGGTGATACCGGGCGAGGACCCGTTCCCGGTAAGCCTGCCGTACAAGTTCAAGCATGAAACGATGAAACTCGAAGGACTGAATGACGACGCGCTTCTCGAAATCAGTCAGGACGGTCTTTTCAGCCTGAACGCACAGGAAATGCGCGCGATACAGAAGTACTTCGGCACGGAGGGACGCGACCCGACCGATGTCGAGCTTGAGACGATCGCACAGACATGGAGCGAGCACTGCTATCACAAGACATTCCGCTCGACTTACAAATTCGACGGCGAGGAAATCCCGAACCTTCTTAAATCGACAATCTTTCGTGTCACGAAAGAGCTCGATCTCCCATGGTGCGTGAGTGTTTTCGAGGACAACGCGGGTGTTATTTCGTTCAATGAAGACTACGACCTCTGCTTCAAGGTGGAAACGCACAATCACCCGTCGGCGCTGGAACCGTACGGTGGCGCCGGGACCGGCATCGGGGGAGTGATTCGGGACATTCTCGGGACCGGCCTCGGTGCGAAACCGATCGCCAACACCGATGTGTTTTGCTTCGCTCCGCCGGACACACGTCGCGAAAAACTCCCGCCTGGTGTTCTTCACCCGAAACGGATTATGCAGGGCGTCGTGGCGGGTGTCCGCGACTACGGAAATCGCATGGGAATCCCTACTCTCAGTGGCGCGGTTTGTTTTCATGAGGACTATGTCGGGAACCCGCTTGTTTATTGCGGCACACTGGGCATACTTCCGAAGGGGATGCATGAGAAAGAAGCGAGGCCCGGCGACTTTGTCGTGGTTATCGGTGGAGCGACCGGTCGCGACGGCATCCACGGTGCGACTTTCAGCTCGATAGAACTCGCCGAGGATACGGGGGTCACTTCCGGCGGCGCGGTACAGATCGGAAATCCGATCGAGGAAAAACGGTTGATGGATGCCATGCTGATCGCGCGCGACCGGGGGCTTTATTCCGCGGTCACCGATTGTGGCGCGGGGGGATACTCGAGCGCTGTCGGCGAAATGGGCGCTCACTGCGGAGCACGGGTTTACCTTGAGCGCGCGCCGCTCAAGTATGAAGGTCTCGCGCCGTGGGAGATTTGGGTCTCGGAGGCGCAGGAGCGTATGGTGTTCGCCGTCCCGCAGGAACACTGGGACGAATTTGCGGGGATCATGGATAGTTGGGATGTCGACTGCGTCAATCTTGGCGAGTATACCGATACCGGACGCCTCGAACTCTTCTATCACGGAAACCAGGTGTGCGATCTCTCGATGGATTTCCTTCATGAGGGAATTCCGCCGGGTGTTCGGGAGGCCGTCTGGAAGCCGCCAAGGGGCAAAGACTCGGATTTATCCAAACTGCTCAGGAAAACGAAGCCGGGTGATTTGCTCAAGCGCGTTCTTGGGCATCTGGATGTCTGTTCGAAAGAGTGGGTTATCCGTCAGTACGATCACGAAGTGCAGGGCGGGAGCGTTATCAAGCCGTTGACTGGAATCGCAAACGACGGCCCATCCGACGCGGCGGTGATTCGTCCTGTGCTCGACAGCGACATGGGCTGCGTGATCGCGAACGGAATCAATGTCCGCTATGCCGCGATCGATCCGTATCACATGGCGACAGCGGTGATCGATGAGGCGCTCAGGAATGTTGTCGCGGTCGGCGGAAATCCGCACAGGACCGCGATTCTGGATAATTTTTCGTGGGGATCATCGAACGATCCTGCCAGGCTTGGCGAGTTGGTGAGAGCATCGCAGGGATGTTACGACGCGGCGATGGCGTTCCGAACGCCGTTTATTTCGGGCAAGGACAGCCTGAACAACGAGTATCGGGCGGGCGGGAAGCTTATACATATACCATCGACGCTTCTGATCTCCGCGATGAGCGTGGTCGATGACGTGACCAGGATGGTCACGATGGACGCGAAATCTCCGGGCAATCTGCTGTTCGTGGTCGGCGTGACCAAAGCTCACATTGGCGGAAGTGTGCTTCTCGATCTGTTCGGCAGAAGGGTCGAAGCGTTCCGGAGGTCGATCTTGAGGTTGCACCGCGGATTTTCGATCGCCTGCACGCCGCGATACAGGCCGGATACGTGGTTAGCTGCCACGATCTGTCGGATGGCGGGCTCGGCGCGGCGCTTGCGGAGATGTGTTTCGCGGGTGGGATCGGCTGCGAGGTCGATCTTGCGGATGTTCCCACCGATCCGCCGACAATCGATCCGACCGATCATGACCAGTTCGGCCTCGGTCTCGCCGAACCAGTTGTTTTGTATTCTGAGACACCGTC
This sequence comes from uncultured bacterium, assembly GCA_965371155.1. Taxonomy (GTDB): domain Bacteria; phylum JAJVIF01; class JAJVIF01; order JAPKYR01; family JAPKYR01; genus CBDUXL01. Next base: position 4,698 of record CBDUXL010000017.1, on the reverse strand, counting down.
GCGGTTCCTTGTGGAGGTCCGGCCCACGCTGAAGGATGATTTCTTCGAGGCGATGGATGAGCTTCCGGTCGCAGCAATCGGCTCCCTAACCAACACCGACCGCCTGCTAATCCGCGACAGAGTTCGAGTCGAGTACGTGAACGAGTCACTTGCCGATTTGAAAGAGTCGTGGCAGGCACCGTTGAGATGGTGAGTGCCAAGCTCACCGTGCCAAGCGCATCCTGCCGTGCCATGCGCATCCTGCGCTTGATTGACTGTGCCAAGCGCATCCTGCGCGTGAAAGAGATATCAAATGAACTCGATCAAAACCCTAATACTCAAAACAGCCGGGATTAATTGCGATGAAGAACTCGCGCACGCATTCCGTCTCGCGGGCGCCGATGCGGAGATCGTCCACATAAATGAGCTTGCCCGAGGCGAGAAATCACTCCTCGACTACGACATACTCGGCTTCCCGGGCGGATTCTCGTACGGTGACGACCTCTCCGCAGGGCGGGTGCTCGCGACCGAGGTCACCGCGCACCTTCTTGATGACCTTCTCGAGTTCTACGATCGCGGCGGGCCGATTATCGGTATCTGCAACGGGTTCCAGATACTCGTGAAGGCCCGTATCCTCCCCGATCCCGGCCTGCTGAAAACCGCGCCCGAATCGGTACCGAGTGCGACCCTGTTTTGGAATGATTCGGGGAAATTCGAGGACCGATGGACCACGCTCCGGATCGAGCCGAACACGAAATGCGTCTGGACCCGAAGTCTCCCGGAGCTGGTCGAGTATCCGGTCGCGCACGCTGAGGGGAAGTTCATACCTGCATCAAATGATGTGTTGGATGAGCTCAGTTCAAAAGGGCAGATCGTTTTTCGGTATTGCGACCCGGCAAATCCCAACGCCTGCGAGCGCGATGATGTGCTATATCCGCTCAATCCAAACGGTTCGATAGCCAACATAGCGGGGATTTGCGACCCGACCGGTCGCGTGCTCGGGTTGATGCCGCATCCCGAGCGGTTCACGCATCCGACGAATCATCCTCGGTGGACCCGCCTTCGCGAGGACGCTTCGGCGGACAAGTCCGCCGAGAAAGAGCCGGACGGTATGCCGCTTTTCGGGAGCGCGGTCGAGTATGTCATGCAGGAAAAGGGAATCAGGGCATCGAGGTAAGGATCCGTTCAGGCAAATGGTCCTCAAGTTGTGCAGAGACGTTGGTGCTGCCTACAAACTCGCAAGCTCGCTTATGAGCGCCACGGGCATATAGAGCTGAGTCTGACTGCTTAGTGTCTGTCGTCTCGAATCCGTAGTGCGACTGGTACGCCGGACTATTCTTCACCTTTGTAGGCAGCCATTTCAGCCCAGGCGATCATCGCCACGGGAACTGTTAGCAGGACGAAAATCCCGCACGGGAGCAATCCAATCAAAGCCAGGCAAGTCAGCACCAGACCTGCCCACCACCAGTGGAAAAGATGCTTCCAGACCCTGCGCCATGCCCATGCGAAAGCTTCACCAAATGGTCTACCAAGAGCGATCGCCCATCCCGAAAGTGCGCCGATGCTGATTATAACTGGGCCATAGAAGAAGTAAGAAACAATGGCCAGTAGGCCTCCCAACTCTGGGTCAGCCCCCACCGGGCCGATACCAAGCGTCCTCCCCATGCAGAGGATGAGCAACAAGAAGAACAGCCCGACGGTTAGCCCTACGAGTGTCAGGAACCACACTGAAGCACTCCACATGTTTCTCTGAGTCAGCGTAAACAAGGCACGACATCCTGAGGGCAGGCCCCGCCTTCGCATCTCTCCCCATCCGAGGAATCCGACGAGAAATGGAAATGCAATTATAGCTCCTACATACGGTATACAGGCTGCGACCAATACAAAAACGAGTGTAGTTAGAATCCCGCCCACAATATCCTGCATTAGAACATTCCATCCGACCTGGATAGCGCGCCATACAGGAGGTGCGGCAATCGAATCGGGAAGTTCGCCGCCTAGAGTTGGGAACTCGGTAGTCTTTGTGTGCGTTTGTGGTGGCGGGGAAAAGTGAACAGGGTCCGAATGCGATTCAGCACTTGACGCTGGTTTCTCAATCTGCGTTGCGCATGACTCGCAGAAATCCCTTGTTGGCGGAATGGCTGTTCCGCATCTTGGGCAATATTTGTGCGCGCTGTGGGACATTGGAATGCTGTCCGGTATTCACATGACCGCGTATCCTGGGGCAAAGTTGCTCATTTGCGTCAGCAACGATATACGAAAGGACTCCGTGTGTCGAGCGCGTAGCTTCTAATGAGTAGCAACTCGAATTCCGTGCTCAGGTGTAGTAGCGAACTCGAAAGGCCAATGGAACTCATGTTTCTGACAACAATCAGATATACTACAAGCTTGCTTGTTGGCGCCACCGGTCGATTTCTTGTGCGCAATTTGGCCCCGGGTGGCCGACATTTTGATGTGGGTTTTGTCGTCAAAACATTGTGTGGTAGAGTTGCCGCTTGATTGGGTTGAAGCGAACCCCTTTTTTGGAGGCGTTTTGCGATGGCTGATAGCCCTGTGCATCTTACTCTGTCCGTAATCAAGGCCGATGTCGGCGGGATGGTGGGTCATGCGTTCATGCATGAGGACCTTCTGGACGCCGCCGCCACCGAGCTTGAGAAGGCGGTCACCAAGGAGCTTCTGATCGACTACGACGTCCTCTACGTCGGCGACGATGTCAACATGGTCATGACGCACACGCGCGGTGAGGATGACCCCGATATCCACCAGTTCGCGTGGGATACGTTCATGAAAATGACCGAGGATGTCTCGAAAAGGCTCCATCTCTACGGCGCCGGGCAGGACCTTCTGGCGGACGCGTTCTCGGGCAATATCAAGGGTATGGGTCCGGGCGCGGCGGAGATGGTTTTTGAGGAGCGGCCGAGCGAGCCGATCCTGATCTTCTGCGCGGACAAGACATCGCCCGGTGCCTGGAATCTCCCACTCACGAAAATCTTCGCCGATCCGTTCACCAATCCCGGACTTGTTATCGACCCGAAAATGGACGGCGGGTTTGCGTTCGATATCCTCGACCTCCACGAGGACCTGCAGATCACACTCAACTGCCCGGAGGAGTACTACGAGGTGATCCTGCTGCTCGGATCGATCGACCGTTTCGGAGTGCAGAAGATACACCGTCGCGCTGATGGTGAAGTTGCATCATCGGCGAGCACGCAGCGGCTGAACTATATCGCGGGCGGGTATGTGGGGAAGGACGATCCGGTGATGATAGTACGCACGCAGAGCGGATTCCCGGCGGTGGGCGAAGTGACCGAGGCGTTCGCGAAACCGCACATTGTCGCCGGGTGGATGCGCGGAAGCCATCACGGGCCCCTAATGCCGGTAGCGTTCCAGAATGCAAACCCGGTTCGGTTCGACGGTCCACCGAGGGTGATCTGCGCGGGTTACCAGTTGGCTGATGGGCACCTGGTCGGTCCGAGGGATCTCTTCGATGATCCCTCCTTCGACGGTGCGAGGCAGGAGGCGAATTTTCTCGCCGATGCGCTACGGCGTCACGGTGCGTTCGAGCCTCACAGATTGCCGCTCGGCGAGATGGAGTACACGACTTTCCCGCGCGTGTTCGAGAAGTTGAAGGAGCGGTTTACACCTGCGGACGTGAGTTCCGGAAAGAAAGCGAAGTAAGTTCGTATTCGAATCAAATCAGGGGACATCTGCATTTCGGGACGAAATGAGATGTCCCCTGATTTGTACTTCGGTCGCATCACAGTATCGGGTCCCAGGTCTTTACGTTCTCCAGTTCGTTGTCGTTCTCGGGATTGAATACCCGCACCACCTGGTCCTCAGTGATGGCAAACGTCTTCAAGATTCTGCTCCTGGGCTGGGGCAATGCGACAAATGTGAATGTATTCATTGCTCCAATGAGGAGCCCTTCGGTTGGCACCGTCGAGATATTGTGCACTTCCCATGTTATGGAGTACGACTCTATCATGTTGTCGAGCGTGTAGCCCTCGGCGATGTACAGATCAGCCTGCAAAGCCTGGAAGGATCCGTACACTTTGGCATCATTTTTTTCCTGATAAGCTAGCTGTGTGGAACCGATTGACTGGAGCGTGGATTTCGTGCGCGACTCCCAGGCAGGTCGACGAGCGCTAAAGCCGGGATCGGTTCTGTTGATAGTCATCAGTCCCGCCAGTATCACGTAGGAGAGGATATTGGCAACCAATATTCCTCGCCACAGTTCGGGTTTCTGAACGAACTTCTTCGCGAACAGTCCTTCGAAGAAAACAGAAAGCCCGAACCCGAAGACTATAAGCAAAAGATACGCCGCGAAACCGTATAGAGGACCGGTAGTGTACAAGTAAAGGTCGGCGGCGAACATCATAGATGGAAGGCCGGTCAGTGTTGATATCAGGACGATAACGCTGAACCAGACAGGAAGGTTGCGCCATTGGAAAACGACCAAGGCTATAAGCACAACAAACGGCACGAACCCAAAGTTTCCAAACATTGAATTTACGAAGCTGCCAAACACCAGCCCCACTACGGAGGACAGAAGGTTGACTGCGAAGGACATTATCAACGCAGTTGGTAATGTCATTCGGACGAGTCTCCACAAGACCAAAGCCTCAAGAACGATGATGCCGAGCAGAGCCACCCCTCGGGTTTCGAAGGAAGCGGTCAATAGAGGGGAAGCTCCCACCATTCCGAACCAGGTAACCGCGT
>CBDUXL010000016.1:0-21946 GCA_965371155.1 uncultured bacterium | reverse complement strand
CAGGGCGGGGATGTGCCTGGCCGCTCCCGATCACGTCATTGGTGTGACCTGCGACACGTTTGGCTAATACACCGCCGTTGCGAACGACTGCGATCCCGATGCGGTACTGGAGTATCGTTTCATCAGGAAGCACACATCCAACGACACAACTCCCGATTCGGCTGATCCCGATTGGATTTCATGGCAGACCGATCCGACCTGGATTGTGGGATGGGATGCCACGGAGATCGGCCAGTGGCGTATGTGGGTGCATGTAAGGGAGCAGGCCAATCCGTTGGTTGAGGATTTCTCCTCTGCGCTGGCCATTGAGCGGATCAACACGCTTCCGGAATTCCCCGAAACTCCTTCCGGTCCGACCACGGTAAAGTGCGCCGATGGCCCGTACTCATATGATTTTGGGAGCGTTTACGATTGCGATAACGACACGTTAACAAGAGAATGGGCGATCAACACAATAGATGTCCCTCCGACCAGCGGATGGACTGAATTCACATCTGAAGTGGTTGATATTGACCCTACCGGCTGGTCCATTGGAACGATCTACATGTATCAGAGGGTCTCGGATGGATTCATCGCGGAAAACAGCTTCCCGCTGCATATCGAGATGGAGAACTCGCCTCCTGATCCGCCCAGTGGACTGTCAGGCGATATGGCGGTTACTTGTCAGGCTAGCGGCATACTTGTCAGAACATACGTGACAGACCCGTTGTCGGATTGCGATGTCGGCCAGGATTATGTGCGTTACTACGGTGTGGGCACATCCAGCGATCCCGGCAGTGTGGCAGTACTCTACGACTATACCGGAACCAGCTTCCAGATCGATTGGGGCGATTACACACACGGAACCTGGTGGGTGCATGTACGCGACAGCGACGAGATCGACTGGACATGGGGAGCACCGCTTCAGGTGAACTACTACAATGCACCCCCGGATAAGCCTCCGACACCCAGCGGGCCGACGGTTGTGTCGTGCCTTGATGCACCGAAGATCTACACGGTTGGTGAAGCCGAAGACTGCGACCACTGGCAGACGCTAACCCGGTACTGGGGCGTCAACGACATTCCCTCCCCGCCGTTTGGCTCGAAGGTAGAGTTCCCGTCCGGAGACACGACGATCCAGGTGGACTGGAGCACTTACGATACCGGAACCTATTATCTATACCAATTTTCTGACGATGAAGAGTTCTGGGCCGTATCCGATCCACTTGAGGTCAATGTCAAGGGCGCTCCGGATACGGCGATTTTCGTGGCCACATCGACTCAGGGCGGCAACGACGCAAATCCCGGCACCAAGGATGAGCCGGTTAAGACCATATCTGTGGCTCTCGAAAAGGCTCAACTGGCAGGATATGACGGGGTTTATGTCAGGACAGGAGTATTCCTTGAGACCGCGCCGATTCAGCTTGTTGATGGAATCAGCATTTACGGTGGTTGCGTGCTCCCATGCTGGGATCAGGACCCGACACAAAGGAGTTCGGTAACCGGGGCTAATCCGATGGTTATCGGGAACGGCATCGAATCCGACACACTTATCAGCCAGATGGTGTTCTGGCCGTTTGCCGGAAACGCACCAAACAAGACCTCTATTGCTGCCGTCCTGATTGGCTGCAGCAATGACCTGGTTTTCGAGTACTGTGAGTTCAACGGGAATAATGGCGCGCACGGTGCCGACGGTGGATACGGCTCGAGTGGCGCAGACGGTGTAAACGGACAACTGGGTCATCCGGGCTGCCAGGATGGGGGAGGTGTGGTTTGCGGTAGCTGCGCCGAACCTACGGTTGGGGCCGGAGGAATTGTTTTCTGCGGGACCTACGGAGGAGACGGCGGAAGGCCAGTGAAGTACGGTTATGCCTATGATGGAGAACCTGGTTGGGGTGGCACGCCTGGAGGTCCAGGTGGGGAAGGTGACGGCGATAACGGAAAAGGCGGGGGCAACGGAAGCCCCGGATCCAATGGCAGCCATGGATTGGGCGGAAACGGAATCGGATACCATTCAGGGAGTAATTGGTTCGGCTCCTCCGGTCAGAACGGTGCAATGGGAAGCCACGGGAGAGGTGGCGGCGGCGGTGGTGGTGGTGCCGGCTGGTATGATGGATTGTCGGCATGTTACTACTATGGCGGTTCAGGCGGCGGCGGCGGTTCAGGTGGCTGCGGTGGTGACGGCGGCCAGGGCGGGGCGGGGGGAGGAGGCTCCATTGGGGTCTTCATGAACTCCTCCGAAGCGATTTTCACCTACTGCCATTTCAGCTCACACGTGGGCGGCAATGGAGGTGCTGGCGCTCCTCTAGGTCTGGGAGGCTGGGGATACTTTGGATCATTGGGCGGCCCCGGTTACGGTGGTTCCGGAGGGGGAGGGGCAGGCGGTTGGGGCGGCGATGGCGGCGATGGAGGACTCGGCGGCGGCGGCGGTGGCGGAATCAGTTACTGCATTTATCGCGCTAATGGTTCCAATCCGACCCTCGAAATCTGCACCTTCAATCACGGAAAAGGCGGATATGGCGGTGGCGCTCCTTCCCTTGGGAATCCGGGTGATAACGGTGAGGAGGGCGATATTTTCTAGCCGAACAACTATATCTGCCGACAAATCCGCCCCCCATTTGGGGGGCTTTTCATTTCAGTCAAATCCGGGGACACCTCATTTCGTCTCGAAATTCAGGTGTCCCCTAGTTCGCTACCTCAAATCCTATAGCATTTCAATCTTTAATATTTGAGTAATCCCTTGTCCTTATGCGCATTTTTCACTATAATTTCACCAGACGCATCTAAAGGAATGCGACTTTATCTTTAATCCAGTGTATTGCAGGGAAGACTGGACGACTCAAAGGAGGCCTTGTCGTGAAGATCAAACTAAGCATGGGATGGCATGCAGGTATTGTGTGCCTGCTGCTCATGTCATTTGTGGTAGGTTGCCAATCCGAGGGCGGCAGTCCGGTGGAACCGGCGCTTGAGGGGCAAAGCCAGACAGGCGAGCCGGCAACAACTGAGCCGACGCTCACATCGCCCACCCCTACCGACGAAATATCTCAAACGGCGGAGAGTTCGACCGGGATATTTCCGTGGGGAATATTTAATGTCACCTGGGATGCGGCAACCAACGATATCACCATTGTGCCGCTAAGGTCCGCGGAAAAAGCTTTCAATATTCTCAACTTCCTCCAGCCGCCTGAAGGAGATCCCGCGAACCTGGGTATCAGCATCACCGACAACTCCAAGTTTCCCACCGAGGGGATTCTCGGTCTCGATGTTTCCATCACGCACCCGTTCGACGCGTTGACACTTACCGGATTCGACGTGATGGGGATAGTAATCGGCGACGGCTCGATAACCAGCGACGCAGACCCCGATGTGTTATATGCGGGCGACGATAATCTGAAACTGCTCAACGCCGATGGTTACAGTCGCTGGATGAACCCGACCGAGTTCACGAAGCCGGGGCTGCTCGGATTTACCGAAGGCAACCTCGGCACGCCCGGATTTGATTTCAGCGCGATAATCAATGGCTACAAGTATTTCGCAGAGGGGATCACCTCGACCGAGACACTTGATGATTATTTCGATGAACCGTCGAACGTGGAGAATCGCGGAGCGTTTCTGCCGGGTTCGACTATCACCAGGAATTACATCCTTGGATTCCCAATGTCGGGCGGAGTGCCGCAGGTGAAGTTCCAGTACGCTGTGCTGGCGCATTGGCAGCGAGCGACAGACCCACTCGGGGATCCCATACCTGATCCGGAAATCGACGATTTCGCCCTGTCCGCAAACGCCGCGGAGGCGGTTTATTTGTCGTGCGACTCTTCGGACAGCACCGCATGGTGGTTGTCGGAGACAGAGAACGGTGGAGATCTGATTCTCGACCTCACGATCTACGACTGGCAGGGTGAGGTGACCCCGGCCGGAGTCGTCGGGCAGGTAGCCTTTCTGATTGTGGAGGCTCCATCCGGAATGCTCGGGGCGGGAGGGATTGAGTTTTCGCCGCTCGACCTCCTGAATGCCCAGGCGTTGAGCGGTCCGAGCTTCTCGCAGGTTATTCTGGAGATTCCTGATGTGCATCCGACGAGCCTGGATGAGGAGATTCTTATAACAGTCCAATCGTCAAATCCCATAAACTATGACTCCGGTCTCGGTGCGCCATATCCAGTGGGCGCTCACCTGGCGGGGTACTACCGGAAAGCAATTCCCATACTTAACGAGAAACCAAACAATCCGCCGGTGATCGATGAGATGTCCGGCGAGACGGCTGTCAACTGTTTCTTCGGTGAGGAGGATTACGTTGTTTCAGCTCACGATCCCGATCCGGGGGATTTTCTCACTTATAAGTGGGAAGTCACTCCGGACGCCGTCCTCCCGACATACGCCGACCCTCTGAGCACCATTGAAATCTGCACGATAAACTGGGCCGACAACGATACTTACCCTTTCGGCGATTGGGATGTGTGGGTTCAGGTTTCCGACGGCAAGGCGGTGGCCGAGGACCATCTCGATGTCAGCAAGTCGGAGGAGCAGCTTGTCGCGGGAATGATCCAGGCCGCTCCAGAGCATGTCACCGGGGTTACATGCAGCACACTGGGCGAATACACTGCCGACGCAAACGACTGCATTCCCGGAGTGTGGCTGGAGTATCGGTTCATTCGAAAGCACACGACCGATGACACGACTCCTGACTCGGGCGATTCCGACTGGGAATCATGGCAGACCGAGCCAAACTGGTTTTACGACTGGGATGCGACCGAGATCGGTGATTGGCGCATCTGGGCGCATGTGAGGGAGCAGGCTAATCCGTCCGTTGAGGATTTTTCTCCTGCGCTGGCGGTGGAGCGGGTGAATACGCTTCCCCAGCCGGATGTGCCCACCGGCCAGACATGGGTTGACACCTGCAGCGACGAACAATACGACGCCTATGCCGTCGAGGATTGCGATGCAGGTCAGACATTGACCAGATTCTGGGCAGTGAATCAGAGTCCAATGCCTCCTGCTACAGGCTGGACGGAATTCACCGGCATGTCATTTATGGTTGATTGGACAGGAAGCCAGACTACACAATGGTTCGTCTGGCAGAAAGCAACTGACGGAATTGATGAAGCCATCAGCGACAGCTTGCAGGTAGATGTGAGCGATGCGCCTATCGAGGTTGGGACTCCAAGTGGGCCTGCAGATGTTGATTGTCTTGACGTCTCTGCGACGTACATGGTGACTATCGACGATTGTGATGGCGGACCGGCTCCCGAAAGAGGTTGGGGAATAAGCCAGATTCCCGACTACTACACCGTTTCAGACTGGACTCAGTTTGTGAACGATACATTCAACATTGATTGGGCCACGGTTCCAAACGGTCCGGGCGCCGACAACAACTGGTACATGTTCGTCCAGGCCGACGAAGGGCCCGGCCCGATTTGGAGTGAGCCGCCCTTGACTGTGGTCAGACACAACACTGCACCGACCATGCCGAACCTGTCCGGTCCGGGCACGGTATCCTGCGCGGGAAGCCCGTACTCGTACAGCATCCCCGCCATCAATGATTGCGACTCGGAGGATACTCACACAGCTTGGTACGCAGTCTCGGACAGCAACTCGACTCCTCCCGTATCCGGGTGGGTTCAGTTTGACCCTCAGGTGGGAGGAACGGTGAATATCGATTTCACCGGCACACAATTAGGCACTCAGTACATTTGGGTAAGAGTGAGTGACGGATATGAGGAGAGCACCACTTCACCCCCGCTGCAGGTTACGATGGTCAACTCTCCGCCGGCCACGCCAACAGTAAGCGGACCTTCGGTCGTGGATTGCGTATCAGGGTTGAACCGCGTGTATATGGTGAGTTCATACAACGATTGCGATGTGGGGCAGACACCGACACGCTACTGGGGCATTGGAAGCACGTCAGATTACACAAGCGTCTCGACCTGGAATACCTTCTCGGGAGGTATTTTCAATGCAGATTTCAGCGGTCTCTCGTTCGGCAATTGGTTCCTTTTTGTCAGGGACTGGGACGGAAGCAGCTATGCCCATAGTAACCCTTACCAGGTTAACCTTCAGAATCTGCCGCCGTCCAATCCGCAGACACCTTCCGGACCGACGCAGGTTTACATTTTGGGCGTCCCGATCCAGTCTTACAATGTCGGTATGGTGACCGATTGCGGGCCGAACCAGACGTACACGCGGGACTGGGGCGTGAGCACCTCACAGTCCACTTATCCCAGCGCCTGGACACAGTTCCCCAACACAAATACGAGCATCCAGGTCGACTGGAGCAACATCGGAACGGGCAACTGGTGGCTGTGGCAGAAGGCGACGGATGATCTGACATTAACCAGCTATTCGACTCCGTTGTCAGTCACGGTAAGTATTACCGCGCAGAATGTGATATATGTTGCCACAGTCGCGCAGGGAGGCAACGACAGCAATCCGGGAACCTGGGATCAACCGGTTGCGAGTGTTTCCACAGGGCTTTCCAAGGCACAGATAGCGGGTTACAGCCTGATCTGGGTCGCCGATGGCAGCTATAGTGAATCATCGCCCCTGGCGCTTCTTGACGGGGTCAGCCTGTACGGCGGACGCGATCCCAATAACTTCTGGGCTGAGAAGACATCCGCCAAGAGCGAAATTCAAGGCGTAAATCCCGCAATACAGGCATCGAACATCTCTGCGAGTACGAAGGTAAGGAGGTTCGATGTTTACGCGACGGACGGAACCATTTCGACTCCGAACTCAATGGCCATTTATCTCAGCTACTGCAACAACAACCTGGAATTCGAGGAATGCACGTTGCGCGCCGGGACAGGATTTGACGGGGCCGATGGCACCAGCGGGGCTGCAGGTGGCTTTGGCTCGCACGGTCAAGGGGGACTGAATGGATGCGAGAGCGGGTCGATTCCTTATTGTTGGGTCACTTGCTCGCAACCGCTGGGAGGTCAGGGCGGAAGCAGCCCTTGTGCGATGACAGGCGGAAACGGCAGTCATGGTGCATGGCAGGACACTAACTCACTGCCGGGTCAACCTGGTGTCGGCGGTGCATCGGGTGGAAGCGGGGTTTATGGATCGAACAAGAACGGCAATCCCGGACAGCCGGGAGCCAATGGAGCTAGCGGATCAAATGGCGCTGGGGGTAGTGGTGTTGGATCGGTGATTTCCGGAATCTGGGTAGGCGACCCGGGTTTCGCGGGAACACCAGGCACCCATGGTGGCGGTGGAGGCGGTGGTTCTGGTGGTACCGGATGGGACAACTGGATGGCTTGCGATGGTTATGGTGCAGGTGGCGGCGCCGGCGGAGGTGGCGGCTGCGGCGGTCAGGGAGGCGGCGCCGGACAGGCAGGAAGTGGATCATTCTGCGTGTTCACGAATCACGCTTATCCGGTATTGGATAGCTGCTTATTCTACGCAGACGACGGCGGCGATGGCGGCGATGGAGGCCTGCTCGGCAGTGGAGGTTTCGGCGGCAACGGCGGTTACGGTGGTAACGGCTTCTACACAACCGGTGGCGACGGCGGCAACGGCGGCGGTGGCGGCAACGGCGGCGGTGGCGGTCACGGCGGCGGTGGCGGCGGGGGTATCAGCTATTGTGTTTATCGTTTTGGCCCGGAGACGCCGAGCATCCTGAGCCCCATATACTATACGGCGAGCGGCGGTGCGGGCGGTTCCGCTCCTTCAGGCGGAAACGCCGGCGCGAATGGACAGTCAGGACAGAAGAACTGGTAGCAAACGGCACCATCTCGCTGGATGAACCCGACGGAGTTCACCCAGTCGGGTCTTCTCGGATACACGGAGGGCAATCTCGGGTTGCACGGTATTGATTTCAACGCGACGGTCAACGGATACAAGTATTTCGCCGAGGGAATTATCCCGACTGAGACATTGGATGAGTACTTCGCCGATCCGGCCAATGGTCGGCTTGCAAAAGAACTGGACTGGACGGTAATTGAAAGAAGATCGGGGCATAAAAAAGACGAACTCCGATCAAGCGAAAAGACCTCAACCACTAATAGATTGAGGCGTGTTGGGGAGTTTGAGTGGGATTTGCTAAGAAAGTCGGCATCTCTGAATGCACCTACGGATGTTGCATTAACTTTTACTGACTACCTTAAAAAGAAGTATAGAAACGCTCGCAGGTTTGAGCAGTTAGATGGCGACACAATTCAATTCATTGAGGAAATTGAAAGGATTAGCGGGGCTCCCGTTTCGTTAATATCGACGCGATTCCATTCCCGAAGCATAATTGATCGTCGATCGTGGTAATCAATCGGCTGGAGGACCAATGGCTTTTACGCTTACTCAATTCGAAGAATATTACCCAAGGCTGTACCATCTTACCGCTACGATAAACATTCCAAGGATTATTCACGACAACTGTCTTAAGAGTGCGCAATCACTAATAACAAAATCAGGTATTGGCACGTCTCTTCGAGCAAAGAGAAGTAACTCCCTACAGATCATCGTAGACGGTCATGAGATATCCATCAGGGACCAATCTCCTCTCCATGAAGGGAACTGCGATTTGCATGGCGGTTTCACATTCGGAGACTTCGTCGAGTATTTGAATCAGAGGATTTATCTTTGGCCAGGTAAGCTAGACCAACCTAATGATTATGGGCAGAGATACTTCAAGAGATATGGATCGGAAAATCCTTCAGTAATGTGCATTGATACAGAAGCATTGTTAGCGTGTAATGCTGATAATCCACCTTGGTTTTCCAAGTACAACTCAGGATCACCACGATGTTCATACGGAAAGAAGAGTCCTAGAGGTCCGTCAACATTTGTCTCTTGTTCTGACGCTGAGTATCCACTTGGGGGAGTAGTTGAAGTCAGCTTCTATGAAATGGCTGAATTGCCAATCGATGGATTTGAAGTACTGCCTCTTGAAAGTTTCTTCACAACTCCATAGGGAATTATTGCTTTAAGGAACCTTGACTTTTACGGATTTGTAATTCAAGTTGTGCTAAGAACTCAGTTTGCTCATCGCGCGAGGGGAGCGGAGGACCTACAGTTATTCGATGTCGGGTAGTTACTTGGATTGGGCTCTAAGAATTCTTGAAAGGCCACAAATGGCTGAAAACTGCCAAGTATTTGGTTAAACTGGTCAGTCTTGCAGCAGTTTTGTACTTGGCCGCACTACCCCCGGAACTCAATCTGTGTCCAGCTTGAGAACTGCAACGATCAATTAAGGTTTGAGAGATGCAGGTTCTATGCCGGCGAAGGAGATAATGGCACCGACGCTGGAAATGGGCCGACGGGAGCGCACGGAGGATTCCCTGGGGCGGGATTTGACGGCTGCGAGAATGATGACCCTCCCTGCAATTCCTGCTTTCCACCAATACAGGGCCATAGCGGCTTCAATTTTGTCTGCGGTGCCCTTGGTGGAAATGGCGGCGAAGCAGGTCATTTCTGGGATGGAGATGGAAGCGGAGGCTATGGTGCTAACGGAATCGGCGGTGCCTCAGGAGGCGCCGGCGGTGTTGGTGGATCCAACGGTGAGCCTGGTGATAACGGAGCCGTAGGAGCTCAAGGCTTCCACGGCTATGGTGGCACGCAACCGGGCAGTGTAATCGGGGGAGTCTGGTTCGGCGAGAGCGGTGATCCGGGCGAGGACGGAGAAGCAGGTGGCGGCGGCGGAGGTGGCGGCGGGGGTGGTGCCGGTAGTATTCCGCCCAGTCCCTACTGCATGACATATGGTGGCACTGGTGGTGGCGGAGGTGCAGGCTGCTGTGGCGGCCAAGGTGGAGGAAACGGTCAGTCAGGTGGCGCCTCATTTGTGGTCTTTATGAATGCCTCGACGCCAGTATTCGCTTATTGCCAGTTCACAGCCAGTGACGGTGGTGACGGTGGTGATGGAGGCGCGGGAGGATCCTGTGGCCTCGGCCGTCCCGGCGCGCTGGGCGGTGATGGTTTAGGTTCATCAGGCGACGGCGGACAGGGCGGTGCCGGCGCAAACGGTGGCCAGGGCGGTCACGGCGGCGGCGGCGCAGGTGGTCTCAGCTATATCTTCGTGCGCTATAACGGTTCGGGTGAGACGATCGTCGGTCCACTGATCTACATTGGCGGCACCGGCGGCAGTGGCGGTTCGGCCCCTCCCGGCGGTTACCCCGGTGTTGCAGGCTGGTCTGGCCTGTACAGGAATTTCTAGCCGCCATTGAACCGGTCGGAACTTCTGCCTAAAGATATCAACTCATCAGCTCCCGTTATACCGGGGGCTGTTTTATAATACTGATTCAGGCATTGGAGCAATTGCAGGAATAAAGTAATGATTCAAATGGGGGGGGACACCTGCATTTCGGGGACGAAATGAGGTGTCCCCGAGAGGAGCCAGATAAGAAAACGCTTGTTACTTTCTAAAATTGGTATTAGAACATTGGAGGACCGTAAAATGAAACTTATCCGAGAAATCGCAATCCTGTTTTTGGCGATCTGCCTTTTACTCACAATCGTCTCATGCCGCGAGCGGGTCAGTGAGCAAGTCGAGGAATCCACGGAGGAGCAGAAGGCGACAGGTGAAATGGACCGAACCGATCCCGGCGGCCCGATTACCAGGGAAGAGGTCTCTTTCGAGTACGACGAGGAATCCCTCTACGCCTCGATTTCCGCAGCGGATGCGCAGGAAGAATTGCCCCCCCGAATCCTGGCTCCGAACTACACGCTGTATGCGCTGAGTTACCGCAGCGATGGTGAGGACATCCCCGGCTGGGTCACGATTCCGACCGAGCTTCGGAATTCGTACCCGGTAGTTCTAATGCTGCACGGGCACCGTGCGTCGAAGGACATGATGACCCGACGGTATGCGGCGCTGCTGGCGGCTGAGGGGATCGCGTCTATCGCAATCGACCTGCCGCTTCAGGGCGCGAGGACTAGGGAAGGGGAGGAGTTTTTCTCGGGAGACCCTGAAACAACCGCCGGGACAATCAGGCAGGCGGTGATCGACACGCGAAGGCTAATCGATTACCTCGACGAAGTGATTTACTTCGATTCGGAGCGTGTGGGCATTATCGGGTATTCGCTCGGGAGTTGGATCGCCGTGATGTCCGCGGCGGCGGACGAGAGGATCGACGCGGTCGCGCTCAATGTAATGGGTGAGGGCACAACGGCGGCGGTCAACGGAGAATGGACGGATATTGTGGAGGATCATCCGCTGCTCGAGCGAATGCTGGAGAGAAGGGGAGCGGATATCTCGGAAGGCGCTTACCAGGGGATGCTGATCGAGAAGTGGATTGCGGGTATATCGCCTCGTCCGATACTCATGCTGAACGGTCGGGAGGATCGGATAGTTCCCACGGAAGGGGTAGAGGCGCTGTATGAGGCTGCGGGGGAACCGAAGGAAATTGTCTGGTATGAGGTTGGGCATATTCTTCCACGCGAGGCGAATGAGTATTGCGTCGAGTGGATAGCAGAGGAATTGGAACGGTAAGGAGACACCCACATTCGTTTGCTCTCCTAACTGCCGGTGGAGCGGTAGTGACGGACGCCGAATTTCCATAGTTGGAGGCAGATCAGCAGGAACGCAAGTCCAAATAACGGGGAAATCCACATCAGAAAGGGAGGTGTGCCGAAGGGGTCGGATCGGCCGAGTACTGCAAGCGTGGGGAAATAATTCACGCACGCAAGCGGAACGACGAACGTGAAGAAACGCCGGAACCAATCCTTGTAGATTTCCAGGGGATATTGAGCGGTTTCGACACCGCCATAGGTTACGGTGTTGACTATTTCCAGAGTCTCGATTGTCCAGAACGCCATCGTGGCATGGAGTATGAACAGTCCGGAGAAGATGCACGCGCCGCTGCCGATCGCGCCGATCACCAGCAGCACGCTTGGCAGTGTCCAAACAATGTCGGGAGATGATGCGGCCCACAGGAGGATCGCGAATCCCTGGAGGAAGCGACCTACTCTCATTAGTTGAAATTCCTGGGCAGTGATTTGGAATGCGGTTCCGCGAGGCCGGAGGAGGATCCTGTCGAAATCGCCGCTCTTGACCATTTGCGGGAAGAGGTCGAATCCGCGAGCAACCGTCTCGGAAATCGCAAAAGCCACGTGTACGATGCCATAGACCAGCGCGACCTCCTGAAGTGACCATCCCTGAAGGCTTTTGAAGCGGTCGAAAAGAACCCATATGCCGAGAAACTCGATGACGGTGATCAGAAAATGCCCTGTGGCCTGCATGATAAACGATGCGCGATACTGCATCTGCGCTCGAATCGAGATGCCGATGTAACGAAAATACATGCGGATGCTCTCGATCACATCATCCTCCCTGAACCACGAGTATCCGTGTACCCCTCGACATAAGCCACCTACCGAAGGTGATCAATGCAAAGGTCCAGCACAATTGGTGAATGAGCACCGGGAAAACCGCTTCAGGCGGTAAATGTCCGATGTAAAGACGAAACGGTGTATCGATCAAACCACTGAAAGGCAGGAACAGAAGAATTTTCTGAGCCCACTCGGGGAAAAGCGGGATAGGCACGATCATTCCGGAAAGGAGGAAAAACAGGGCGGGGACAATGCGCGCGACACCTTCGCCCTCTATCGTCCAGAGCAAAGAGATATTGAGGAGGGTCGAAACGGCGCAGGCCATCAGGAGCGCACCGACCATTGCCGCCGCCCATGCAAAGCCCGATGCGACGGACTCCGGAAGCTGCATGCCCAGAAACAGCATCGCCAGAATGACCAGCGGCACCGCACGAAGGAGCGTCGGCGCGGTGCGCGACGCGATCGCGCGGGAGTACCAGAATGCGTAGAGATCGATCGGCCGGAGCATTTCATAGGCAACCGTGCCGGTCCGAATCTGCTGACGAATTTCTCGATCCAGGCTCCACGGAAGCATTGCGAACAACGCCTGCCCGAGCCAGATGTATGTTATGACCTCGGGGAGGGTCATCGGCTGCTCAGCAGTGCTGGAGCGGTAGAAAGCCTCGAAGATCATCACTCGGATAAAACCCCAGAAAATCTGTGTCACGAATCCGGCAAACGCCGCTGCCCTGTATTGAAGGAGCATGCGGAAACGCGCGCTGACTATCGCCAGGTAAGGTCTCATGCCTGCAATTCTCCATACAGATCGGCAATGACCTCTTCAATGGGAGGGTTTTCGACCAGGAGGTCGCGAATCGCGTGCTTCTCTTTCAGGCGGCCGATCAAAGTCGCCGCCGGCACCACGTCCGGATCGAAACTCAGATGAACCCGAGCGCCTTCCCGCCGGATGAATCTTGCATCGGGGTCATCAATTTCAGCCTCACCGTCCACCAGTTGAATAATCAGCCTTCGCTCTTTGGTAACACGCGCGCGAAGGTCCTCGAGTGTTCCATCCGAGAGAATCCGGCCGTGACCGATAACCATTACGCGCTCGCAGAGGGTCTCGATGTCATCCATGTCATGTGTGGTGAGGATTATCGTGACGCCTCGCTCGCGGTTCAGCCGCCTGATGAAATCCCTCACCGCAAGCTTGGAGATCGCGTCGAGTCCGATTGTGGGTTCGTCGAGGTAGAGCAAGGAGGGAGAGTGAAGAAGCGAGGCGGCCAGGTCGCAGCGCATTCTCTGTCCGAGGCTGAGCTGTCGCACGGGGGTATCCAGAAGTGGATTCAGATCGAGGAGGTCGATCATTTCATCCCGCGAACGGACGTAATCGGCCTCGGGAACGGAGTATACATCCTTGAGAAGGTCGAAGGACTCGATTACCGGGAGGTCCCACCACAACTGCGTGCGCTGACCGAAGACCACGCCGATTCGGCGCACGTTGGCGATTCGTTCTTTCCAGGGCACCCGTCCGAGCACCTCGACTCTTCCCGAATCCGGGACCAGGATTCCCGCGAGCACTTTGACTGTCGTGGATTTACCCGCGCCGTTGGGACCGATGTAACCGACCAGCTCGCCGGGTTCAATTGTGAATGAGACACCATCGAGCGCCCTGACTGTCCTTACCCTCCTGTGGGCAAGTCCCTTGATTGCGCCGAACATTCCGGGCTGCCGCTCGGCGACCTGGAAGGTCTTTACGAGGTTTTCCACGAGAATGTGAGGCATTGGTTTCATAAGTATGCCTGGAAGTTCCATTGAAATACAACACTAGGTTCAGTAAGAAGGTGGGTTTGAGTTGACTTGCCTAGCTCTCTTGAGCTCGATCGCACAGGCTGGCCAGCTTCCGCGGGGGCATGAACAAGGAAGTCAGTACCCGTTCATGATTCTTGTATGATTTAGAACACTGTGTTATGATATCGAATTCATTTCTCTAGGAACTCACGGAGGTAAAGAGCGTGTACTTATTGTATGTGGACGAAAGCGGTGACAGCGGGCTATGTAACGGCAGCCCAACAGACTATATGGCTCTAAGCGGGATGGTAGTCCATGAGTTGGCTTGGCATCGCATACTGGAAGAGGTAATCGATTTTCGCAGGGGTCTCAGGGATAAGTACGGTCTGAAACTCCGGGACGAAATCCACGCATCAGCTTTTATTCATCACCCAGGTGAGGTTCGCAGGATTCCAAAGTCAATGCGGTTGCGGATCCTGCGTGAGGTCCTGGATTTCCAGGCAGGTCTAATTGACATCAGCATCATCAACGTAATAATGGATAAAAGCACGAAGCCCTCAGGTTATGATGTATTCGATAGTGTTTGGAAGGTTCTCGTGCAACGGTTTCACAACACGATAACGCGTCGGAACTTCCCGGGACCGCAGAATCCTCAAGATTACGGCTTGCTTGTTGTTGACAGAACTGACGAACCAAGGCTGCGAGCCTTGACTCGCAGGATGAGGAAGTACAACCCTGTGCCGTCTCATTTCTCCGTAAAAGGCTATCGGCATATATATCTGTCTACTATCGTTGAAGACCCGGTCCATCGCAACTCTCTGCATTCCTATTTCCTGCAGCTTGCAGATGTCAATGCCTACTTCTTGTACCAGAAACATAGAGCGTGTGGGTACATCAAGAGCAAAGGAGCACGCAACTATTTTGACCGGCTGGGTCCGGTTCTCTGCACGGTCGCATCGGCCACCGATCCACAAGGAATTGTCAAGCTTTAGAGCATGAGGACAAGAAGAAAGGGCCTGTTTCCAAGCCCGGTGGATCCTACTCCTGAGTCTAGCCCAGTTTGGGATCACATCGGTAGTATACCACACGCATTGTCTTCTGTCAATACTGGCGTCCACCCCCTGTGCTACCCCCATCCTTCGTCCCGCAAGCTCTTCCTCAGGCCGATGCTTATTGACTCCAACCCACCATTGCCCGGAGGTGTAATACCGTGATATAGTGTTGCTGGACTCTCACCACCGCTACGAGGCAGCCTGCCTCATTAAAGGGTCGGCGGAATCTTCGCATGGAGGCTTGCTATGAATAACCGATTAGGTTGGCTCCGCGCACTCATTCTGTTTGTGTGTTTGATTCTTCCTGCGTGCTCCGGTGGAGGCGGATCACCCACCGCACCCGGCATCGGTGATCCAGCCCTGACCGGATCGCGCACAGTTGTTTCATCACCTGGAAGCGGTCATGTCTGCTGGGGCCTTTGGGATATCTCAATCGACAAGGCGACCGGTGCGGTGGATGTAGTTCCGCTGAGGGAAGCCGCCTTCAATGCGAACGTGACGATGTTCCTGCAGCCGCCATCATCGCCCATGAATCTGCTGAGTATCTCGATGAATCCTGATACTGACTTCTTGATCGGGTACATCGATTGTGACGTCACGCTCCAGCACCCGTTCAAGGCGCTTGCACAGTTCAGAGGATTTGACGTGAGAGGGATTTTCCTGTCCGACGGGTCGATGGCGGTAGAGAGCGTGGCCGGATTGTTGCGCGCATCCCCGGACGAAGCCCGGGTGCTCAATGCGGACGGGTACACGAGGTGGTGGAATGCGAGCGAATTCGGTCCGGAGGGAACGATTTTCGGCTACACGATGGGCGCAGCAGGAATTCAATACTACCCTACGGCCACTGTGAATCCGTACAAATATTTCGCGGATGAATTGGATGCGGGCGCCGATGTCTCCATCCTCGATCCGGCAAACCGCGGAACGTTCAGCACAATGAAGGGCTTCAACACGAGAAACTACATTATCCAGTTCTCCATGGACGGCCCCTCGCCTGATTTCCGGTTCCAGTACGCGATCGACGCCAACTGGGATCCGCCTGATCCTGCATTTGCTCCCGATTATCCGATCGAGGCATTCAACGAAAGCGCGCAGATGCGCGAGGCGTATCACATTCGGACTTGGGACGATGGGTCTACGGCATATTATGAGGGACCAGGCGATTTCGGCGGCGAACTTCGCCTCGCGGTTGAGGTTTTTGACTGGCAGACGCCGTCGGCGGGTATGAGCGACCAGCTTTCCGCGATATACATGGAGTCGACGTTACTCCCCGTTCCGATCGATGTGCTTCCAACGGCGATAGAGGTGCCCGGGAGTGCGGCAACCAGCCGAATCTACTCGGTTGTGATTGATGATCTCATGCCGACGAGTGCGGGAGAATATGAAGTGTTGGTTGTCGCGGAGAGTTCGGCTGGAACTTATGAACCAAATCTCGAGGGTGGAGGGGCCGGATGGACTTACCCCGATGAGTCACTGGCTGCTTACCATATGATGTATGTCCCTGTATTGGATGAGTCGCCAAACGACCCGCCTGTTGCGATAGCTGACGGGACTGGACCGCTTTCGGGATATGCTCCTCTGACGGTAACACTTGACGGCACCGGCTCGTACGATCCGAACGAGCCAATGGATCAGATAGTCGCATACGATTGGGATACCGACAATGACGGTGTTTTCGAGTACGAGGAAGAGACCGACGACCCGATTGACCATGTATACGCCGATCCCGGTATCTATGAGATACAGCTACGTGTAACCGATTCATTCGGGGCTTCAGACATGCTGGATGTGCCGATCGAAGTGGATGTACAGGAGGGATCGGATGAGTGGCCGATGGGTCACTACGATGCCCAGAATACGGGCTACAACCCGAACTCGCACGTAGCACCGCCGCTCCAGCTCGTGTATCAGGTCAACACTACCGGCCACAACTACACTCAGCTTGTTGTTGGACGGGGGAACATATACATGTCCGCCAGCAATGGGTACATTCACTGCTTGTCGGAACAGGACGGCTCGCAAGTTTGGAGCCAGGACATCAAGACGAGCGGCAGCTTCTGGGTCGGTTGCGCTCCGGGTCTTTGGAATGACCATGTGATCGTCGGGGGCACCGGCGTGCATTCATTCAACGCCGACACGGGGAGTCCGGATTGGCACGTCTATACTACCTCCTTTTTCGACCATCAGGGCCTGGTGATTGTGGATGACACGGTCTATATGCGATCGACCTCGTCCAGCTACGTATCCCTGGATGCCGCCTCAGGCAGCGAGAACTGGTTCATTGGCTGGACAACGTTTCCGCTGATGGCAACTGCCTACGGAGAGGTTGGAGGTCAGGGGTACTGCGTGGCTCCTTACAGCTATTCCGAGAGGTGCGTCAACGCCGATAACGGCTCGACAGTCTGGACCCAGAGCTGCGGCGGCAACGCTTTCGGCAACGTGATAGTCATCGGAGAGTATGCCTACTTCGGCTGCACAACTCTTTACAGGAAACACCTCGCGACCGGCACGAACGCAGCCACATACAACCTTGTAAACTGGCAGCCCGTAGGCTCGTGCACAAGCGACACCGACATTTTCTTCGTCATGCGCAATACCGGCAACTACACCTACAAGCTCATGTCCTTCGACTTCGACCTCGGTTTCAACTGGGAGACCACTATTGGTCAAAACAACAATCATCCAGCATACACGGACGGTTACATATGGCTGACCGAAGGCGTCGGCACATCACCACAGTATATGACTGCTTACGACGCGTCCGACGGCAGCAAAGCGTATACGGACAGTGTTGTGCTGAACACGTATAATCCAATCTGGGCCGGGATCACCAATGTCAATAACCGCCTGTACGTCACGAACAACAACGGGCAGTTGTACTGCTTCGAGTCAGAATAAGATGTGACTTATCCCAGAATCTCCGGGGAGTGGCGAAATGCCGCTCCTTTTTGCCATGTTCAGGTCTGGAAATGGATTCCGGAAGTGAGAAAAGGCGATGGCTTACGCTCCGCAGGGAGCGCGCGATTGTGCTTTTGATGGTCGCCCTTGCGTTACTTATCGGGTTCCGCTTCTTCATGTCCGACCCTCGTGCCGGCCACATGGTGGTGACGCTTCCGGGAGGATACGAATCCCCGTTTCTCTCCTGCCCGTTTCGTGCACTTACCAGCCTGCCGTGTCCGATATGCGGCTTTTCCAGGGCGGCGGCGCTGATGGTGCGGGGATATCCGCTTCAGAGCTTTCGGGCTAATCCGCTAGGGCCGTTTACGGTTCTGGGCGCGGTTGTCGGGATCGTTTGGGCGATTTATGTCCTCTTTGCAGAGGAGAAAGCGCGAAGGGAGAACGATCGGGCTTCTCCGAAAGAATCGGATAGCCGAAGGGTCAGCATGGTTGTGCTTGTTTTGCTGGCTGTTGCATGGGTGATTAATCTTGCCAGGCACTTTGAGCTGATTAGGTGGTAGGTGCAGGTCGGAATTAGAAGTGCCACACCAGAGGTGCCACACCACGAGAGCCACACCACGAGAGCCACATCCCGAGTGCCGCGCTAGAAGTGCCACACCACAAGTGGTGTGGTTACCGATGCTGCTATGGTACTATTGATGGGAAATCATGCGAGGTTTTTCAATGCATCCTGTAACCAGAATCCTGACATTCATAATCCTCAGTGCTGGATTTGCCGTTCTTCTCGGCTGCGGCAGGTCGCCTTTGCAGACAGCGCCCTCGGTCAGTGCTCCGCAAGCCGTAACCAGCGCCCAGAATCGAGCCATGCTGGGTCTCTGGCAGTTCCGGATCGATTCTGAGCGTGAGACACTCGATTTCGTGCCGCTCAGAGCGAGCCAGGTTCACATGAACGCGCTGGCGTTCATGGAGCCTCCGGCGGGAGTGATGCTGGCAATCGACCAGGTGGTGGATTTCATCCCCGGCGAGATCACGGTGGATATCGCACTCACGCACCCGTACGATGGAATGGATTTCGCAGCCGCATTCGATGTCGTGGGAATCCTTATCGGGCACGGTAACCAGATGTACCCATACTCGTCGACAATGGCGTTTGCGGGTGATGACCAGATGAGGTTGCTTAACCCGGATGGATACACGCGATGGTGGAATCCTGAGGAGTTCCCGCCGAATCCCGGGAATCCTCAAATGGGCTATATTGACGGCCTGCTGGGAAAACCCCACGGCACGGCGCATTTCACCGCAACTTTGAATGGGTACAAATATTTCGCGAGCGACTTGACCGACCCGACGACTCCTCTAAGTGAACTGGACATAAATATGCGCGGTGCATTCGTTCCCGGAACGACGTGCATCCGACGATATCAGATCGCGTTCACGCCGGGGAATCTTGTTTTCAACTATGCTGTCGATGCGAATTGGGCAGCACCTACGGGTGGACCGGACATCGTGATACCGGATGATTTCCCCTTCTCGGCGAATCGTCCCGAGCCGTACAGGATCGAGATTCAGAACCTCGTCAATACGCTCAAGTACAATACCGGCACCGGTGTGGCCTCGGGAACAGTGAGCATGTCTGTGTATGTCTACGACTGGCAAGATCCCGGCTCGAACATGGCATGCGCGTTCTCTCAGAATGATGAGTTGGTGGCTATGTGTAACCCGTTTCCGAGCGAGGTCCTGGACGATTACGCGATTTTCGAGCTCGACCTATGGACAACGAATCTGAATTCCGCTGACGATATCCACATGTGGTACGGCATTGAAAGCGATGCTTGGGACTATCAGGGCTTCCTGCCTGCCGAAGTGCAGGGAGCTTATTTTCGGGGTATCCTCGAGGTTGAAGAGGAATAACGCACGCTGAACGGACGCAGGAAGCCGTTCCGGATGGGATCGAAACCCGGTGTTGGGTCATTCCCGCAATTTCAATCCCAGATCCTTCAATTGAGCATCGGTTACCGATGATGGGGCGTCCATCATCAAATCGGCGGCTTTCAATGTCTTCGGGAACGCCAGGCACTCCGCGATGTTCTCTGCTCCCAACAGGTGCATCACAATCCTGTCGAGTCCCGGAGCGATTCCGCCGTGCGGCGGAGTGCCGTACTTCAATGCCTCGAGGAAAAACCCGAACTTCTGCTGCAGCTCGTCCTCCGAAAGGCCCAGAATCCGGAAGATCTCCGCCTGC
This sequence comes from uncultured bacterium, assembly GCA_965371155.1. GTDB lineage: Bacteria > JAJVIF01 > JAJVIF01 > JAPKYR01 > JAPKYR01 > CBDUXL01. The sequence continues at coordinate 1,753 of CBDUXL010000016.1, read as the reverse complement.
TGCTCGGGATCGTGGATTCGGATCGACCCTCCGCCTATCTCATCGCCGTTCAGGACGATGTCGTACGAGCGCGACAGCATTCCGTAGAGGAGGTCGCCTTCCATCGGCTTGCCGGCATCGATCCATGCCTGCCATTGTTCGGGGTTGGGCTGTGTGAAAGGATGGTGCTCGCTTACAATTTTCCCCTCGTGCTCGCTGTACACGAACATCGGGAAATCGGTCACCCAGCAGAGGCGGAATACGCCGGGTTCTATCAGGTCGTAATGTTTTCCGAGCGCGAGTCGCAGGTAGCCCAGGCTCTCGAATACGACTTGCTTATCTCCCGCGACAATCATCACCGAATCGCCGTCCTCAGCTCCGGTCAACTCACGCACTTCGGCCGTTTCTTCATCTTTCAGGTACTTCGCCAAAGGGCTTCGAATTTTCCCTTCCTCCTCGAACGCGATCCATGCAACTCCCTTCGCGCCGCCTTTCGATGCCTCTGACTGATATCCGTCGATCTCCTTCCTCGATGGATGCGCCCCGGCAAGATGCAGGCACCTGATAGTTCCTCCCTCCGATAAGATAGTTTTGAAGATCTTGATTTCCGTGGCTTTGAAGGCTTCGCTGATGTCGATTAACTGGAGGTCGAATCGGAGGTCGGGCTTGTCGGTCCCGTATTTTTCCATCGTCTCCCGGTACGTGAATCTCCGGAACGGCGCCTCGATCGAACGCCCCGTTGCTTCCTTCACCAGCCCGACCATCATTTCTTCGGTCAGAGCATAGATATCCTCTTCAGTGATGAAACTCATCTCGACATCGAGCTGCGTAAACTCCGGCGCTCGATTCGCCCTCAGATCCTCATCCCGGAAACACTTCGGGATCTGGAAGTACTTGTCGAATCCGGAGATCATGCACAGTTGCTTGAACATCTGCGGGCTCTGCGGGAGCGCATAGAATTTGCCGTGCTCGATACGCGACGGCACCAGGTAGTCCCGAGCGCCTTCAGGGGTCGACTTGGCCAGGATAGGAGTTTCGATCTCGACAAACCCTCGCTCGTGGTGGAAATCGCGGATGAACTTGATGATCCGGTCGCGCATGATGAATCTGTTCTGCACATCGGGACGTCTGAGTTCGAGATATCGGTACTTCCAACGGAACGAAGGCTCCTCGCCGCCCTCGGCCTCGATTACGAGCGGCGGGGGTTCGGCTTTCGTGAGGATTTCAATCTGATTCGCTTTCACCTCGATCTCGCCGGTCGGCATGTCTGGGTTTTCAAGACCGGCGGGTCGCACTGCGACGATTCCCCTCACCCTGAGCACCCACTCGTTCTTCACGTCGCAGGCGATCTCGTACGCATCCGGGGAGATGGACTGGTCGCAGGTGACCTGTACGATACCCCAGCGGTCGCGGAGCACCAGAAAGATCACGCCGCCCATATCGCGACGGTGATGCACCCATCCGGAGAGCCTTACCCGCTGCCCGGCGTGCTCGGCTCTCAAAGCAGCGCAAACATGCGAGCGGAATTCGCCGCAAAGCGGCCCGGTCTCTTCCTCAAATGGTGGAAATTCGGCCATGGTCGTTACCTCGAATGGTTCGGAAAGTGAAGGCAGTGTAGCAGAGGGGAGACCAGGGGAGCAATGGGACTGTTGAGAAAGGCTCTATGCAAAGCAGAGTTGATCACTTGATCTGGACGGCATGTGCCACCCTCAAGCGAGTCTTCGAGCTTGTGGGTGATCTTTTGAAAACCGCAATCCCCTTATTCAAGACGCAT
>CBDUXL010000015.1:0-22011 GCA_965371155.1 uncultured bacterium | reverse complement strand
CGTACTCGGACTGCACCAGGTACCAACCGCCATCGATAATCTGGAATACAAATATATTGTGGAACCGAAAAATATTCTCCTCGCCGTCCTTCTCAAGAACATACTCCACCCAGCAGTCGGCGTGGTAGCAGTCGTTTCCCACAATTTCTCCCCAGTTGAAACGAATGTTCAAACCCCTGAGGTGGCCCGAATCCGACTGCGTGGCCCCGCTTTGGAACTCATCACGCGCTTCTTGCTTGGTCAACAGAATCCCGTTCTTGACCAGCCCCAGGTTAGGATGGATCCACGTGAGGAAATTGTCCGGATCCATACTCGAGAAGTCTTCATTGAAGAGGTGGAAAGCAGCGGGAGGTGTAGTGGCCCGCTGGAAGGGGTCTTCGTCGAGATCGGTGGCATCAGTCCCTGGCCCCATAAAGCCCTGCAGCAGGAGAAAACCAAGAGCATATTGCACCAAAATCTTAGCCATGGACACTCCAAAGCTCATCCTCTTTCACCTCTTAGGAAGCGGGCACCACAGGAGCGCGCGCATCTATAACAAGAATGATATCACAATCCGAAGGAAGTTTCGGCCTAGAAAATGAAACTCCCCCCTATATGCAAATCGCCGTCTATAAAGGCGGCCTGCGCCGTGAACTGGGTTCCAACGTAATACCTGGCCCCGTAAGTGAAGCCGTCGAAATACGGGGTGTTTTCACCGCTGTACTCGAGGATCGCGATCAATTTCTCCACCAGCTCGACATCGAGACCGACGTAGAAATCAAAATCGTCTCCACCATCACTGTCCACATATGTGACACCCCCGTGGATACTGGCGTTCTCGCTGGCATTATCTCCGAGATAGAAGAACTTGCTTGCCACCACATAATATGAGGTCACGTTATCCCCGGCGATATCGGTAAAGGTGATGCCGGCGGCGGCACCGGGGGCGTTCTCGCTCTCAGGCATGAAAAGACACTTCAGACCGACAGTGATCCCGTCTCTACCCTCATCAGGATGAACCGCACCGATGTTGACCTCGAAGTTGTCCGACATGCTGCCTGTAACGTTCGTGGTCCAGATGGAGTTGCTTCCGTTGTCGAAAAAGTTCAGCGCGATCCAGGCGTGGTCCACAGGTGTAATATCCGCTGTGGGATTCACGATCAGGCCGGTCGGGCCCAGGATTGTGGGCTCCGCCGTTGCAGGCATCACCCATAACAGAAGAAATACCAGCGCTGCCGCTGCCGTGAGAAGCTGTCGCATAGCGTCTCTCCTTGGTGTTTGTTCGAAAATCTAAAACGCCCTCCGCCACCCCGAAGCTGTACGGAGGGTTGGAACATTAAAGCTTATTAAGAACGTATCACAGTCAACCGAAAATGTCAAACACTGACAGTATACATACATCATTTAGAGAAGAGGTCATTCCAGGACCTCTATCTCGATCGTAGCCGAGTCCTGGTTCTCATCGGTATCGGTCACTATCACTGATACTGTCACTGTTCCCGGTTCATCCGGAGTGTTCCACACTGTGATCCTGTTGGTGGGGCTGACCATCGTGCCGGCCGAGGCGAACCAGTAATACTCCAGCTCGTTTGCATCATCCTCGTCATCTTCAGCCTCGACCTCCAGCAGCACCGCCTCCCCAGTGTGAATCTCCTCCCGATCGGCCAGAACCCTCTTGATGACAGGTTCCTCGCCATCGCCGTCACCATCCCCAAACTCATCCTGAATCCACTCATAGATGAGGTAGCTCGCGACCATCTCGCATCCGCTGATCAGGGGAACCGTGATTATCAGCGCCAGAAGCAGGGAAAAAAGGGCTATTGACCGTGTGCTCATAGCTTTCATCTGACCTCCAGTTGTGGCGAAATTATAGCAATTTGCTTAGTCAAAGTCATGCATCCGCAACAAGAATTAACCAGAACCAGCAATTTCTATCATTAGTGTCAAGAGGGTTTCAGGAAACAGTTCCCTGCAACTCTTGAAATGAACGGACGATCCTAGTATCCTGCAAGGGTCCTGTGCGGGGAAAAGGAAGAGGGAGAACAGCATGGGCGATACTGATTCCGGTCCCACTCGCGGTGAACTCTTGCACGAAGGCAAGGCGAAAAGGGTCTACAAGACCGACCATCCCGATCGGTATATCCAGGAATTCAAAGACTCCGCAACCGCTTTCGACGGCGACAAGAAGGGCACGATTCAAGGCAAAGGATCAGTGAATTGCCTGGTTTCAGCCAGACTGTTCAAGCTGCTCGAAAGCCGCGGCGTCGGGACGCATTTCGTGGAAGTTCTGGGCGATCGCGATATGGCGATCCTGCCGGTCCGGATCATCCTGGTGGAGGTCATCGTCCGGAACATAGCCGCCGGGTCTCTCGTCAGGAACCTCGGTTTCAAGGAAGGCATGAAACTCGATCCTCCGATTGTGGAGTTTCATTTGAAAGATGACTCCCTGCACGATCCTCTGGTCAACGACGATCACATACCGGCTCTGGGTTTCGCGACCGCCGAGGAGCTTGAGCTCCTCCGTAAGCAGGGCTTGAGGATTAACGACATCCTGCGCGAGTTCTTCGATAGCATCGGAATAGATCTTGTTGATTTCAAACTGGAGTTCGGACATCGTCCGGACGGCACGATTCTGCTCGCGGATGAAATCTCTCCCGACTCCTGCCGGTTCTGGGACAAGAGAACCGGCAAGAAGCTCGACAAGGATAGATTCAGGTTCGATCTGGGGGATGTAGAGGGAGCATACCAGGAGATTCTGGAGCGCACCGGGGTCGCAAAGTGACCCAAGGCCTGCAAATGGTCGGCAAAATCCCACAAACGAAGCGGACAACATCATGCATCTCCTGCGGGGTCAGGGATAGGCCCCAGGAATCCTGCGGCGTGTTCGGTGTATACGCTCCGCAGGCGGATGTAGCCAAGCTTGCTTACTTCGGGCTCTTCGCATTGCAGCACAGGGGACAGGAATCGGCGGGGATCGCAGTCTCCAACGGCGGTCAGATGGCGTGTTACTCCCGGATGGGTCTGGTCAACCAGGTTTTCAACGAACAGATACTGAGTATCCTCCGTGGCTACATCGCGACCGGCCACGTGCGTTACTCCACCACCGGCTCATCAACAATAGCCAACGCCCAGCCCGTTCTCGTCGAGGGCGAGAGATCTGTCGGGAAAGAAGGCTCCTTACGGACCGAGAGAGTGTCCCTCGCACTCGCGCACAATGGGAACCTGATAAACACGCGGGAGCTGAACAAGGCCTGCGACGAGTTGGGAATCGCACTCACGAGCACGTCCGACTCGGAGATGATGGCCCGGTTGATTCATAACGCTTATGCGGGGGATATCCAGGCCACGCTTGAGACAGCCGTGCGGCAGTTCAAAGGCGCATTTGCGCTGGTGGTACAGACGCCGCGAGAGCTTGTCGCAGTGAGGGACACGCCGGGAATCCGTCCGTTGGTTGTGGGTTATCTGGGCGACAGCAAAGCTCCGGACGGGTGGGTGGTGGCAAGCGAGACATGCGCTCTCGATATTGTGGGCGCGAAGTTCTTGTTCGACGTCTCGCCGGGCACGGCAGTGATAATCGACGGCTCTGGACCACGACAGTTCCGCTGGGCGGAAGAAACGGACGATGAGAAGATCTGTGCGTTCGAGTATATCTACTTCGCCCGTCCGGACAGCGTTTATCGCGGCAAGACAATCCACACGATCCGGCAGAGGATGGGCGAGATTCTGGCCCGCGAGGCCCCAGTCGGTGCCGACATAGTCGTTGGGATTCCCGACAGCGGCACGCCACACGCAATCGGCTTCGCGTACGGATCGGGCATCCCTTTCACCGAGGGCCTTATCAAGAATCGCTATGTCGGCAGAACGTTTATCAATCCTCAGGAACGCCTGAGAGCGCTCGGCGTGCGGATGAAGCTGAATCCTTTGGAGGAAGTCCTCAAGGGCCAAAGGGTTGTAATGGTGGATGACTCGATTGTCCGCGGGACCACCTCCAGGCAGATCGTGCAACTCCTTCGCGATGCCGGCGCAGTCGAAGTGCATGTCAGGGTAGCCAGTCCCCCGGTCATTTATCCCTGTTTTTACGGCATTGACACCGCCAACCAGGAAGATCTGATCGCGAGCCACTACAATAATAAAGACCACGATTTCTCCGAATTAGCGGACTTCCTCGGCGCAGACAGCCTCGCGTATCTGAGCATTGAGGGAATGCTGGAGGCGTTCGGGCACACCGCCGATGAGATGTGTCTCGCCTGCCTTAACGGGCACTACCCCATACCCATCAGCGCTCAGATCAAGCTGGGCCTGCAGAAATTCATGCTCGAGCGTCGACCACCGGTCTATAGGGAACCGGAGGCAAGCGTGTTCGGCGAGTTCCCCGACTAACACTTCAGGCCTGAACTACCCATTTCATCGGATATGTGATAGACTCCCGCTAGTTCGGTTGGAGGTTGCATGGGCTTTAATTATTACGCCGTAGGGCTAGCGGCGAATGCGCTTTCTTGAATCCGTAGCAATAAGACGAACGATTCAGGTCCTTCTACTGGCATGGGCCGCTTTCGTAATTTTCCTCTATATAGTCCACCACCATCACTGGCTGGAGTATCTTGAACACGAAATCCCCCGGATCCTTGAGTCGGTCTTCCAATACGTCATCCTGAAACTGCTCTGGGTGATCGGGTTCCTGATCGTCGGCTATGGTCTCGGACGGGGAGTCCTCGATCTGTTCAGAGTCTCGTACGGACTTGACACTGATGAGGACGATATCACCTTTTCGGTGGCCGTCGGCTGGGGACTTATCGGGCTCGGCACATTTTTCCTCGGTTCGTTGGGTTTCCTCAAGCCGGCACTGCATATTGCCCTGGCGATCATCATTCTTGCGGCCACGCATCGGCAGATTATCGGCCTTGCGAAGCGCGTCGGGAAGTCATGGACCGACATCGACCTCAGCCGAACCGAGTTTTTTCTTATCCTGACCATCTTCACGATTGCCCTCTGGGGCCTTTGGCCGTCACTTGTCCCGGAATGGGGCTTCGACAGCCTGAACTCTCACCTCCCGGCGCCTGCAACCTATCTCGCCGAAGGCCGAATCTCGTTCCATCCGGAGATCAACTTCAACAACTTCCCCGAAATAGTTGAGATGTGGTACCTGCAGTCGATGATCCTGATCCCGGATGGCTGCGCTCAGCTCTTGATGGGAGTCTGCCACCTGCTCACGGCATTGGTTATCTACGCGATGGCGCGGCGGTTCTATGGGAGAGGGGCAGGATTGGTGTCGGTTCTGATATACCTCCTGGTCAAGAAGGCCTACCTGTTCGCGACACTCGCCTACATCGATCAGGGCCTCACCCTTATGATCGTCCTTGGAACTTACGCGGTCCTCAGATACATGGAGAATCCATCGCGAGCACTTGCGGTGCTCGCGGGACTCACCTTCGGTTTTGCCTGCGGCATCAAGTACTCGGCGTTCATAAACGTTCTCACGGTTGCGGTAGTGGTCCTCGTCTACGAAGCATTCGCCAAGCGCAATCACATCCGTCTTGCAATTGATTTGGCGCTTGCCGCAGCAATTATCGTACTCATCGCATGCCCATGGTATATACGGAACTGGATCTGGTTTCAGAATCCCGTATTTCCCTTCTTTCCCGGTATCTTTGAAACCAACGCAGGAACCTACGCCTCTCTCGCGCATGACCTTCGCGTCGACCATCGCGAGATGCTCGATATGTTCCGCATAAAGGACGAGGTGAGGGCCAATCCGATCATGTTCGCGCTTCTCCCGTATAAGCTGGTCATCGAGCCGTACGGACCATATGACAGGCCCGGCATCGGGGCGTTGGGACCCTGGTTCCTGATAACCCTGCCTCTCATTGTGTTCGTCCGTCGAATCCCGCGCGTGACCTGGGCGATCCTCGGCTTGATCGTATTCACCTACGCATATTGGTGGTATTGGGAGAAGATGCTGCACTTGCGGTACATGCTCCCTATCTTCTCGATGCAGGCCATTTTCGCGGGTTTCCTCGCCTGGGAGGGTCTCAGGCTGGACAAGGTCAACCCGCGCGGGTTCCTCGGTTGGATGAGCCTGGCTGTATTATTCGGAATACTCGTGACCTTCTTCGCCGGAATTGTGACCCCCGAGCAAATCAGAGCCGAGTTCCCCATCCTTCCTGAGGAGCGAGCTCAATTCCAGTCCAGTCGAATGAATGCGTTCCCTGCGGTGGAAGGGATGAATGAGACTCTGTTGGACGCACTCGGCGATCCCGAGCAGGTGGCCCAAACACGAGTCTACGGGTTCTACATGGAGCAGTACCGATGGTTCGCCGATTTCAAGCTCATAGGCAACCAGGTGGGGTATGCCGATCATACCGACTACCTTGCGCATTGCAGAAGCGCCGAGGATTTGCACGAATGGCTTACGGACCTTGAGTGCGTTTACCTGATGATCAATCTCCCTTACGCTCAGCTCGCGATAAAAGAAGAAGCGAGAAGGGGCGTTCCGGGATTGCAGCTTGACGTCGGTCAGGTAATGCCGGGTTGGGAGGAGTACTTCGATTTCCAGGAAAGCTATTGGGAAGTATTCATCTTTCGCGTGAAGTAGTGGTTCATGGAAGAATTGAAGGACATTATCGGCCTGAGGCGACGCGAGCTCCTTGTACTTTGGGGCCTCTTCGTTCTTTGGGCTTTTTCTCAGTTCATCTACAGGTATGGAAACCTCAAGGCCTATGACGGACAGGTTGTTCGGGAATACGCACTGGGCTTTACGCTCTATATGATTGCCCCCTGGGCAATCACAATCCTTCTCGCGCTCATTGGCTACGTGATCGGAAGGAGCCTTATCAAGCTTCTTGTGAGAGGGCATGAATTCAGAAGCGATCTGGAGGAGAGCACCTACTCGATCGGAATCGGGTTGGGAGTGATTTCAATTGTCACATTCCTGCTCGGGCTCGTACATCTGCTGTATCCCTTCATTTTCGTGTCCCTGGGAATAATCGTCCTTTTTTCGGGATTCAGGCACCTTAGCCACCTGACCAAGGTTGCACGGCGAGGGCTTGCACTCCGGAACTGGAGCATCCTGGACCTGGTCCTGCTTTTTCTGTTCGGGGTAATCCTGTTTAACTCGATGTTCCTCGTCGGCAATCCGTCGATCGGCTGGGACGCCATGAACTCGCACCTGGCCGCCCCGAAATTCTACGTTCGCGAGCATGCGGTTCAATTCTACACCTGGCTTAACTTCAACAACTTCCCGCAGGTCCAGGAGATGCTCTACACCATCGAGATGATGGCCCTCAAGGATCCTGGATGCGCCCTGGTCTACACCTTCATGGTCCTTTCGGCCGTCGTGACCTACCTGATCGGTGTCAGATATTTCGGTCGGACTGTCGGGCTGTTCGCGATGGTCCTGCTTGTCCTTATTGTGGAAATCTTCCGCACGAGCATGACCGCTTATGTTGAGCACTTGCTGATCTTCTACGTCCTGCTTCTGGTCCATGCCTTTCTCGGATGGTACGAGTCCGGAGATCGGCGCTGGCTAATTCTTGCCGGCATTGCCGGAGGCCTGGCTTGCGGGGTCAAGTATACAGGCACGGAAAGCGTGCTTCTGGTGCTCATTCTGATGGTCGTCGCGAGGTTTTTCCCTCTCAGACCATGGGAACGCGACCGGCTTCCTGAATCAACTCTCCTCAAAGGAAATGAGACTGGAAGCCCTCCGGCGGAAAACGTCGGCAGAAATGCCGGAACCGGGCGTAACCAGATGCCGGTTCGACGGAAATCGAAGAGACGGAAACTCTCCCAGGCCAATACGGCGGCCGGAAACACAAGCAATAATGCAACAGGCGAGCATGGCGCCAAGTCTATCAAGGAGCCTGAACCGTTATTGGCGTGGGAGATGAAACCCTCCGATCTGGCAAAGGCCATCGGATTGGTGCTTCCCTGGACTGCAATCTTCGCCGCCCCTTGGTACATCCGAAACATCGTGCTTTTCGGGAACCCGTTCTTCCCATTTTTTGAAACCATTTTCGGCGGACTCGGCCTCGGCACGCTCAATTCAATGAGGGAACAGCTCAGGGTCGATCACGCCGAGATGCTTGGTTTCTTCAGGTACGAGTTCACATTAGCGAATGTTATCCTGCTCCCCTGGAACTTCACAATGCATTACAATCACCCGGGCTGGTCGCATCAGAGTCCAGGGTCTGTCGGGCCCTTCCTTCTCGCTTTTACGCCGGTGCTTGTATTCATACGACGCTGGAGACGGGTCGGGATTTTCCTGGCTGTCTACCTCGTTCTATTCTACTCGTACTGGTTCCTCGTTGAACAATTGGATTACCAACGCTATGTAATAATCGGTTACCCGCTGCACTGTGTTTTGCTGGCTTGGGGCATTACTGAAATTTTCCACATTGATACGTTCGACGCTCGCAAGAGAAAGCATCTTGCATGGCTTTTCCTTGGCGTTACTCTGGCATTTGGCTTCTTCTATCGGACCACGACGCCATACACTGGCTCCCAGCTCCACTTCACGGAGGAGGATCGCAAATCCAACCTTGCTGAAATCCTTACAGGATACCCGGTATTTGAGCTCATCAATAAACAAATTGCCGAGGGTAGTTCATTTTTCAACGAGGACACCATCATCTACGGCCTGGCAGCCGAAAACCGTCGCTTCTACTGTGACTGCCCATTGATAGGGGGAATGTTCGGTTACGCCGATCACTTCGAGTTCATGGACCACGCAGCGACCGGACGGGAACTTTTCGATTACCTCGACGGCCTGGGTTGTGATTATTTGATTCATAGTGAAGACACCGCAGCCAAAATGGCGTATGCCGTCGACATCAAGCTTCCGGATGATGAGACTTTCGGGGAGTTCTTCGAGCAGATAGCCCAAGCGGGCGATTCCCATCTCTACAATTTGCTCAGCCCCGGCGAAACAAGGATGACCGAACCAGAGGAGGAACCGGAGGAGTCCGATCCTGACTCCACCGACCCGGAATAGCCCGCCATGAGGGCCTTTGCTGATACCACCATTCTTCCGCGTCGCGGCCTTATCGCGACACTGATTGCCCTGTTCATCCTTTGGGTCTGCTCTCAGTATCTCTTTCGATACGCCCACTGGCAAGCTTACGATTTCACGATCGCATGGACCTATCTGGTCGGCTTCCTGCGTTACATGGTTACGCCCTGGGCCCTCACACTCCTGCTGGCACTGATCGGATACGTGATCGGGCGGTTCATGATCCGACTCGTCGCGCGTGGATTGAAGTTCCGAAACATCCTGGAAGAGAGCATTCACGCCATCGGGATAGGTCTTGGGATAATATCCATCATCACATTCCTTGTGGGGCTGGCCGGGATCCTGTACCCAATCGCATTTGGAATCATCGCGGTGATGGTCCTCATTCTCGGAAGAGGCCATGTGGTACATCTGTATCAGGGCATAAGGCGCGGTTTGCGTCCCGCACAATGGGATATACTCGAAGGGGCATTGTTGCTCCTCATCGGAGCCTGTATCCTCAATTCATTTCTCCTGCCCAATAATCCTTCCACCGGCTTCGACCCGATCAACTCGCACCTCTGCGCGCCGAAGTACTACCTCCGCGACCATGCGGTCACGTTCATCCCCTGGATCAACTTCAACAATTTTCCCCAGGTCCAGGAGATGCTTCTGACGCTCGAGATGATGGTTCTCGAAGACCCGGGCTCCTCACTTATCTATTTCTTCATGGTCCTCAGCACGATTCTGACCTACATGATAGGCGCCAGGTATTTCGGAAGACGAGTGGGATTGATCGCCTGCGTGTTGTTCCTATTCATCAACAACGTCTTCGACATGAGCCAGAGGGCCTTTGTGGAGCATCTCCTGGGTTTCTACGTGCTCCTGCTCGTGCACGCTTTCCTGGCGTGGTACGAAACGCGGGACGGACGATGGGTGATTCTGTTGGGTATTGTGGGCGGCCTTTCGTGCGGAGTGAAGTACACTGCCACTATCAATGTGCTGCTGGTATTGCTACTCATGGTCATCGCGCGATTCATGCCTGTGAAGAAATGGGAAAAGGAGTTGATCCTTCGCGAATCGCAACCCCCAAGAGAGAAGATCGAGAAGAAAACCAGGAAAAAAACGAAGGCGCACAAACAGGCAACCGGGAAACGGAAAACGGGAGTCAAACAGTCGAGGAAAGCGACCGGTGCCCGGACCACGGCGACAGAACCGGATGATTCAACTGAGTCAGGCGAAAAAAAGCCCGCCGGCGAAATCGAGAGCACTGCGGTCAAGCCGGTTTCATTTGGACTCGGCAAATCGCTTGGTCTAGCGCTGCTCTGGACTGTGGTAATCGCGTCACCATGGTACATCCGGAGCATCGTGCTGTTCGGCAATCCATTTTTCCCTTTCTTTGAAAGCATCTTCGGTGGACTCGGCATAGGCACACTGGACTCGATGCGAGACCAGCTTGCGGTCGATCACTCCGAGATGCTGAAGTACTTCCATTTCAAGCCCACGCTCCGCAACCTGGCGGTCCTGCCCTGGCACTTCACGTTCCACGACAACTCACCCTGGTTGTGGCGAGGAAGCCCCGGAACGATCGGGCCTTTCCTGCTGGCGTTTACCCCTGCAGTGATTTTCATAAGGCGATGGCGTCGTGTGGGGATCATGCTGATTATGTATCTCCTGATATATTATTCCTACTGGTTCCTGCTTGAGAGAATAGAGGACCAGCGCTACATGATGAGCGCGTATCCGTTGCACTGCATCGTCACCGCATGGGGGATAACCGACATCTTCCGTCTGGAATCATTCAACAGGCTGAACCGCACGCACCTGGCATGGATTCTGTTGGTGGCGGCACTGGGATTCGGGACCTTCTACCGGAGCATAATGGGTCCCCACAAGGGCACGTCGATCGCGTTTGTGGAAAACCGGAGGCAGTCCTATTTGACAAACAACATCAAGGGATATGACATTGTGAAGTGGATCAACTATGGGATCGATGCAAGCGGAAGACTGGGAGGCGACGATTCTGATTTGGTGTTCACCAGGGATACAATTATCTACGGACTTGCCATGGAGCATCGTCGATACTACCTCGATTGTCCCTTGATCGGCGGTCTGTTTGGATACGCCGATCATTTCGAACTCGGGAATCACTCTTCTACAGGCCGGGAGCTATACGACTGGCTGAATGATCTCGGTTGCGATTACCTGATATATGATTCATCGCGAACTTTGCGAATGGCGTATGCTTTCACTCTTGAGTTGCCCACAGATCCGACATTCGAAGAGCATTTCAGGGAGCTAAGAACCTCCGGGGATGTCCACCTCTATCAACTGGTCCCGTGATTCTAAGCGGGTGAATCGCAATTGCCCTTTCATATCACACTTATGGCCGTTGAGTTCGCCAACGAGCCGACTCCCACTTCGCTCTGAATCCGCACACCCCGCCCCTATTCCTTCAAGGCAGACGGTATGCTATGCTGCTGTCCGGCGTGGTATCGGAATTCCTGAAACGAGTGATAATGCCGAACCGGTGGCGATATCTGATCGTCATCGCCGCCTGCCTGGTATATGTATTCAGTCAGACCATATTCGGCCCGAAATGGTACCGCGCCGAGGCCACCCTCGCCCTCAAGAACCGCCCCGGCCGAGCGCATTACAGCCTCACCCGGACAAAGGTCAATCCGCTCCCCGTGTTTTTCGAGGAGGAACCAATAGAGGAGCAATACGAACTCGTGCCCATGATCTACTCCGTCAACATGGCGAACCGGGTTCTCGGCGATGAGTTTGAGGAGATTTACGAATCCGGAGATTACACCGATCTCAGTGAGTTCTATTACAGGTTCCTTTCACAGCTGGGATTCGAGTACGATGGCGACAGGAACATAATCCATCTTTCGTATATATATAAAGATCCCGAGCAGGCCGCGAAGTTCTGCAACAGGTTCGCAGACAGCCTCGAGGAGTTCATGCAGGAGATCGTCGAACGAAGCTATGTTTCCCCAATGCTCAGAAGACGGCTTGTGATCGCGAGCGAACGCGCGGATGAGGCTGAAGCGGAGCTGCACCGGATAGCGGAGGCCTACGGTGTCCCCGACCTGATGATTCAGCCGCTCGAATGGGGAGAAGCCTACTATGAAGCGTTGGTTCGGGCAATGTACAGCGAGGTTCGCCTTCAGTCAGCCATAATTGCACTCAGGCAGGTCAGGGAAAACCGAGAGCGGAGGAACCTCCTTACCGAACCCGCCGGTGCCCCCGATAGAACAATCATTCAGGACATTGTACTCTCAGGATTGAGATTCCGGCTATCGATGTTGAGCACGGCTATTGCGCTGAGCGATGAAATCCTCCCCGAGGACTCGGGCACACGACTGAAACTGACTTCCGAGTCGGAATTCATCAGGGAGTACCTGGAGCATTGGTATCGCCAGGGGCTCGATGTCGAAACTCGCACTCTTACCATGCGGCTCCAGGTTTTCATGGCTGAGAACTACTTGTACAAACAAAGAGCAGGTGCCACTTACGACAAGCTGGCTCAGCTTCCGAGGTTGGAGAAGGAGATCAGGCCCTCACTTCGCTCGGCGAACTTGCAGAGGGCAGTCGCGTTCACACTCGACAAGATGGCGAGCCTGATGGAAATCGCCGAGGGGTACGGTATAGATCCCATACGCCTTATCGATCGCGCCGTCCCTCCTGAGAAGCCGCAGCAACCGGCCTGGAAGATGCTTGGCTACCTGCTTCCCACCGCCCTCTTCATGTCAACACTCTGGTTCGCGCTGGTTACGCGCATGGTGGGCGCCGCAACGCGGACGGCTTCCTCCGATCCCGTACCGGTGGAGGACACCACATGAAGCGCTATCTTGTTCCCTACGAAGGTTCCAGCTACTCGAAAGCCGCCCTGAGATACGCAATTCAATTCGCGCAAAGCGTCCCGGGCCTAATCGACATTCGGTACATCGCCGACGTGCGCTTGATCTCAAACCCGATCTTCGATATGACTGTTCTCGCCCTCCAGGCTGTCGGGACGCTTGGGGATCTTATTCATCGCGAGAAAGCCAAACTCGAGCTGAAAGCCAAGCTTGTAGCGCACGGCGAGGAGCTCTTGAGGGATTTGGAGGACTGGCCGGAACTGGCAAAGAATGCCGACGTGCCCATCGGCCACACAACCGGCGTGGAGGTCACCAGTCCTCCCGAATACCTGATTGAGGTTTCAGAGAACTATGATGTCATCTTCCTCGGCTTGTGGGCGGAAAGCCGGGATCAGAAGAGCGGACTCTGGGGAAGCACAAGCGAGGCTGTTATACGTCGCGGAGAGTCGCCCGTTCTGCTGGCAAAAGGTGATTATCGTCAGTTCGACTCGGCAATCGTCGGATTCGACAACCGTCCCCGAAGCCGTCAGGCGCTTGCGTGGGCAGGGATGATCGGCGAAAAAATGGGAATACCGGTCACAGTGATTACTTGCGGATCGGACACCAAGTGGCGCGATGATGCAATTCAAGCCGCCAGGGAGATTACCCCTTCATACGATACGGAGTTTCACTACAGGAGTTACGAGATGCGTCCTGCCGACGCGATAATAGCATTGAGCGTCGATAGACAGAACGATCTCATCTGCCTTGGCGCTTTCGGGGATCAGCCGCTGAGAGAGCTGTTTCTCGGGTCCGTTGCCGAAGAGGTCTTAAGGCGCTCGGACGCGCCGGTAATGCTGTTCAAATAAACTCGTCACAAGATAGGAGAATCGGCATGAGAGTCAAGAGCCTATACCCGGCACTTTTCGCAGGAATCACGGCCTGCATACTGACAGGATGCAGCATGGGCGAGGGAGCCCCGTTCATAAATGGTATCTTCCTGGACCCTGCCGGCCCAATCCAAAGAAACACCGATGTGCATCTCAGTGCGGATGTGTCGGGAAGCAACCTACAATACCAGTGGTCGGCCACCGCCGGCGCGCTTCGAGAAGCCGAAACCCGCGCGGCACAGCAGCTTGCGTTTCCCCGGATAGCAGTGACTGAGCCGGGCTACGATGACGTGGGCGCCATACTGGATGAATTTGAAATTCCCTACGATACGGTCGACCTCGTCATGGCCGCCGATCCGCTCACACTGAACTCCTGTGATGTGCTATTCATAAACTCGTCGGATCAAATCGAACTCATCGGCGGGGAAGCAATGCTCAGCACGTGGGTGTTCGGCGGCGGTACTTTGTACCTCAGCGGCAAAGCAGCCGATTATCTCATGGGATTGTGGCCGGGAATGGTCCAGTTTCCCGATCCTGATCCGTACGCAGGCTCTGCAGCAGGGTCGGGCGAGATGATTACAGCGCAGGTTCTCGATCTCGCATGCGTCAATGTCCTGGGAATGTCCTCCACCGAGATAACCTACTCAAGTGATGATTGGCCGCTAATCCTCGACGTTTCTCCGGGTGTGGATGTCCTGGTTACCGCCGACTCCACCGAAATAATTCCGCCAGAGCTGATTGCTATCCTCCCGCCGACTCTCGATCAGAGCAAGTTGCCGGTTGCGCTCGAGTTCAGCTTCGGCGCAGGAACGGTCCTTTACACATGTTTCCATGTACACGGGGACCTCGAGGACCTGCCGGAAGCCGAGCGGGGGATTTTGGATTACTTCGCTGCGAAAGTAACGACCCGTCGGCTTGCCGAAGCCACCCACGATCTGGTCTTCAACGGAGGTTATTTCCTTGCAGCCGACTACGTGGGTTTCTGCGGAGAAAACGAGGAGATTACCCACGGCCTGGATATATCAGGGGCAGGCGATGTCTTCGTGGTGCTTCATACGCATACCGGCGCACTTGAAATGGACATTGTCTCACCTGCCGATGATCTCTCCGAGGTTATGGGTCCGACACCTCTGACCGCGGCGTTTCCTGACGTGTCCGACGGCACGTGGGATATCTCACTCCGGATCGCCGATTCGAATGGTTACGCGGCTCTTCCTTACATTCTGACAATCGGAACCAGGACTGAAATCCTGCAGCTCACTACTGACGTATCCGAGGCAGTTTGGCGCTCGCCGTTTATTGCCGGCGAGTACGCTATCACCCTGCGGGTGACCAATGCCGATTTTCAGGTGGATGAGGAGATTGTCCTTATTGAGGTGGAGTAGGCATGACCTTCACCTACCCGGAAGAACTGGTGGAGCACCTGCGAAAGGCGTGGCGGAGACGAGATTTCCCCGAGCAATCTGTCCCTCGTTTACCCCCGACCGAACGGCTGAGAGAGTTCCTCGAAGTCGCCTACCATGCCAGCATGCTTACCGAGGAACAGAGGAAGATCGGGTTCCGACTCGCTTTCATGTCGCCGGAGCTGGCAAAGCGACTGGCAGGTCCGGCGGAACTCGGGCGCGTCTTTGAGCCGGTGGAGTTCGATGCACCCCGCGACTTTTCTGTTCCCGAGATTCTGCGCCTGGCCCCGGCGACAGATCTCACGAAAGTGCTGATCTGCGTTTCACCAATGTCCGGCAGCGGAAAAGGGCGATCCAAACGACTGAAGATCTGGGGCCTTTTCGATACCGGCTCCTCATGGTGGGAATTCACGCGCGGAGAGTCAAAGGCGGGAGTTCCCCCTCCGAATTGCCTTACTATCTCCTCGATAGAGCCGGGCAATCTCACCTTCTCTCGCGAGGGAACCGTCCTACTTACCCTGAAGCGGGGTCAAATCGTTACGCCCACTCGTCAGACCTTGTACGAAGGACCTATCGCGGCGTTCCTGAAAGACGCAGAGGATGCCCTGCATAATGAAACGTGCGAAAAGATAAGAGAGCCCGGCTACGACCTGATGGGTCATGCCAAGGACTTCCCGAGGCAGTTATATTTTCGGTTCCTTGAACGCCTGCTGTTTCAGATTCGAGAGAAGCTTCATGGCGGTGCTCTTCTTGTCGTTCCGAACCACGTTACAGTAGATGATTCCAATCTTTCTGAACTGGTAATGATCAAGTATCCATGCAACTACGACATTGTCTGGACGCTCCTGATCAACTCTCTCGCTCTCCGTTACACGTACTTCAAGCTCTACTTCAACCTCTACAGCGGAGCATCGGAGGTGCCGATCGATAAACACCACGAGTTAACGGCTCTCGCGGAACAGCGCGAGGTGACGGATCAGCGCATCTCGGATTCGGCGCGACTGATCGCCTCCACCACGGGTGTTGACGGTGCCGTCATTATCACGGACAGGTTTCGCCTGATCGGATTTGGAGCCGAGATCACCGCGTCTCCTCCTCTGCGCGAAGTTCACCTTGCCCAGGATCACCTGGCGAGTTCTACGACTATTGTCCCGATGGAAGCCTATGGAACCCGTCACCGCTCGGCTTTCCGCTTCTGCTGGGAAGATGAGCAAAGTGTGGCATTTGTGATATCGCAGGACGGCGGCGTGAAAGGGGCCAAGCGAGTAGGAGATCGCCTGGTCTTCTGGCCGGATATCAACTTTGGCCCACTGGGTATCTAGGCGGTATGAAGCCGGGAATCCCTGTATGACAGACCCGCTTGCCGGGTAGGAGTATTTGTGGTACCTTTCCCGTCCCCGCGAAGCGGGGGCGTATTAGTATGCCCGGACAACAGGTTTCGGGTGGTCAAGAGGCACCATCGTGGCAGATATCCAAGGCATCCGTAACGTGGCCCTTGTCGGCCATGGAGACTGCGGGAAAACCAGCATCGGCGAGGCGATGATTTTCAATATCGGCGACACAACGCGGCTCGGCGACATCGAAGCAGGCAACACTGTGCTCGATTTTTCCGAGGAGGAGATCGCCCGCAAGATCACCGTCTCCAGCAGCTTCTATCCGATGCCCTGGAAGGGGAAGAATATCACCCTGATCGATACCCCCGGCTACGCCGATTTCATCATGGAAGCCAAAGCGACCATGCATGCCGCCGACGGCGTCATTGTGGTGGTGGATAGCGTTTCAGGCGTCGAGGTGATGACTGAGAAAGTCTTCCGGTTTGCCGATGACCTCAACCTGCCCCGCATCGTCTTCGTAAACAAGCTCGACCGCGATAACAGCGATTTCGATCGGACACTCGAAAGCATCAAAGAGCTATTTGGCCGTCCGATGGCGCTGTCACTGCCGATAGGCAAGGAAGAGGGCTTTGAGGGCGTCGTGGACCTCCTCTCCGGCATCGCATGGAAATTCCCCGGTGACGGTCGCAAGCCGGAAAAAGTCGACATTCCCCCCGATATCGCCGACAAGTACGCCTCGGCGCGGCAGGACATGATTGAGACTATCGCAGAGACCGATGAAGCGCTTCTGGAGAAGTTCTTCGCCGATGAGGAGCTCACCTCGGAGGAACTCAGCGCCGCATTGAAAAAAGCGGTCCTGGACAGGTCGCTGCTGCCCGTTCTGTGCGGGAGCGCGACGAAGAACGTCGGCATTCACAACCTGATGGACGTGATGTGCGACCTTCTGCCATCGCCCGCAGATACGCATCCCCGAAAAGGCGTAAAACCGGGCACCGACGAGGAGATTGAGCGTCCAGGCAGCTTGGATGCGCCGTTCAGCGCGTTCTGCACAAAGACCATCATCGATCCGTTCGCGGGCCGACTGAATGTGGTCCGCGTCTTCTCAGGAACCATCACCTCCGACGAGCAGGTTTACAACGTAATCCTCGACAAGAAGGAGAAATCCTCCGGGCTTCTCAAGCTGAAAGGCAAGGAGACTGAACCGGTCAAGCGGCTCTCGGCGGGTGAGATCGGCGCTTTCGTCAAGCTCGCTGAGACCAGCACCGGCCACACAACGGCCGATCAGTCCGACCCGATTCTGTTCCCACCGATCGAGTACCCGCAGCCCGTGTTCTGGCTCGCCGTCATGCCGAAAAGCCGCAGCGACGAGCAGCGGATGTCGCAGGGCATGCAGCGGATCTCCGAAGAGGACCCGACATTCGTGTATGAGCGCAACACCGAAACCAAGGAGCTTGTCATAAGCGGCATGGGTCAGGCCCACATTACAGTGGCGCTTCAAAAACTGAAGAACAAGTTCAATGTCGAGGTCACACAGAAGGCGCCATCGATTCCCTACCGCGAGACAATCAAGGGCACCGTTGAAGTCCAGGGCAAGCACAAGAAACAGACGGGCGGTCGAGGGCAGTACGGTGACTGCTGGCTGAGGCTCGAACCACTGCCTAGTGGGGAGGGCTTCGAGTTTGTGAACAAGATCTTCGGCGGGTCGATTCCAAGGAACTTCATTCCCGCAGTCGAGAAAGGCTGCATCGGGGCGATGGAGAAGGGACCCGTGGCCGGATATGCGGTAGTCGATATCAGGGTCACCGTATACGATGGCAGCTTTCACACTGTGGACTCATCGGAGCAGGCTTTCAAGACCGCTGCAAGCAAGGGTTTCAAGGCAGGATTCATACAAGCGCAGCCGATTCTCATGGAGCCGATCTACAATCTTGAGGTCCATGTGCCCGAGGAATTTATGGGCGACATCATGGGCGACCTCTCAGGCAAGCGCGGTCGGATTCAGGGCACCGACTCGAAGGGCCATACCACGATTGTCCGCGCCCAGATTCCGCTGAAGGAACTCCAGACTTATTCAGCGGACCTGAACTCTATGACCGGCGGTCGAGGCAGTTTCGAGATTGAGATCAGTCATTATGAGGAAGTACCGCCGGACCTGATGCAGAAAATTATCACCGCAAGGAAAGCCGCACTCGCCGGCGAGGAAGAGGACTAGGAATTCGACCGTTCCCGTAAAACCTGGATAACGCGTGCCGATTCCGTGGGCGTTGAACGTCGATTTGGCCGGCGATGTCTGCTGGACCATTGTGTGTGAAACCAAAAGCTAATGGGTTAGGTCTTATAGTGGGAGAGATGATTTAGCAGTTCAATACGTTCCTGGCGTAGATTCCGCGATTGGAGCCCCTGATGCTGAACCGTCAAACTATTGTTCTCACAATTATTGCGATTACGGCGATTATGTGGGCAAACCCTATAAAGGCTGAAACCCCCACGATGAGAGTGAGCGAGCTCGAGCCCGGCATGCGGGGAATCGGTCGCACCGTGGTCCAGGGAACTGAGATTGAGGAGTTCGATGTAGAGATTATCGGTATATTTACCGACATGGGATACGACGGCGGCCCGCTGATTCTTGTCAGAATATCCGGCGATGTTGTCGATCGGACCGGGGGAATCGCAGGCGGGTACTCCGGAAGCCCGGTTTTCATCGACGGAAAGCTGATCGGCGCCATAAGCTGGGGACCTTCATGGGCGGAGGCCGATGTCTGCGGCGCGACACCAATACACGACATGCTCCGCGCCTTCAGTTACGAAAAGGTAACCGGCACTCAAACCAGCCGACTCCCCCACCCTCTCGACGCGCCGATAACCGTTGCGGGTCGCACGTTTGACAGCGTGCTCCCGGCGGGCAACGGCGAGGACCCGCATGAATTGGAGCACACCTGGGGCGACACAACACTTGTCCTGACTCCCTGCCGCACGCCGCTCATGGTGTCCGGGTTATCCGACCGTGGATTCGAGCGGCTAACGGAGTTCGCAACCGAGCGCCTCCCTTATCTTGATATCGTCAGAGGCCCCGGCGGCGGCTCGACGATCGACGTCACGGTCAGTGAGAATCCGCCGGTTCTCGAACCCGGTGCGAGTGTCGGCGTCCAACTCGCATCCGGTGACCTGGACATTACCGCGGTCGGCACGCTCACCTGGGTCGATGATGCCGGCCGATTCCTGGCGTTCGGACACCCTATGCTGGCTGACGGTCCGACCAATCTGCCGTTTGTGACCTCTCGCATCGTCTATACGATGCAGTCGCCTGCCCGGTCCTACAAGCTGGGTGAAGCGATGGACGTGGTCGGGACTGTCACGCAGGATCGCGCCGCCACCACGGCCGGGAATTTCGGCGAAGACCCGGAGATGGACGAATTCGACCTGGAGGTGATCGACCGGGACCTCAACCGCACCCGGCATATTCAATACAGCGTCATCAACAAGGAAGCCTGGCTTCCGTTTCTGGGTTGGCTTGTCCCTATGGAGGGTTTGTTCTATGCGTCCGATCGCATGGGGCCGGGAACCTGCCATGTCAGTTTCTCGATCCGCGGACAGGGGCTTGAGAGGCCGATTGAGCGAGAAAATCTTGTCTACGCGAGCATGGATATCGGTTACGAGTCGCGTATGGAGTTCATGGAAGCCCTGAGCATTGTCACTTTTCTGAACCCGTACCGCGAGGTAAAGCTTACGAAGGTGGATATCACGGTCGAGGTTACCAGCGATCGCCGGACCATGGATATTGTCCGGGCACGCTTTCAAAATCCCCCGAATATCGGGCCCGGAGCAATTGGTTACGCCGGTCCTCCGGACGAGGAGGAAAGCGAGATCGAGGATGGAATCGAAGGTGAAGAAGAGACTGAGTCGCCGGATGGGATTATCAACGAGCAAGATGAAGCCCAGGATTCGCTCCTCGATGAGGCCGTGACCTTGCAGGAGACCGATGTTCTTGAGACCATCGACCTGGAATCCACCACCACGAAGCTGGTCGGCTACCATCCGGGGGAAACGGTCGAGGTGCTGGTCACTTTCAGACCCTACCGCCTGGGCACGGTCCAGAAAGTTATCGGGTTGGAGATCCCCGACGATTTCCCCTCCGGTCAGACATCGGTTGAGATATTCGGCGGAGCCTCATTATTTTCAGCTACATCGGTCTACTATGGAGATAGCGGAGCATTCTGGGCCCTTGATGATCTGGACATGATTATTGACGGGTTCATGGCTCGCGATGTGAGCAATTCCCTGGTTGTTCGACTCAAACGGATACCAACCGGCGATGAAGATCCGTATTTCTATCTTCAGGACGAATATATGCTGCCTTCCGAAATACGCACGACCCTGGTCCTCGATGATGTGATCTATGGTTACGTTGTTTTGCCCATTGAGATTCTTGCCGAGGAAGAAGAACCTGAGGAAGAAGAGGAGACAGAATCCCCCGATCTCCTGACCGATTACGACTCCGATGAGGTCCACCAGGAGCAACCCGAAACACCCCGCAGCCGAAATCCCTTCAGGCACTGATCTCCTTCAGCAATTGGGCGCTTCCGCGATTTGATTTTTTCGAGCCCGGTCACCAATAGCCATCGGGCAGGAACTTGACCAGATACGCGTCGCCAGATCCGTTCGAGATGTGGTATTCGCTTCCGGGTCCAGGTTCGAAGTCAACGGTACTCCCAAAGCCCCCAGTGACATAGACATTCCCCAGGCTGTCGCTCGCGACTCCGAAGCCGTGGTCCCAATCTGGTCCGCCCCACGTGCGGGCCAAGACGAACTCACCCGATGCATCAAATCTGCTAAGGAAAACATCGCGACTTCCATTGGAGCTTCGGTTTTCATTTCCGGGGCCGGGGTCGAAGTCTACTACCTCTTCAAATTCGCCTGTGCAATACACATTTCCTGATGCGTCGACGGCAACTCCCCAACTATCATCCCGTCCTGTCCCACCCCAGGTGCGAGCCCAAAGAAAAGTGCCCGATGAATCGAACTTGCTGAGGAAGGCATCCCACTCACCGTTTGCGCTGTAGTTTGCGGTCCCGGGGCCCGGGTCAAAGTCAACAACCTCCTGGAACAATCCTACGCAACATACGTTCCCCAGGTCGTCGACAGCGATCGCCAATCCATAGTCATCTTGCGGTGAGCCCCACGTACGCACCCATTGGTACGTGCCCGATGCATCAAACTTGCTCAGAAAGCAATCGGTTCCGCCATTCCCGACGTGCTCATCGATTTCCGGACCAGGGTCGAAGTCTGCAATATCCAGGAACGCGCCGACGACATAAGCGTTCCCTGAGCTGTCGAAGGCAACTCCATAGCTGCCCTGCCAATATTCTCCTCCCCAGGTTCGCGCCCATTGGAAGATG
This sequence comes from uncultured bacterium, assembly GCA_965371155.1. Classification (GTDB taxonomy): domain Bacteria; phylum JAJVIF01; class JAJVIF01; order JAPKYR01; family JAPKYR01; genus CBDUXL01. The sequence goes on along the minus strand of CBDUXL010000015.1, from coordinate 181 downwards.
CCTGATGAATCAAACTTGCTTAGAAAAACATCAAATGTCCACTCAGGGCCGATATGGATGTCGGTTCCCGGGCCAGGGTCAAAATCCACAGTAAAGCCGAACCAACCTGTAACACAGACATTCCCCGAGCTGTCCACGGCAAGACCCTCGCCAAGGTCACGCCATTCTCCGCCCCATGTAC
>CBDUXL010000014.1:0-22626 GCA_965371155.1 uncultured bacterium | reverse complement strand
CAAGCTCGGCTCGAACCGGCTCGGAAATCCGAATCAGCTCATCCCCCTCCTCAAGCCGATCCACAAATTCTCTTAAATCCTTGTACGCCATGCTCTCTGTTCCTGTTGATTGAGTAAACCATAATAGCAGATTTCCACCTGGAACCGCCCGGTCATCTCATAATGATATCCCGTGCGAGCGAGACGCTCGCGCTCCCGGACGGTAACCACACCACTTGTGGTGTGGCTATTTGTGGTGTGGTTATTTATGGTGTGGTTATTTACGGTGTGGCTATTTGTGGTGTGGTTATTTGCGGTGTGGTTATTTGCGGTGTGGTTATTTATAGTGTGGTTCCACTCTGGTGTGGCTGATTGAAAAATACTATAATCGCGCTCCCATAACATCACACTGAACCGAGGAACCTAAGTGGACCATAAAGCCCTCGAAAAACACCTTCTGGAACTGATCCGACGCGCCTCCACCGATCTCCCGCCCGATGTCGAAACTGCTCTCAAAGCAGGCTTCCGTCGCGAGAAAGTCGGCAGCCCCGCCAAAACCGCGTTCAGGACAATGCTCTCGAGCGTGGAGCTTTCCCGTCGTGAGAGCCTTCCGCTTTGCCAGGACACCGGCGCGTTGGTCTGGCACATCCATTACCCCGACGGCGAGATTCTTATTCCCATCGAAAAAGCGATCGAACGCGCTATCTCAAAGGCCACAAAACTCACCTACCTTCGCCCGAACGCCGTTGACCCCATCACCGGCAAGAACTCCGGAAACAACCTCGGTCCCGGCGCGCCAGTTCTCCGATTTCACCCATGGAAGAAGAAAGCCTGGGAGTTCAACCTTCTCCTCAAAGGCGGCGGAAGCGAGAATTGCGGCATGCAGTACAAGCTCCCCGACGCATCACTCGGCGCAGGCCGCGATCTGGACGGCGTCTACAGGTGCGTCCTCGATGCCGTCTTCCGCGCGCAGGGCAAGGGTTGCGCTCCCGGTGTTATTTGCGTGAGCATCGGCGGCAATCGAGATAGCGGCATGGAGGAAGCCAAGAAGCAGTGCTATCGTAAATTCGACGATATCAATCCCGATCCAAAGCTTTCGAAACTGGAAAAACGCCTGATGAGCGACTGCAACAAGCTCGGCATCGGACCGATGGGCTTCGGTGGCAAAACAACAGTGCTGGGTGTCAAGATCGGAAGCCTTCACCGTCTCCCTGCCTGCTATTTCGTCTCCATCGCATACCTCTGCTGGAGCGCCCGTCGATGCACAATGACAATCAAGAGAGAGAAGGTCTCATACCGAAACTAACCATAACACCGTCCCCCCCTCGGGGGGACCACAGGGGGGCTTAAACAAACCAAGGACACAACCATGAAACGAATAACCCTACCCACCGACGAACCCACTATCCGCTCGCTCAGAATCGGCGATGACGTCCTCCTCAACGGCACAATCGTCACCGCTCGCGACGCGGCCCACAAGTACATGGTCACCAAGCAGCCCGCCGACCTCAAGCCCCTCCTCCAGAACGGGATCATCTATCACTGCGGACCGATCGTCAAGAAAGTCGGCGAAAAATGGTTCATGGTCGGCGCTGGTCCGACGACCAGCATCCGCGAGGAACCGTACGAGGCTGATGTCATCCGCCTGTACAGCGTCCGAGGAGTCATTGGAAAGGGCGGAATGGGCAAGAAGACCCTCGAAGCATGCAGCAAATACGGCGCCGTCTATCTCCACGCTATCGGAGGCTGCGCTGCCGAGATCGCTTGCACGATGGTTGAAGTAACCGATGTCAAGAAACTCGAGTTCGGTACTCCCGAAGCATTCTGGGTAATCAAGGTGGTCGACTTCCCCTGTACGGTAACGATGGACTCCCACGGCGAAAGCCTCCACGATACTGTCGAAGCCTCATCAAGAAAGGTCCTCCACGAACTGCTTGCTTAGGGTTTGCGGCCACCTACAAGCAATAGACCGGTGGCCACATACAAGCAATAAGTAGACCGGTGGCGCCTACAAGCGAGTCTTCGAGCTTGTAGGTGCATCTCCCACTCACTCGCAACGCACCATAATAAGAGACACCTACAAGTCCTTTCGAGCTGGAAGCTCAAAAGGACTTGTAGGCGCCACAGTCTCAGTCAGAACGCGTGTTCTTGGAATCGGTCTGTACCTCGACCCGTGGCCACCTGCAGGCAATAACTAGACCGGTGGCGCCTACAAGCGAGTCTTCGAGCTTGTAGGTGCATCTCCCCGTGGAATCCTTCCTCAATCCCATCACGTTATCGGGAAAGATTCCCTATCTATGCTGATTGGACCGGGTAAGCTGCTAAGCCACTGTCTCGCACTCGACCAGAACCATTGCTCAGGATTCTCCACCAGCCCTCGTCTCACCGGGTTATCGTGTATGTATTCAATGAACCGAACCAGTTCCTCATGATCTCGGATGTTCCTGTCATACCCGCCACCGTCCTGCCAGAATCTGTAATGATGTTTTGTTTCGATCTCCATCATATCCAGGATTTCGGGTCTAGTTTTCCTCAGGTGGTGAATTGCTCTGCGCGCAACAGACTGCTTGACGGACTTAAGAATATCGGAAATGGAGTATCTTTCATTCCTGGGGAACATGAGCAGGTGGACATGTTCCGGCATGATCACGTATGCCCAGACATGGAAGTTGTGCTTTTCCTTTGCTTTGAGGATGGCATCGACGAGGAAGAGCCGGGTTCGTTTGTGGTTGAGAAAGTTGCGGTTCCTGTAGCACGAAAAAGACAGACCATGGGGATCACCGGGAATGTTGTAGTGGATGTATTTCTGTCTCCGGGAGGAAGGTTTCACTGGAGGTCTCCGTAATCCGATGCACCTACAAGCTCGAAGACTCGCTTGTAGGCGCCACCGTCTCTACTGGTAGGGACCAATGTCCCCACTAATAGAACGAACGGGAACTCCTGAAACTGACAGATCTTGAGACGTTTCTTCTATTGATCTTCTCCGCCATCTCAACGGACATCGACAACGAGCGTTCCTGCAAGTGAGGCTGATAGACCGATGCCGCCTTCAAGCGAGACGGTAGCCAGGGAATGCATTTCCCGGGACTCAACTATCTAATCAATGAAACCATCACTTCCGTGCCGGATGGCGTCGAGTCCCACAACTCCCACGTATCGAGCTCCCAAGCTTTAATACGCACGATAAGCTCATCCCACCCGTCACCGTCTACATCGGTCGCTCCGATAGGTTCAAAGTACCAACCATGAAACTCCCCGATACCCTCCCATGGCCTGGCCTCGACTCTTACATCTCCATGTATATCCATGATCTCTACTACCCCGGCAAACTCCATACGAGTGGAAAGACAGTAGAAAACCGCAAAACCGGATCCCCCTTCGTCGTCATGCATGCCACTACCCTCGAAGTTACCGGCTTCAGCTACCCACCAGCTTTCAATGTTATCTCGCTCCCCCCCGTATTCTTCAAGAAAACGCTCAGTGTATTCTTCAAGGCGCTCTTCCACGATCTCGTGACGGATAAATCTCTCCTCCAGGATTGAATCCCCCGCCGAGCTAACATCAGATCCTTCGTCCAGCGACCAGGGTCCGACTGCAACAACCCAACCGGGATACTCAATCGAATCGTCGGTGTCCTCTTCTTCGTCGTCCGGTAATATTTCAGATGGTTCCTGGAGCTCGATCACGATCCCGACATGCGTAACCCAATGATAGTCGTCTCTCTCGACAAACGCCCCGCTGGGTTCGACCACGATCCGTCCTCCCGGTCCGATCAGAAGTATGGGACCTGTGGCCCAGTTCGGCAGGACTTCCGCCAATTCCTCAATCTCGACAGTTTCTCTGCCGGATCCCATCTCCAGACCCGACACAATCTCCTGCACGATGTCGGGAGTATCATCTACCAGCATAAACTGAAGCAGGTTGATGTACGCAACGTCCTCCTCTATCCAGCCAAGCCCGTAATTCCGCTCGGCGGCACCGTTCGTGTCCTCTTCCGCAGGACTCACAGCGCCGGTCATCAGCAAAATGAGTGTAGCAATGAGTATGAGATTTGCAGCTCGCATCGACGGCCTCCTTGGATTTCTTCGTTCCGCCGGCAGTCTACCAGTGTTCCGCATCCAACGTCAACATTGAGTTCATCTTGAGGCACCAATTCCATCAGACAACGCCTTCAGGACCTAGTTTCCGAACCACGCGCGTCAGCAAGCGGACCTTTAGCTCGAGAATGCACTTCCCAGAATTCCGAACCGCGCGCGTCAGGGAGCGGACATGCCGAAACACCCCGCAGACCCTGCCCATGCTGCCGATATACTAACCGGTGATGCACTCCGGGACGGTCCACCGATCCCGTGATGTTTGCTACACTATTGCCTATATTATGGCCTACCTCGAAATAACCGGCCTCCCCATGCGAGGATCGGGCGACGGCTTCGATCCCGCGGTCAACCTGTCCCTTGAACAGGGCAGGGGACTGAGCGTTCTTTCGGACAACGGGGTCCTGCCCCGGGCCTTGTCCGACGCCCTTATAGGCACTGGCCCTTTCATCGGGGAGATCTACCTGAACGGCGTCAGGATCGATCCGATCCATCCCAGAAAACGTTCGATACGCGTCCTTGGTAAAACCTCGGGTATCATCCCTCATGCCACTGTCCGCGAGAACATGGAACTCGCGCTGAGAGGCAGAGCGATGACCGAGGGCGAAGCCGTGATGATGGTCGAGCGCGAACTATCCGAAGGCGCTCTTGCCGGGATGGCTGACGCGAGGGCCGGCTCGCTGGATTCATCGCGCCGGACGATCCTCGCCGCAACAAGAGCACTATTCGCGGGGTGCGACTTGCTGCTCATCACCTCGCTTCCCGTGCCTGGCGGGCGCAACGAGGTCCGATCCTGGCGTCCCGGTTCACAGCTCGATGCTCTCCTGGATCTGAAGGGACTCCTCAGACGCCTACGCGCCACCTGGATCAGCCTGCTAAGCGATTCCTCGGCTGTCCATGTCCTTTCCGACCGAATCGCGATATTCTCCGGCGGGACGCTAACGCAGGAAGGCGGGCTCAGGGAGTGCATCAGTGCGCCTTCATCGCGACTGGTAGCGGATTTCCTCGCTTTCCCCCGAATGAATTACCGAACAGTCAGGGTCGAGCGCGACGGGCCTTTCATAATGATGAGAAGCGGGCGCTACGGGTTCCATGTAAGCGAGTTTCTCAAAAGGGCAGCCGCGTCGAGAGAGGGTGAGGAAGTCGTGTTCGGCATAAGAGCGGAGGATCTCGGTTTGCGCCCATACGAAAAAGGCGACCCCACGGTTCTGAACCTCGCAAAGGTCAGGCGAGTTGACGTAATGCCGGGCGCTCTTATCGTCTACCTCGATATGGAGGGTGATGAGTGGGTTGCTCTGACCGAACCCGATCGCCCGTTCTTCACGGGCCAGCTTGTTGAGCTTCGCCCCGACCCCGATAAAGTACACCTGTTTCATGCCGCTCACGGATCGAGTCTCCTTGACTAAGTTCCGAAGCCGGGGTAAATTCGTCTCATCCCTTCAATGCCCACTACCAGGCAGGCTGTCGTGCCGAAAAAACACAGCAATCTTCAGAATGATCTACCTCCGGAAATTCGGGAGGAGTTGGAGCGATTCAAGGCCTTCCTTGGAACACAACTACTGAGGCTCACAAGGCAACGCAAGGCAATCCTCCGCGAGGTTTTCCGGCACCATGGCCACATCGATGTAGAAGAATTGACCTCCCGGATGAGGAACCTTGAAGTCGGCGCCAGCCGTGCAACGGTATACCGGACCCTCGACCTCCTCGCGGAAGCAGGGCTCGTGAAACGAGTCGGCCTTGGCCGGTCGCAGCGCTACTACGAACACGTGCATCTCGGAGAGCACCACGATCACCTCGTGTGCACCGAATGTGGGCGGATAATCGAGTTCTATTCCGAGGAGCTGGAGGGCTGCCAAAGCAGGGTTTGCAGTGAGCAGGGCTTCACCCCGGTGAGTCATACAATGACTATCTTCGGAAAGTGCAGCGAATGCAGCAAGACTGGGGAGTAACCGCCGAGCAGGCAAGGACACCGTTCCCGCATCTGTTTTCAGCCTTTAACGCCTACGAGACCCGAATCTCGCTCGCAGCCGATCAATCCTCTTGGGTGTCGGTGGATGCAGCTTGAAAAACGCAGCATACGGATCTTTGCTATTCGGATTGATCGCGCAGCACCCCATTAATGGCAGCTCGCAATTGTAGGGGGATTTCAGGATTTCCTCGGATAACTGCAAGAATGCCCACGGCATGTAATCTGCGTTTTCGAGCAGCTCTGATCCCTCCCGGTCCACCTCGTATGTCTTCTTCCGCTCACTGCCTATCAAAGCAAATGGGTACGCGACAAGAGCCGGGATAATGTTCAATAAAGTTGATTGTACGCTCGGTTCGCCGGGCTCTTTCCCCCCTGCGATGCTCGCTATCTTTCCAGGCAGGAGAATGAACCACAGGAGGGTAGCGATCCCCGTGTTGGCCGATGTGAGCCCTGAACGGATCGAATGCAATTCTCTGGTTATCAAACCCAGATGGACTTTATCATCCAGCCTGTCCAGAAATCCCCTCGTCACCAGGATATGCGAAGAGCGAGGCGAGAGTCCGATTGAAAGGATCATCGGGGAAAAGTTTGTCGACAACCAGAGCGATGGGGTGCCCATTTTCGGTCCGGTGTGGTAGCTTGTGATGATCTTGGCAATCTCAGCGTAGATGGCGACATTGAGAGGCGCTGCCTTGATGCTCCAAAGCAGGATTCGGTTCCCGAACAGTGCAGCGATTATCCACCATATTATGACAATCAAGCCCCCGGTTACGTACGCGATGGGATGATGGAAAATCTGCCCCAGAACAACGACATTGAATACTGTGAAAATGGAATAGGACAGGATGACCTTGCCGTTCGACATGACTGTTACCGCTCTGTTTTGATATTACCCAATCCTTGTCTCGTCGATCCGCACCCCATCCAGTAATGAACTGGAACCCCATATCTCCGCAATGTTCAGCCTTACCCTTCGTCTTCGTTCTCAACATACCCAATGACCTGGTCGCAGGATGAGCATCGGGTCGCTTCGACAGGATTCATGGTCCCGCAGTACGGACAGGCTTTCTGTCCCATTGTGGCGGCTTCCGAGTCCATGCGCTTGCGGCATTTTTTACATACCCGCTCATCCGCAGGATTCTCCTCGCCGCAGTGCGGACAAAGTTTGTACGGCACCTTGCCGGTTTCGTCGCGTTCTCCCCCTGCAAAAACGGCCCTGGCGCGAAACATCAAGTAAAGCGGAAAGAAGATCGGTCCGAAAAATATCACCGCGACAGACCAGAATGTGACCGCCGGCGGGGCAAGCCCACGACGTTTGGCATCCCCCTGCACGCGAAAGCCGAGGAACGCGAAAGCGTACATAAGCAACGCAAATGCAATAAAGAAATACAGCCACCAGCGCTGAATGAATTCAATCGACATTCCGATAGGGGGGAGTTCAGAACTGCAGCCGCACCAGGCGTACCACCTTGCCGATCACACTCACAGTCTGGCGTGTGAGGTCGGGATACTCCGGATTGGCCGATCGAAGTATGACTCCCTCTTGAGTCAAGTATACCCTTTTCAGGGCGACCTCGTCATCGTCGATTCTGACGGCGCAGATCGAGCCAAGCTCCAGAGCGTTTTTCAGCATGGGACTGACGACCACACAGTCTCCTTCCAGAATCCCCATTCCCACAAGGCTGTCGCCATCAACCCGCAAGGCGAATAAATCCGGATCGTTAGGCAACCCGGTCCGTTCCAGGGGAAGACTCCCGATTGTGTTCTCCTCAACTCCTACCGGGAATCCCGCCGGAATCCGCCCCAGGATCGGGATTTCCATGCTTGGCCCAGCGACCATTGCGTCTAACAGGCTCCGCTTTATTTCCTCAAGCTGCCGGAGCATGTCCTGTATCTCGCCAGGCCCCCTGGTGGAGATTCCCGCATCCACCGCGGCAGTATCACGAGCGCGACGACCGATCAGTTCATCCTCCACACGACGGACGATTTCTTCCTCATCCAGAAGCTTTCCGGCACTGTCGTACTCGAGGTATCCCGCGGCCATCATGAGAAGATCTACGCGGATGTTCAACGCATCCGCGAATCGTTGCAGTATTCGAGGGGAGGGAGGATTTCGGTGGGCGTTCTCCAGTCGTGAGATGTAGCCCGCATCGACCTGCGCATCCCTGGCAAGCTCGTATATACTTTTGCCCCTGACCTTCCGAATCTTTCTCAGGATATTCCCAAAACGCCTTCGATTCGGAGTTGGCTCACTTGAAGTTGATGGGGTTTCAGCTTTCATACCAATATTCTCGACCATATTGCCCAACCATGTACAATAAACCGGTTAATCAGACTTAATATCTGCTCAAATTCCCTTTAAACACCCCAAAAAATTAAGTTGTCGGACTCTTCCTTACCGAATCCTGTGTAAATTTTAAGCTAAAAGTTGACCGAAGTCAATATTAGTTGCCTGGGATTTTAGGGCCGGGATTCCCAATTTGAGGAAAAACCGGCGGTCGGGTGAGCGTCGGGGGAAGATTCCTACGCTGATTCCGATCAGGTCGTGCTGTTGTAGAGGGTGGTATAGCCGTCGGCGTTCACAAGCTCTCCGTTGCTTTGCCGGCTATCAGAAGATGTCAGGTTGAGGCTTCCGAATGGGTGAGTGAGTTTGATCTGTGCTATGTGGATCCCAGAGCCGTACGGGAGAAGATCACAAGTTTAAAGCACTCTCCGTACACGGCCACTGTTCAAGCCACTTCAGTGCTACTTCCCAGAGGTTGGTATCCGGCCCTCGCGTTCGAGTCTTGCAAGAAACTCTTCGAGCGGCACCGCGCCGGTATCGCCGACTCCGCGCTCGTTGACGGCAACCATGCCGCTCTCGACTTCCTTCGGGCCGACAACCAGAAGGTACGGCACCTTCAGAAGGCGACCATCACGAATCTTGTAGCCGATTTTCTCGTTGCGAAGGTCGGCCTCCACACGGAAGCCCGCGTCGTGAAGCTGTTTGGCCACCTTGATGGCGTAGTCGTTGGTTTTCTCGCTGATCGGCAGGACTTTCGCCTGCTCCGGCGCAAGCCAGACAGGGAATGCGCCCGCCGTGTGCTCGATATACACTCCGAAGAAACGCTCGAGCGATCCGAGTATCGCGCGATGAACAACGCACGGACGCACCCGCTCGCCGTGTTCATCGACGTATTCGAGGTCGAAGCGCTCGGGAAGATTGAAGTCGACCTGCACTGTGGAATGCTGCCAGACTCGACCGATAACATCCTTCACGAATATATCGACTTTTGGCCCATAGAAAGCCCCGCCGCCGCGATCGTACTCAAACTCCCAGCCGATCTTCTCGAGAGCCCTTTCCAGTGCGATCGTAGCCGCCTCCCAGTTCTCCGTGGAACCGATCGAGTCGGGCGGACGAGTGGCCAGCTTGACCATGTAATCATAGCCGAAGGTCTTGAAAACGAAGTCCGCAAAATCGAAAAGGCCAAGAAGCTCGTCCTCCAGTTGATCCGGTGTACTGAAGTGGTGGGCATCGTCGATCGTGAGATTTCTCACGCGGGTAAGCCCGTGCAAGGTGCCTGAGCGCTCGAATCTGTAGCAGGCGCCGAACTCGAAAAGCCGCATCGGAAGATCGCGGTAGCTTCTCAGTTCGCTCTTGTAGATCAGGATATGCCCGGGGCAATTCATGGGCTTGACCACGTATTGCTGGTCCTCCGAAACGTGTTTCGCGAAAAACATATATTCGCTGTAGTGGCTCAAGTGCCCCGAGGTCTCGAACAGTTCCTGCTTGTAGATATGCGGGGTTATGACGAGGTCGTATCCTCTGCGGACCAGCTCGCCCTCGACGAACTTCTTGATAAGGTTCAGGATCGTGGCCCCGCGAGGCTTGAATATCGCCAGACCGGCGCCTGCTTTCTCCGAAAGCATGAAAAGGCCAAGCTCTTTGCCGAGCCTGCGATGGTCTCTCTTACGAGCCTCCTCGAGCATTTTCAAATGGTCGTCGAGCGCCTTCCTGGAGAAAAAAGCAGTCCCGTAGATGCGCTGAAGCATCGGATTGCTCTCATCGCCCTTCCAGTACGCGCCCGAAGTGCTCAACAGTTTCACGTGTTTGAGTAGACCAGTGCGCGGAAGGTGAGGTCCGCGGCAAAGATCAATGAAATCCCCCTGCGAATAGAAGGTGTACCGGCTGTCACCAAGCTCCTCTACATGCGGAATCTTCATATCCTCGCCGAGCTCGCCTAGCTTGGTGATAGTCTCCTCATTGCTAAGGGTCTTCCACGTAACAGGCAGATCCTCCTTGGCGATTTTCTTGATTTCTTTCTCAAAAACCTCCAGGTCGTCCGGGGTAAAAGGCTTGTCCACGAGGAAATCGTAGTAGAAGCCATTCTCGATTGCAGGCCCGAATCCAAGCTGAGCGTCCGGCCGATGTCTCTTGACCGCCTGCGCGAGCGTGTGTGCGGCTGTGTGCCGCAGCATTTCCAGTGCCTCGGAATCCCGATCGGTAAGGAGCCGGAGGTCACCGTCCGTCGTCAACGCCCAGTCGAGCCCCACGAGCGCGCCGTTATGGATCGCGCCCAGGCTCTTCCGGGCTAATCCCTCCGAAATTCCCTCGGCAATCTCCAATGCTGTGATGCCGTCGGGATACTCCTTCACATCACCGTCTGGAAAAGTGATGCGTACCATCGGGTATCACCTCTTTCGCCTCTACGCTTTTCTGCGGAGGCGCCGAGGACGAGAATATACCATATTCGTTCCAATATCGAAGAGTAAGCGGTGATGGTTCACATATCCAGCGTCACAACGTGCCTGTTTTCCTCACGGCAAACTCGCTTAATTGCCAGGAGCAATTGCCGTCTACGTCAGCACCGAGTATAATATTACTAATTGAAAAGAATCCAAGGAGTTGGATTTCTCATGACCAGAAATGTCCGAAATGCGGTCATCGGGGTTTTGTTTGCGCTTTTCATCGGCGCGTGCTCCGGAGTAAACCCATCGACCACACCTGAGATAACCGACACCAGGTGGGAAGGCTACCTGGCCGGCAGTCCGAGCCACGCTCTGCTGGGGGTCTGGGAGGTGGTATTAGATGCGGACGGGGCTGTGATCACCGATGTCACACGATCGCTCAATCACGATCCTCCTCATTTCAATGTGAAGGTATTCCTGAAGCCGCCCAAGTGCGATGATTGCATAAAGTTCAGCAATATAGTCGACGATCCGGTTAACCACATCATCAGCGTCGATGTCACAATCAGGAACCCGACCGAGCTATTTGCAGCGGATTTAAGAGGCATCCTGATGTCCAGCAATCCGGAGATCTACCTCGCCAATCCAGATGACTACACGACTATTCACGATCCCGATGATCCGCCAGACATCAATCCCTTCCGTTTGTTCCTTAAAGACGAGCCAAAAGGGATTATAACCCCATTCGGGGAAGCCACCGAGACTTTCGAGTTGCACTACGACTCGTTACCGGCCCCATTCGAGACCGCAATAGACGCAATTTTTCCCCACACCGAATCTCGTGAACCCTACGCGATCCGCAACCAGGGCATCGAGGGCGCGCTGGATGTAGACGGCATGGTTTATCGGGTTATTGAGGTGGACGTGTTTGACCGACATGAGAACGTCGGCCAGGTCTCAATCACGTGCGAGGAGCTTGGATTGGATTCTACTTTTAACAAGGATCCGGCTAATGACAACCACTACTACACCACGATCTCCAATTCTGAGCTTAGCCCTGTGGGCGATTACACTGCGCTAATCACAGCCTGCGATCAGGAAGTCAAGTGGGTCCTCTATGATTACCTGACCATATCTGTTTCGGATGAGCTGGGTGAATGGGCGCTTGAAGAACAGCTGCTTTTAAACGGCGGATGCTCCACTGATATATCATGAGGCTTTGACATGATGACTGGACTGTCGTATGTCTACTATCCCGGGGGCACGGGATGCGTTGAGATCAGCAGGTCGACTTTTGATTTCACCGAAACATTTTCATACTTCAACCTGATCAATATAGATCCATTCGTCCCCGGCCTTAGCCCTTATCCCGTTTCCCGCATGGACATATCGTTTACCGGTGGCGCCGTCTTTTGCGCGGATACCGAGGAGCTGTATGAGGACGATTTCTACGTTGGGCCGATTTCCTCACTTATTTTCACGCTTGCCCCGGATATCGATATGATTCCGGTGTATATAAACCCCGGTGACGGGGATGCCAGCCGAATGTATCCGTCGGACCCCGGTCTGCGAGTTGTTGACGTTACTGATGATATGGTCGGCAATGTCTTCGGATTGTGGGCGGACCCCGATGGCGTCCTTCCGCCGGAGATCTATGGCCTTTTTCCCCAATATACAAGGCATGCTGTATTCATGGGTGGAGAGTTCCCCCCGGAGCTTGTAGGCGAAGGTCTTGGAAAGATCTCCAGTGATGCCTCCAAGCTGAGAGCGTTCGATGTTGCCGGTTTCGGTATGGAAGGCGGAGTGATATATCTGCTTGAGTCGGACGGTTCTTCCAGCCAGATTGAAATGATCCAGTTTACAGTGGACTTCATGCTCAAGATCACTTCGTACCAGAGCATATCATCTATGGACCTCGGCCCGATTGAAGCTGTTGACCTTGACGTCATCATGTATAATCCGAACTACTTGCCCAATCCGGAGAGCGACACCATCGCAGTTCTTGTCAAAGGCCCCTCGGGCGGCTACCTAAAAATGTTGACGGCAATGGATCTCATGGAGGTCGAGCAGATAGGTAGCGAGTCGGAGCCCGCAATACCGGGGAATCCTGTAGGCCTTGACAGCAACATGGAACCGTGGAGCCTGGTCGGTGTCAATGACAGCGGCACCGCCGTTGTGTTCTCCTGGGTTATTTAAGCAGGAAGAGACCTGAGCCATGAAGGAGACACTCACCCGTTATCAAATATACTTCTATGGCGGGTTCCTTGTCCTGGTGGTTCTTACCGCCTTTATCGTACCGGCCTGGGGCGTGAAGAAACCTCTGCTGATCAAGGACAATATGATCCTGGGCAATCATGACCTTCTTTACTTCGCCACCGACGCGCCGGACAATTTCATAATCTACTCCCCCGGCCTTCAGAAAACGCTCCTCATCCTTCCCGGAAGCGAGCGAATGGCGGACATGGTCGTCTCCCCGGATGGGAAATATGTCTGGGCTGCCACCAAGAGCGGTTTCGTCGATCGCTACGCAATCCCGGTGGACGAAGGTCTGCTGGCCCTGACCCATCCCATCAAGGAGAGAATCGCGCCTGTACTCAGCTCTGTTGCGCTTTCCGCCAATGGAAGGTTTATTGCGGTCGCCTACGGTAATTCCGAGGACTACAACGCGAGAAATGTCAAGATTCTACCATCCGACACGGTAAGCCTTTCGGACGAGCTTGCGGATTTCGCGGTAATGGGCGACATTCAGGACATAGTCGCGAATCCGGTCGAGGATGTGTTCTACATTATCAATTCTCATTCCGACCGGGTGAGGATCTACAATTCCGACAGGTTCCGCCTCGAACCGGACATTATCGAACTGGGCAATTCGCCGGGAACGTTTGTCGTACGCCCCGACGGGAAGCGCGGTTACGGAGCCATGAACGCCCGAAGCGCTGTGGCAGTTGTCGATTTGGAGGTCAACGAGACTGTCGACTACGTTTCATTGGGCTACCCGCCCTATGCAATGTGCTTCAATCCGGAGGGCTCTCGGCTTTACGTTGCGAGCCGCGACTCCTCCACGGTATCTATTATTGATACAGAAACCAATAATATGCTGACCACATTCGATCTTGCTCCAAGGCTCGAAGGACTGATCGAGTTTAACTTCGCCGAGATGATCGGGGTCTCCTCGGATGAGAGGTACTTCTACGTCATGCCCAAACGCCAAGAGCTGCTGGTCTACGACATATCGAACGTCCGCGACCCCGCTCACGCGGGTGAGAAGCCGCAGATGGTGCAAAGCGAGTTCCTGGCAACCACTCCATTCTTCATGGAAGTAGTAAGGGGCCACCGGGTTACCGGTTTGCCGGACTAGCGTCATACCCAACCTTCGAGAGTCACCAAATCCTGCGTGAGCGCACAAAAACGCCGGCGTACGCCGGCGAACATTGGGGGACCGACTAATCGGTCTAGTTTTCGCTTGCTGGGGTTTTCTTCTCGGTCTTGGTTTTCGACTCGTCACTGACGGTGGATTTTCCTCCACCGTTGGATTTGCGATTATCGGTGGCGTAGAAGCCTGTTCCCTTGAAAATCACGCCCACGTTGCTGATGATCTTCCTCGTTTTTCCGGACGAGCACTCCGGACACCGATAGTGCTTTTTCTCGCCGATGGCGTGATCCCGCTCAAAAATGTGACCGCATGTTCTGCATTGATACTCGTAAACTGGCACTGATAGTGACCTCTTGACGCTTGTTCCGGCAGGGAAAGGCATTTTCTATCGCCTCCCGGCTCTGAGTTCTCACCCCTCGCCCTCGGGTGAACGATCAACAATCTCACCCTGGACGTCGGTGGGCTCAACGGGTCGGATCGGCTGGATGGCGGAACTTGATCTGGGCACCAAACCGACCATCTCCCGGTAATCCGTCTCGGTGAACTGCTGCTGTATTTTCTGATGCAACCTGCGCAGGAGTTCTTCGACCATATCCTGCGTCTCCTCCATCTGCTCGCGCATCCGGAGAACTATCTCCACACCTGCCAGGTTCACACCCATATCCTGCGTGAGGTTGATAATGCTTTTCAGCCGTTCGATATCCGCCTCACTGTAGAGCCTGGTCTGGCGGCTGGTGCGTTGGGGCTTGATCAGCCCTTCACGCTCGTAAAGGCGAAGCGTCTGCGGGTGAACGCCGATCATGTCGGCAACGACGCTAATTGGGTACTTGGGTCGCGTTCTCTCGTCGTCTGGCATCTGCGCTTTGCTGGATCTCCGGCTCGACGGGCAGGTCGAAAAACACCTCGCGTGCCTGGCCGTTAAGCTTGTCTAGTATTGCAGTATAGCGCGATTTGTCATTTCCCGATAGGATTTCAGATTCTTCCACGTATCCGATAAGAAACAAGTCTCTCGCGTATAATCTTGCAGTTTCATCGGATAGGTGGCCAATCATGAAGTCTTTCGAGTCTATCTTCCGCGTTTCGAAGTGCATTTTCGCGCGCTTCATCGAAGACATTACATATCCTCCTCTCCTCGATAGAGGCAAGAATCAGTAAATCCAAGGCCCACTATCCATCGCCCATCTAATCGCTGACGGTCCTTAGGGGCATATTTAGTATCTAATCACCTCCCTCGCCTTTTGTATTGTCCGCATCGCTTTCCTGGTCAACCGCAACCACAACCCCGCTTGACCTCAGCACTCGATCGTGCAGCCACCATCCGCGACGCTGGACTTCCAATACGGTGCCGGCCTTCACCCCGTCTGCCACTCTTCGCTCAACTGCTTCCATGCATGAAGAGTCAAACGGTTTACCTTTGCCTGCCTCGATCGGGCGGACACCATAATCGGAAAGGACCCTGGTCAGCTCTCTTAAAGTATATTTTACACCATTTATGACCTCTCGGGCTTCTTCCGGCAGTTTTTCTCCGAAACTAACCGAACTTTCGAAATAATCCATCACCCTGATCAAATCCAGCGCAAAATCAAAGCTTGCATACCTGCGTATCTCACGCTTTTCCTCTTCCACTCGGCGCTTGTAGTTGATGAAATTCGCCCTCTCGCGCTGCCAGTTCTCAGTCATGACGGCGAGTTGTGATGCGATATCCTCAGCTTCGAATCGCTCGCTTTCCTCATCAGGAAGCTCTTCTGTGGTCTTTTCATCAACGCCCTCGCCTGGGTCCACAGGAACAGGGCACGTATCACTCGGCTCGGGCATGGACTCTTTCGGCTCGGTGGGCGAAATTGTCTCCAGGGAGGGGATACGCTCGGGGCTTTCTTTCTTTTTCTTCTTTGCAGTCATGATATTAAGCGGGAGCAGCAAAAGTCCGGCATATTTTTCGGTCACAGCAAGCGGCGCTAGTTCATCGAGGGCTCGCCGCCGTCGGTCCACTCCGGACCCGGATCATCCGGCGGCGGAGAATCGGTATATGCCGCGCCTTCGCTCGGAGGCGGTGCTCCCTGAGCGGCCTGCTCGTGCTGAAGCGATTCATAGATGGCCGCCCCGATTTTCTGCGCCGCGTTTCCGAGCAATTCTGTAGCTCTTTTAAAATTGTCGACATTGTTCGATTCCAGTGCCTGCTTGGCGTTGGCGACCTCCTTCTCCACGTCCTTCTTGATAGATGGGTCTACCTTATCTCCGTGCTCCTGCAAATGCTTCTCGGTCTGGTAGATAAGACTCTCCAGACGATTCCTTGTTTCGGCTTCCTCACGATTCCTCTGATCTTCCTCGGCATGGATCTCAGCGTCCTTGACCATTCCCTGGATTTCATCCTCGGTCAGATTTGTGGTGGAGGTAATAGTGATCGCCTGATGCTTGCCGGTTCCAAGGTCCTTAGCGGTGACATTCACTATGCCGTTTGCGTCAATGTCAAACGTAACCTCAATCTGAGGAACTCCGCGCGGGGCAGGGGGGAGTCCCGTCAGAGCGAATCGCCCGAGAAGCTTGTTGTGAGTCGCCACGGCCCTTTCGCCCTGGTATACGACAATCTCAACCTGGGATTGATGGTCGGAAGCAGTAGTGAAAATCTCACTCTTCTTTGTCGGTATGGTCGTATTCTTGGGAATCAGAACAGTCATCACTTGCCCGAGGGTTTCGATACCGAGCGACAGCGGGGTGACATCCAGAAGAACCACATCGCTTACTTCGCCACTGAGCACGCCGGCCTGTATTGCGGCGCCGACCGCGACGACTTCGTCAGGATTCACCGATTTGTTCGGCTCCTTGCCGGTGAGCTGCTTGATCAGCTCCTGCACGGCGGGCATACGTGTGGTTCCGCCAACCAGGATAACCTGGTCGATATCGCCATGACCGACAGCCGCGTCCTTCATTGCGATCTCGGTCGGACCCTTGGTCATCTGGACAAGATCGTAGGTCAGCTTCTCGAACTCAGCGCGTGAAAGATCCCTGACCAGATGCTTGGGGCCGGCCTGGTCTGCCGTGATGAACGGAAGGTTGATAGTTGTGGAAGTCTTGCTGGAAAGCTCGACTTTGGCTCGCTCGGCAGCTTCCCTTAGACGCTGAAGTGCCTGGTTGTCGTTGGATAGATCGATGCCGGTCTCATTGTTGAAGCCCTCGACCAGCCAATCAACGACTTTCTGATCGAAATCATCGCCGCCGAGCATATTGTTGCCGTTGGTGGCTTTGACTTCGAAGACCCCATCCGCGATTTCCAGGATGCTCACATCGAACGTGCCGCCGCCGAGGTCAAAAATCATGACCGTGTGCTCGTCCTGCTTGTCTATACCGTAGGCAAGGGCAGCGGCTGTCGGCTCGTTGATTACTCTGCGCACATTGAAGCCGGCGATTCTTGCTGCGTCCTTGGTGGCTTGTCGCTGGCTATCAGTGAAATATGCAGGACACGTCACAACAACATCGGTGATCTTCTCACCGAGCTTCGCTTCAGCGTCCGATTTGAGCTTCTGAAGGACATAAGCACTGATCTCCTGCGGGGTGTACTCCTTATCGTCGATCTTGACCTGGTAGTCACGGCCCATCTGGCGCTTCATGGAGGTTACCGTCCGGTCCGGATTCGTCACCGCCTGGTTCTTGGCAACCTTGCCGACCAGACGTTCGCCGTCGTTCGTGAAAGCGACAACGGATGGAGTGGTGCGATCCCCTTCGGCATTCTCCAACACCACAGGTTCGCCACCCTCCATAACCGCAATCACCGAGTTGGTGGTGCCTAAATCAATACCCGCGATTCTACCCATTTTTTGGTCTCCTCAGAAGGTTCTTTTCAATATGATACCAAAACCATTATATAACCTGAGCGACCTCTTGTCAAGTGGATTACTGAAGAATATCCGGGATTTTCCCGGATTTTTAGGTTGCTGCAGTCCTTTTACATCGATATGGACCAGCCGCCATCCACGGTGATTATTTGCCCGCTAATGTACACTGAATCGGGAGAAAGCAGAAATGCCGCAACAGACGCAATCTCTTCCGCTTCACCGCTTCGCTCATGGGGGGTATTGCCTCACTCCTCATCGAAGCCGAGTATCCATTTCTGGATGTCAAGCTCGTAGGAGAGGATTTCATGCTCATCAAAGTACAGACCTATCTCGCGCTCGGCGCTTTCCGGGCTGTCTGAAGCATGGATGATATTCAGAGGCAGCTCCTGCCCGTACTCGTGTCGGATTGTTCCCGGCTCCGCTTCCGACGGCACTGTGGACCCGACCATCTTCCGGACCTGCTGCACGGCATACAAGCCTTCCACGACCGCGATGACAACCGGTCCCGAAGTAATGTAACTGAGCAACCTTGGATAGAACTTCTTCCCCTCGTGCTCGGCGTAGTGGCGCTCGGCCATTTCTCTGCTGATGCGGATCAGCTTCATGGCGGTGATTTTCATGCCGCGCTTCTCAAATCGCTGAAGGATTTCGCCGATCAGACATCGCTGAACGCCGTCAGGTTTTATCATTATGAAAGTTCGGTCGTTTCTCATGGCTGGCTCTTTTCAGCGTTTTGCTTGCCGTTTCTCCGTGCACGAATTTGCCCGATTACGAATAAAATCAGCACGACCGCAATGCCCACCACGATGACCATGTCCACATAGTGGAAGTACTCTCTTGCGGCTTCCCAGTTCTCCTTGAGCTTGAATCCTACCCAAGCGAGGATCATGTTCCAGGCGCAGGCGCCGACAGCGGTGTAAATTATGAATGTCAGGTAGGGCATACGGCCCATTCCTGCAGGGATGCTTATGAAATGCCTGACGACCGGGATAAATCTGCAGATGAACACCGTCACGCCGCCATACCGGTTGAAGAAACGCTCTGTGGCATCGAGGTGATGGACGTTCAGAAGAAGGTACTTCCCCACTTTCAAGACGAGCGGTCGACCGCCGTACATCCCCATCCAATATGAAAGCATGCTACCCAGAATGCTCCCGGCCGTGGACCAG
Source organism: uncultured bacterium (assembly GCA_965371155.1). Lineage (GTDB taxonomy): Bacteria > JAJVIF01 > JAJVIF01 > JAPKYR01 > JAPKYR01 > CBDUXL01. The sequence continues at coordinate 3,544 of CBDUXL010000014.1, read as the reverse complement.
ACCCCAATCAGGAACATCGTCATTTTTCCATCGTATGCAAGAAACCCCGCGAACGGCATCACCGCCTCACTTGGGATCGGCGCGATCATCGATTCCAGCGCCATCAGCCCCATGAGAACGGGATACCCGCCCAGTTCGATGACATGGGTGCACCACTCGGCGATCTGTTCGAATACACTCATGAAGAGAAGATGCCGCTCTGACTTACTTGAAATGCCTGCTTACACTTGTTCCGGTGTGGATGGATCTTATGGCCCTGGCGAACAGCGATGCTACGGAAAGAACCTTCAGCTTGTTTTTCTTTCCGTAATCGAATATTGGAACCGTGTCCGTCACGATAATTTCTTTCGCAGCGGTTTTTTCAAGCTTCTCAAGTGCGTCGGGGCTGAAAACCGGATGTGTGCAGCCAACAAAAACATCCCTGGCTCCTTCTGCTTTCACGGTCTCGACCGCCCTGACAATTGTTCCACCTGAGTTGATCTCATCATCGAGTAAGATCGCCGTCATCCCTCTGACATCGCCCACCACTCCATGAAACTCGAGCTCGCCGGTGACCTTATCGCGCCGCTTGTCGATTATGGCAAGCGGACATCTCAGTCTTTCGGCATAGGCGCCCGATCGCCTCGCGCTTCCGGCGTCCGGAGCCACAACTACGGGTTTCTTTAATCTCTTTTCCTTGATGTACTTCACGAGTATCGGCATTGCCACCAGTTGGTCAACCGGCACCGAAAAGAACCCCTGGATCTGCTCGGAGTGGAGGTCCATGGTGAGGAGCCGGTCGGCCCCTGCGGTCTCGAGCATTCGTGCCACCAAACTGGCGGTGATGGGAATTCTGGGGCGGTCCTTCTTGTCCGATCGGGCGTAGGCAAAATACGGCATGACCATAGTGATTCGATGTGCGCTCGCGCGCACGAGCGCATCGATCATTATCAGCGCCTCCATCAGGTTGTCATTGACCGGCCTGACGGATGTCTGCACGAGGAAAACATCGCATTCCCGGACGTTTTCCCGGATCGAACAGAAGGTGTTGTCATTGCTGAATGTCTCGTATTTCACCTTCCCTGCCTCACATTGAAGTTTCTTGCAGATCTCCTTCGTGAGGTGCACCGATGCCGTGCCGGGAAAGACTTTCATCTTGTTGAATGAGCCTCTTGGTATGGATCGTCGCGCCATTATCAGACCTCCTGATCAATCTGGCAACCAGCGGAGTATAACTGTATCACGGAAAGAGGGTCAAGCGGGTTGATCCGACGGGCAGCATACACAGTGACCCCACCACTTGTGGCGGGATTGATGAGTACATGTATCTTTCCGGGGTTGATGCCCCCTCAATCCCTTGCAGATGTTTGTTTCTCAATGATGCTGTTCAGCAATTCCATGTCGGTAGGACCGTCGCGAACAATAGATGGAGGCTCAGTCGAGAGATCGACAACCGTCGATGGCCGGTGCGGCACCGTCGATCGACCGAGGATGATTAGATTCACCTTATGGTTCCACCAGCTCAGAAGGTTTGGATGTAACGCTGACGGGGGAACCTTATGAGGATTCGCGCTTGTGAGCACCAAAGGACATCCGATTGCCCTTACGATTCCACGGAGCAGATCGTACGCAGGTACTCGGAACCCAATCGTATCCCGCCCACCTCCAACTACTTTGGGTATCTTCCCATTCGACCGCACCACCGTAGTCAAAGCCCCGGGCCAGAACTGGGCGGTTAAGTCGTGGAACAGCTGGGGAAGGTCGACCGCGTATCGCTTGATTTGCTCGCTATCAGCCAGGATCACAGGTATGGGAAGGGTGAGGGGCCTTCCTTTGAGCTTGAACAGCTCGAGGATCGTATCGTGACTGTCAGCTCGACAGCCGATACCGGGGATCGTGTCCGATGGAAGCACCGCAATTCCCCCGGCGTTCAGGACCTCCCTGACCTCCTCAATGAGAATATCATCAGCTAATTTGCGCTCGAAAAGGATTGTGCTCATTGGTTCCCCCCTTCTTCCTGAGGTGCTTCTTCCACATCTCGAGCGGACAAGTCGAACGCTTCAGGAAGCAATTGCCCGAGAGTCAACTCTATCATTCTATCAGGGCCATCGGCGATGAGAATCCTTCCTTCAGGCTGCATGAATTCACTCATAAACTGGAGACACATGCCGCACGGACGAACGTCACCTTGCGGGTCGGCATCGCGAGGACCTCCCGCCACCGCAAGCACGCTGATTTTGCTCTCCCCGTGAGCGACGGCGGCGGCGACCGCGGCTCGTTCGGCGCACATGCCGATGGGGTAGCTCGCATTCTCAACATTGCACCCGAAATACGTTACCCCGCTCCGGCCGATACACGCCGCGCCTACGGTGAAGCCGGAATATGGCGCATATGCGACGCGCCTGGTGTCACGAGCAAGTTCAAGCAGCATCTTGTCTGTGAAACCTGCGTTACCCATAACTACCCGGTCACTCGGACTGAGCGACCAGTACCCTGTCGTGGCCTTGAAGGTCCTTTACAAATCGGACATCCTTCCAGCCCGAGAACATCGCCTCGACATCTTCCCGTTGTCCGGCGCCGATTTCGGAAACCAGACACCCTCCGGAAACCAGGACCCGAGGCGCTCTTTTCGCAAGCATACGGATCTGATCCAGACCATCGGGACCGCCATCCAGCGCGAGCAGGTTCTCGTGCTCATGAATCTCTCTCTGCAAGCCAAGTATATCCCCTGAGGGTATGTAGGGAGGATTTGCGGTTATGAGATTGAACTGCAAGCCCAGCCTGCCCAGCTCTTCGGAAACATCGCCGTGCACGAAGATCGCCGTCATGCATGCAAGAGCTATCCTGTTGGCCTCTGCGCACTCAAGGGCATCCTGGTCGATCTCAACTCCCGCCCCATGAACGTATTCCCGTTTAGCCATGATGCTCAGGAGCACATTGCCGCATCCTGTGTAACAATCGAGAACCCACGGTTCACTCCAGGCGCCCTCCTCTATGAGCTTCAATGCCACATCGACCAGCAACTCCGTCTCCTGCCGGGGCACGAGAATCCCGGGGGCAACCTTGAATCGATAACCGTAGAAATCAACGTACCCAAGCACATGCGCAAGTGGAGCACCATTCAGGCGAGCATCCAGAAACTCGATCGATTTTCTGAACTGATCGAGCGTCGGTTGAGGCGCGAGACCGGCAAGAATCTGCGAGTAGTCGCACTCCAGGACATCCTCAACTATCCAGCGAGCCTCCACCCGTGGCTCATCAAGCCCGCCGGCCTTCAGGCTCTGAGCCAGAATATCGAGAAGGCTTTCGGCGGATTCAGGCAGATTCTTCCATTGTTCGGTTGTCAATTATCCAACCTCCGCCAACTGCTCGGCTTCTCGAGCGAAGATGAGTTGATCGATTATCGGATCCAGTTCCCCCTCCATTACGCGCGACAGCGGACGATCGACGCCGATTCGGTGGTCGGTGACGCGGTTCTGGGGGAAATTGTAGGTCCTGATTTTTGCCGATCGATCACCAGTTGTGACCTGGCTTCGTCTCTCATCCCGAATTTTCTCGCGCTGCG
>CBDUXL010000013.1:0-23063 GCA_965371155.1 uncultured bacterium | reverse complement strand
GTGGTTCGACACAATATAGGTGATATTTTTCGGGTCGATGAGCGATGAAATCCGCGAGAGCATCTCGTCCCTGAACGGTGCCTTGACGGTGTCGATAAGGGTGATCTTATCCGCGAGCACGACGTAGGCGTTGTACGTGGTGCCTTTGCCAGTCTGGTAACCATGAAAATCACGCACGGACCAGTCGATCGCCCCAACCCAGTGAACCCTGTCGGTAACCATCACCGCTTTGAATGGACCGGACATACAATGCCCTCCTGAAACGTTCGTTTTGTGAGCGTCCGATAATAGACCCATAGAGGTTGACCGTCAAGCTCGATCGACCTAATTAGCAAATCAGTAAGTGGTTTCGTCCGACAAGATAAGAAGGAAAGGAGGGAGCCCAAAGGCTCCCTCATCTGGCATCTATTAAGTTAGGGATGGCTCCTAGAACTTCGACAGGGCCCCATCCTCGTCATCATCAAGAGGAATTGCATGCTCCGGCTTGGCGGCTTTTACTGAATCCTCGCCACCGTGCGAGAACTTATGATTGCCTGCTCCTTGGCCTGCAGAACCGCCTTGATGCACTGGCGCGTGCACTGCTTGCGGGGCCGACTTGCGCTGTAAAGCTGCGACGAGCTGGGCGATATGCTTATCATCGAGGCTATCGATGTTGAGTCCCCCATCTACTTGGGTGTCACTCAAGCGGAAGTTGCCGACCATGCCGGCAAGCTCATCAGACTGACTGTTCAGCTCCTCAGCAGCGCTTGCAGACTCCTCGGAGTTAGCGGCGTTCTGTTGAGTAAGCTGGTTCATCTGGGCAACGGCCTGGTTCACCTGGTCGATACCCTTTGACTGCTCATCGGAGGCCGCGGCGATCTCGGCGATCAGCTCGTTCGCCTTGCCGGCACCGTCAACAATCTCGCCAAGCAGCTTGGCCACTTCCTCGCTGACAGAGACACCGCTCTCGGCGTTGCTGACGGAATCCTCGATCATCTCAGCCGTATTCTTGGCGGCCTCAGCGCTTCGCATGGCCAGGTTCCTGACCTCCTCCGCGACGACCGCAAATCCCTTGCCTGCCTCGCCGGCCCGGGCGGCCTCAACTGCGGCATTGAGCGCCAGAAGATTGGTCTGGAAGGCGATCTCATCGATCGTCTTGATGATCTTGGCAGTCTCGTCGGACGACTGCTTAATCTTGTTGATGGCTTCAGCCATTCGTCCCATGGCCTCATTGCCGCCCTCGGCCGAATCCCTTGCAGACTGCGACAGGTTCCTAGCCTCGTTTGCGTTGTCGGCATTCTGCTTGGTCATTGCCGCCATCTCTTCAAGGCTGCTCGAGATTTCCTCGAGAGAGCTGGCCTGCTCGCTTGCCCCGGATGCCAGTGCCTGGCTGCCGGTGCTGATCTGTCCACTCGCGGAACCTACCTGCTCAACCGCAAGCTTCACCTGGTTCAGTGCTCCATCGAGATTCTCGATGGCGAGATTGATGTTGTCCTTAAACACACCCAACTGGCCCAGGTAGTTTCCTGCGACCCTGCTGGTGAGATCCTTCTCGGCTGCAGCCTGCAGCACATCCATGGCCTCGTTGATCGGGTTCACAATGGCATCGAGCATATCGTTGATGCCCTCGCGAAGGGCCTTGTAATCTCCCTGCGCGGCGCCGATCTCGGCCCTCTCCTTTAGCTCACCCTGGGTTGCCGCCTCGATAAGGCGCGCGACCTCCTGCAGAGTGTCCTTCTGCTCGGTCTGGTCGATGATTACCTCTATACCGCCGTACGGCTTGCCTTCCTGGTCGAACAGTGCCGAGCAAACCGCAGCGATGGGCACCTTCTTCCCATCGCGAGTCGTCATGACCGTCTCGCCCTGGATTACCTGCCCGCTGCGCATGCAGTTCTTGATTGTACAGTTCTCGGTGCCGCACAACGGGGTGTTTGCCAGGTCGGCGCAGGTCATTTTGCCCACTACTTCCTCCCGGGTGTAGCCGGTTGCCTTAAGAGCGGGGTCATTGATGGACAGGATGAGCAGATTCTCATCCGTGACGAACATCGGGGCGCCGATGGTCTTCAGGATGTTGTCAATCTCGTATTGCTGACGAACCGCCTCTGTACGATCGATGATAACCTCCATGCCGCCGTAGGGCTTTCCGTCCTCGTCGAAAAGCGCTGAGCAAACGGCAGCGATGGGCACTTGCTTCCCGTCCCGGGTGGTCATCACGGTCTCACCCTCGATAATCTTCCCGGTTCGCATGCAGTTCTTGATGGTGCACTTCTCCGTACCGCACAGCGGCGTCCTAGCGAGATCCGCGCAGGTCATCTTGCCTACCACTTCCTCGCGAGTGTACCCGGTAGCACTAAGGGCGGGGTCATTGATGGACTGGATGACCAGGTTCTCATCTGTGACGAACATTGGGGCGCCGATGGTGCTGAGCATGTTTTCGGTCTCCCAAGCCGCCCGCGCCGCCGCGGTGCGGTCGACGATTACCTCTATTCCTCCGATGGGATGCCCAGCCTTGTCAAAGAGCGGAGAACATGCCGCTGTGATCGGGACCTTCTTCCCGTCCCGGGTGGTCATTTCCGTGTCGCCGAAAATGGCCTCGCGTGTGCGCATGCAGTTCTTGATGGTGCAATCCTCGGTGCCGCACAGGGGAGTTCTCGAGAGATCGGCACAGGTCATCTTGCCGACCACTTCCTCCCTGTTGTAGCCGCTAGCCTTGCATGCTGCATCGTTGATTCGTGTAATGATGAGATCCTTATCAACGACAAACATGGGCGCTGCTATCGCCCCCAGGATTGCCTCAAGCTCCTGCGCCTTTGATGATCCTCTACCGGCTCCGATCTTTTTCTTGCTCTTGGAACCTGTGGTCTTACTCATTCTGAACCCTCCTCTGTCATGACAGGTGAATCTTGGGTAACTGCTTCAGCTGATATATCTTCTGTTGTCTCTGCCGCTATCTCGGTGGCGGTTTCTGTGGACACTTCGGCGAGTGCTCCGAGCTCTGTGCTTGACAGAACCTGGTCGATATCCAGCAGGATCTTGACACTCCCCTCCGTCTTCGCAACTCCGAGGATGAAGTCGGTGCTGACCTGTGCTCCGAAATCCGGTGCCTCCTCGATGTCCTCTCCCAGGATATCGAGTACTTCGTCGACGTTATCAACCAGTATGCCTGTGAGCATCTCTCCGATGTCAACGACAATAATGCAGGTCTCATCGGTCTGCTCTGCTGCGACCATCCCGAACTTCACCCGGAGATCCACGACGGGAATCACGCGGCCCCTGAGGTTGATGACCCCCTTGACGTATACCGGAGTCTGGGGCACCGGTGTGATAGCCATCACACCAATGATTTCACGTACTTTGAGGATTTCCAGGCCGTAGCTCTCATTGGCCAGGATAAAAGTGAGGTACTTGCCAGCCTCGGCGAGCCGTGTCTCCATCTGCAACGCCGAGGGGGCCTCGGTTGAACTCATAGCGGTCCTCCTCTACCAGATTAGCCCCTCTGCCTATCTGGCCCCGTTACATTCAGGGGGCCGGCAGAAGACGAATATTAGTACAAAAGGGAAAGCAAGGACCGTACCAAAAGCAAGCGGTTGCTCAGTAAGCACCATAAGTGAGCGTAGACCACACTAATAGCTTACATTTTCACCTAAGAGAGAAAGCAGACGCTCAGTTAGTGGGTGGGACATTAAGGCATGCTCACCAAAATACGGGACATCTTTTCCACTGTCCGAGGCGGGCTGGATTGGGCAAATGAGACCAATTCTACTTGAAATTGTATAAATCACAGGGGACATGCACTCGAGGAAAACAGGCTACTTGTCTGCCTGGGCTGCATCCAGGATCCTGCGGGGAATGGTCTCCAGTGCCAGTGTTTGGTCGACAGCACCCAACTCCATGGCGACTTTCGGCATACCGAAGACAACGCAGGTTTCCTCGTTCTGGGCGAGTGTCTTCGCGCCCGCTTTTTTCATCTCCAGAAGCCCGTCCGCTCCGTCCCGTCCCATGCCGGTCAGGATAACGCCAACTGCGTTAGCGCCTGCGTAGCGTGCGACAGACTTGAAAAGGACATCCACACTCGGGCGCTGGCGCTGGACCAAGGGACCACTCTTGACCTGGACATGGTAGCGTGCACCGGAACGACGCAAGAGCATATGATGGTTGCCTGGGGCGATCAGCACTCTTCCTGGTATTACCGCATCTCCGTCCTCCGCTTCCTTCACGGCCATCGCACACAGGCCATCCAGACGCTCGGAGAAGGAATGGGTAAAATGTTCGGGCATGTGTTGGACGACAACGGTTCCTGGGCAATTGCCGGGCATAGCTTCGAGCAAGCGCCTGATTGCCTCGGTGCCTCCTGTTGATGCGCCTATCGCTACGACCTTGTTTGTGGTTCTGGTCATTGCCAGGCGCCTCACAGTCCGCGTGACAGGAGCGGCATCCTGTGACCTCTTCTGTACTTTGGCTCGAGAGGCGGCTTTTATCTTGTTGATGAGGTCCACAGACATGTCGCCCACAGTATAAGCGGCTCCCGGTTTGCACATGACCTCGACTGCGCCGGCATCAAGGGCTTCCAGCGCGAGCTCTCCGCCTTTTGGAGTGAGCGACGAAACAATAATCACGGGCAGGGGATGGTACCGCATCAGCTTCTTGAGGAAGGTGATACCGTCCATGCGAGGCATCTCGATATCCAGCGTGATCACGTCCGGCTTGAGCTGGACAATCTTGTCACGCGCCACGTAGGGATCGGGCGCGGTGCCGATTACCTCGATTTGAGGATCGCGCTGGAGTTCATCAACAAAGATCTTTCGAACGATGGCCGAGTCATCCACCACCAACACGCGGATTTTCCCGAGTCTGCTTCCTGAGGCTCTACTGCCTGAGCCGCTCAACGTTCTCGTGGCAGCGGTTCTCAATCAAGTCTCCTTCGGTCATTTATCATTCGAGATTCTCAGAAGCGCCGGGTGCTCATCGATCATGGCGGCGAAGAAGTCAGGATTCTCCAGAAATGCCGACCACTCGCCAGTCCTCACCTGCTTGGCTGTTGGGGCACTGACATTGAAGACGGGAGTGTCTCCGGCCAGGGTGGTGAGGAAGTTTCCGCAAGTTACGTTGAGGAGTTCCTTGAGGGAGTCGGTGCCTCGAGCGATCGCATCTTGATCAGCCTGTTCCATTCCGAGGATGTTGGCGGCGAGTTCGGCGCACATGACTTCGGGAACCAGGAGATCGATTACGCCGCTGGTTTTGCCTGTGTAGACAATGCTCGCCATGATGCAATCCGACTCGGGGCTGGGGATCTCCTCTTTTTGAGTCGGTTCGCCGAACATAAAGGCGAGCTTTTCGATCACGTCGAAAAATACTTCCAGCAAGATTTCATTCTGATTTGCTTCCATCGTGCACCCCCGTGATGTCTTCTACGACTCTCTTCAGATCCTCCGGGGTGAAGGGCTTCCTAACCACTGCCCGCACACCCTTCGATCTGAGTTCCTCGAGACGTGTTGAGCTGCCCTCGGTGGAAACGATAATTACCGGGATGGTCGTAAGAATCCCGTCCTCAGCCATTTTCTCAATCATCTCCACCCCACCCATAATGGGCATGTTGATGTCGGCGAAGATGAGGTCGATCCAGTTGTCGCCAAGGATATCAAGGGCTTCCTTGCCGTTGCCGGCCTGGAAGATCTCGTTAATGGGGACCTCAGTAAGATCAAGCGTCTTGCAAATGACCTTCCGAACGACCTCTGAATCGTCCACAACAAGGATGTTAAGAGCCATTCGCCTCACCTCCATCAGCGTTCGCGAACAGAGTTCGCACCTCTTCAAATGTGGTAAGGGTTCGAGCGAGAACCGTCTCCGCCGAATGAGTTTCTACTCCCAGACGATCCATCACTTCAACCGACGGGCGATAGTTCAACCCGTCATTACCCACACCTATACCTTCGAGAAGACAGAGTGCATCCGAAACGTGGACCAGGTCGCCGACGATTCTGTGGCTATTGAGCATATCAGGCTGGTGATGCCACCGCACCACTTGGACGATTTCGCGGGGCAGGTTCCAATTCTCCAGGAGAACCGCGCCGACCTCGGTATGATCTATCCCCAGGACCTCGCGCTCAGCGGCATCGAACGAGATCTTGTCATATGCGACCATTTCCATAATACGATTGGAGTCGACTTCGACAAATGCGCCGAGCACGATCTTGCCGATATCGTGCAGCAGGCCGGCAGTGAAGGCGTAGTCGGGAGCATCAATGCCGAGGGTATCGGCCAGCTCCGTCGTTCCCAGGGCGACCGCCACTGAATGCTGCCAGAGGCTTCCGCTTCTAAGCCCGTATCCATCGACAGGGTCCCGGGCTAATGGACCGATTACCGAAGCTGTAACCATCTGGAAGACGATGTTAATGCCCATGCGAACTACCGCATGTTTGACGGAGTCTATGGTTCCGGCGCCGCCATAGTATGCCGAGTTTGCCATGCGCAGGACATCCGCAGTCAATCCGGGATCGAATTCGATTACACGGGCGAGTGCATTGAAATCGACGTCAGGATCCTGAACAATGCGTGCAGCTTCAATCGCGGCGGCAGGCAACGATGGCACCATGTGTGCCGTTGCCAGGATTTCGTCCCGTTGGCTCATAACTTCTCCTCCTGTCCTCCTGACTTGATGATCGTCAGACCCGTCTCGATATGAAGGTACATTGTTCGTGCTTTCTGCCCGCCGACATCCTCCGATGCAATCAACACATCGTTCTTCCAAAGGATCTTTCTGAGGACGGTGTAGTTGCGCTCGCCGATCTTGAACATTCCCTTCTCATCCAGAAGTCTAGATGCGCCGGCCACTTTCGCCACAAGCCGTTTCCTCTGCGCACCGAGGTCGAACAGCCCCTGCAGGAGCACGGCAACTCCTGTATCAACAAACATACATGGGTTCTTTTTCGCCTTTGACTTGTCGGTTTTCGATAAGGGCAACATGCAGTGCACCAGGCCGCCGACCCTGACCTCAGGGTCGTATAATGCCAGGCCGACGCAGGACCCAAGGGAGTACGTAACCAGAACATCCTCTGCATTGTCAGAGATTCCCATATCGGATATCGTCACCGTCAGTTGCACCCTTCGCTCCTCCGAAACATTCTGTTACTTCTCCCTGTCCTCCCGAATAGCCCCCTCCGGTTGTTTATTGCCTGACATATATCGAAGGCTTAACCGGTTTAAAATCGCTGACCATGCCGGTCAGGCTCTCGGCGTGTCCCACCATGAGATACGCCCCGGGCTTCAAGAGGCGATGAAGATCGCTAAGAAGCTTCTGCCTGACTGGATTGTCGAAGTAGATCATCACGTTGCGGCAGAAAATCATGTCAAACGGCCCCTTCATCGGAAACGGGGGAGTCGACAGATTCAGCCGCCTGAAGACGACCATGTTTCTGATCGGATCTTTTACTTCGTAAAAGGTGTGTTTACCCTCGCGATGTTGGTTGAAATAGCGGTTAATCGTCGAGAGAGGCACATCTTTCATCTTGCGCTTATCGTAAATGCCCTCCCGGGCAAACTTGAGGACACGTGTTGAGATGTCCGTGGCGAGAATTCTGATATCCAGCCCTTTTGCTCCAGCCGCCTTACACAGAGTCATCGCAAGCGAGTACGGCTCCTCACCGGTAGAGCAGGCAGCCGACCAGAACTTGAAGCTTCTCTGTCCCTTGGCCAACCACTCCTCCATGCGATCGCTGAGAAACTCGAAATGGTCGTTTTCCCGGAAGAAGTTCGTCACGTTCGTAGAGATGACATCCAGGAGGTGAACGACTTCCTCGCCGGTCTGGTCTTGTTCAACGTATTTGAGGTAGGTTCTTGTGTCGGGAATATCGAGAGCGCGGAGCCTCTTGCCCACACGAGCAGAGACCAGTGCTTCCTTGCTGTCGGCAAGAGCGATTCCGCTCGTCTCGTAGACGATCTTTCTGAATTTATTGAAAACGGTGCGGTCCATGCATTTCTCCAGAGGCAGAGCCACGTGGCCTGCGACTGCAATCACCCCACCGACATCTCGTGCAACCGTGAATGCTCCCCCCTGGTCCGGCAGGATGGGTTCACATGATGTGACTACTTGGATGCCTCGGAGATGGTGGTCTGGATCCTCTCGGCAATGGCTTCAGGCTTAAATGGTTTGATAATATAATTATTGGCCCCGGACTTGAGAGCCTCAACGACCCGGCTCTTCTCAGCTTCAGTGCTGACCATGATTATGGGCACCTGCCTGCCGTTGGAGCGGATCTCTCTGACGGCCTCGATACCGGACATGTTGGGCATGTTCCAGTCCATGAGCACAATGTCGAAGTCCTCTTTCAGAACCGCAGCCACGGCCTCTTTCCCGTCCGCCGCCTGACCGACATTCGTGATTCCTGTCTGGGAAAGAGCTTCAATAAGGACCTTCCGCATAACGGCGGAATCATCGACCACTAAAGCCTTCATTTGGATCCTCCCTTGTTATTTGGCAATCTCGAAGGTAACGCGCAAACTGAAATCCCCCAGGTCGCTTGTAAACGGGATCTCGAGCCAGGCGGAGCGCGACGGGTAGTGCACGGAGTAGCTGTTGCCTCTGACAACGGTCGGGAGGCTAAGTTGAATGGGCGGCCCGTCTCCATTGACAAGCCTGTTCTTTGCACCACCCGCAACGATATTGACCAGCTCGGCAACCCCGTCCCTGACTGTCTCGTCTACAACCCGCATATCGGAAGTACCAAGCATTTGACCGACCATAGCCAAGGCGGTCGCAACGGGGAACGAAAGAGCAACAATCCCTCGCGCAGGACCGCTCAGCCCGATGAGAGCAACAATATCGCGGCTGGGCGGCACTTCCGTCGATATCTCTACGTCCCCCCGTTTTACCTCGGTTGACAGCATCGTTGAAAACAGGTCGTAGACACTTTCTATGAACGGGTTGATGTACTCGACTTTCATGGTCTCTCTTCTCCGTTCACTCAGCTATGAAGCCTGACACTTCAGTCGAGCTTCTCAGCGCGACAGTCAAGCATCATGGCGCTCAATTCCCACTGAACACCTCGTCCTCCCTTTCCCTTCGTCCCACCCGTTCGTCCAACAACCTCATCAGTCCGATCCCCAACCAGCCGAGGGCGTCCAGAAACGCAATCCCGGGGAGAGGGAGGTCTCCCTGAGCCTTATGCTTGTGCAGCGAACGCGCTTTCATCCATATGCGCAAGACGCACCAGCCCTTCGACATCCAGAATCAAGCCGACACGCCCATCCGCCATGATCGCCCCCCCTGAGATACCGCTGATTCCTTTCATCGATTCTCCCAGGGTCTTGATTACTATCTGCTGCTGGCCCAGAATCTCGTCCGTGAGAAGGGCAGTCCTCTTGCCGCCACCTTCAACTATTACCACCAGGGCCTCCGTGGGATTGTCATTTGCACCCTCCAGCCCAAACAGGCGACCAAGTCTGAAGAGAGGTATGAGCTCACCCTGAAGGGACAGCATCTCGCCCTTATTGAGAACCGTTTCAAGCTCTGAGTCAGTCGGACGCATCGAACTGGTGATAGACAGGGTCGGGATGATGTATCTTTCTGAAGCAACCTTGACCACCATTCCGTCAATGATGGCCAGCGTGAGAGGCAGGCGGATTGTGAACACACTCCCCTTGCCCTTTTTGGATCGGATTTCAACGTGCCCGCCCAATGAGTCAATATTGCGCTTGACCACATCCATGCCTACACCGCGGCCCGATACATCAGTGACCTTCTTCGCCGTCGAGAAACCGGGCAGAAACAGCAGGCTGAAAACCTCGCGTTCGCTGAGTTTGTCTCCCGACTCGACAAGGCCGCGTTCGACTGCTTTGGCCATGATTATCTCGCTGTCAATCCCGCGACCATTATCCTCGATTTCTATGTAGATGTTTCCGCCTTTATGGTAAGCGCGAAGCTCCACGTGTCCGACTTTGGATTTCCCGGATTTCACACGCTCGTCCGTCGTTTCTATTCCGTGATCCACGGCATTGCGGACCATGTGGACCAGCGGATCTCCAATCTTGTCGATAACGGTTTTGTCCAGCTCAGTGTCCTCTCCGGTTGTGCTGAACTCGATTCGTTTGCCGGCCTTCCTGGAAAGGTCCCTGCTCAGCCTGGCCATTTTCTGGAAGATAGGCTTTATGGGCATCATTCTCAGAGACGTGCCAATTTCCTGAAGTTCTCTTGTGATCTTGTCGAGCTGGCTGAGATTCTTGGATAGCTGCTCTGAGGCGGTTTCCTTGAGTTCGTCCGACTGGCAAACCATGGACTCGGCGATGACCAGCTCACCGATCATGTCCACCAAATGGTCAAGACGCTCCGCATCGACTTTAACAGAATCCTTCAACTTTGTACCCTGTCCGCCTTTCTGAACTCTCAGTGCCTTGGCCACTTCCTTTGCCTGAACATCGCCTTCCTTCACCAGGAGCTCACCGAGCTTCGATGGTGAGCCGGAGCTTTGGCTCTGCTTGAGAAGAGCCTTGTTTACGGTGTCCTGGGACGCGGCGCCTGATTCAACAAGGATCTCACCGATCCTCTTGCCTTCGGCTTCAGCTTGTTCATCGAAATCTGGTCCCTCGTCCCCGACATCTCCGGCAATCACTGCATTTATTCGCGCCACAAGAGCTGGCAGTAAGGGTTCCCCGGGCAAGGGAGCGCCTGACTCGATGCACCCCCGAAGGATTCCCACCATGTCCTTTAGCATGTCAACAGCATCAAAAGTGACGTCAATCGCGGTGCCGGCAAGCTCCAGCTCACTCTTGCGGGCCTTGTCCAGCAGGTTCTCCGCGGTGTGTGCGATTGAGCCGATCTCGTCGAGGGCGAGGAAACCGGACACGCCCTTGATGGTGTGGAAAGCCCTGAAAACCGAATTGAGCGCTTCGTCGTTCTTGGGATCGGTCTCGATTGTCAGCAGATGAACATCCGCACCCTCGAGATGCTCCAAGGCCTCACCGACGAAATCGCCTAAGAGGTCAAGATCGCCTTCGAGAGGCTTGGGCTCTGCCGGCTTTTGCTCCGAAGGCTCAGACTGCTTGGCCTCTTTCGCTGCGGTCTCCCCTTTCCCAGCGTTTTCGTCAAGGACCTCAGTCCCATCGACAGCCTTGCCCGAAAGAACATCGCTTTCACTCAAGTCTTCCCGGTCCTTCTCGATCCCGAGTTCCTTGGGGAACTCGACCTCATCGGGGTCCCGGTCGTCCCGCAGAATCGATTGCAGAGACCCGACCGTCTTGATGACCACTTCCATCGAGGCGGCGGGGTCGTCGACCTCATCCAGGATAATATTCTCAATTATGTCTGTCGCGGCTGCAATAGCCTGGACGACTTTTTCTTGGGATTTGCCCTCCGCCCACTTGCCAAGCTCCTCAAACTGGGTATGGATATCGGCAAGGGATTTCAGATCCGAAAGCTCGGCGAACACGAGAGCCTCGGAGAGCTTCTCAATCCTCTCATCGATATCTTGGCCTGCCATTAAATACTCCTCAGAGCCGGACAGTTACCCTCCGGCGTCTCCTCTCTCCCTTTCACACATTATGTTCGCTCTTGAGGTGTGGATTTTGTCTAATCAGATACAAATCAGCCCTACACATCTTAATCGGACTTTGTTTGCGCTCACAGGATACTTGACTGCCCAGCCAAAGCATCATTAATCCACTTGACATATGCGAACGACTGTTCATAATAGTCAACACCGGTGCGGCGCTTCATATCCCGGCCAGGATGGTAGGTCAGACAATGGAAGCAGGTGCTTTGGAATGCTGGAACCGTTGTTATATCCCCAGACCGTGGCGGTCATAGGAGCATCCAAGACCCCAGGCAAGGTCGGTCACGTGATAGTCGCCAATCTCGTCAAGGGGGGCTTTGAAGGGACCATTGTGCCGGTAAACCCTAACGCCGAGGAGCTACTGGGGCTGAAGTGTTATCCCGATCTGCGGGCTTACGATGGGACTATCGATCTTGGCGTAGTCGCTGTCCCGAGCAAAGCTGTAAAAACCGTGGTTGAACAATGCGTTGATGCCGGTGCCAAGGTTGTAGTCATCATCGCTGCCGGATTCAAGGAAACCGGCGAGCAGGGCGCCGAGCTGGAGCAGGAGATAACCCGGTATTGCAGGTCCCGCGGGGTCCGATTGATGGGCCCGAACTGCCTGGGACTGATAAACACGCATCACTTGATGAACGCCTCGTTCACCAGTCACATGCCTGCAACCGGTGGGATATCGGTCATTTCCCAGTCGGGGGCGCTTTGCGCTGCCATACTCGACTGGGCTGCCGGTCGGCAATTGGGGCTGGCCAAGTTCGTAAGCATGGGGAACAAGTCCGATCTGAATGAGATCGATTTCCTGGAGGCATTCACTGCCGATGACGAAACCAAGGTTATAGTCGGATACCTCGAAACCATTACCTCGGGCGATGAGTTTGTCAAGGCTGCCGAGGCGGCCGCGTCGGTCAAACCGCTGATAATTCTCAAGGTGGGAACTACGGAAGCAGGCGAAAGGGCAGCGCTCATGCACACCGGCGACCTGGCGGGGACCGACATCGCCTACGGAGCTGCGTTCAAGCGTTCGGGCGTAATACGTGCGCACACCTTTGAGGCCCTTCTGGACTACGCCACAGCATTGGCAATGCAACCTTTGCCCAGGGGAGACCGCGTGGCGATTATCACCAACGCAGGCGGACCGGGAATCATGGCCGCGGATGCGGTGGAGGAGTCCGGCATGCAGGTGGCCACCCTGGCAAGCGACACCGCATCGGCTTTGAAGAAGAAGCTCCCCTCTGCGGCGAGTGTCGGGAATCCCATCGACGTTCTGGGCGATGCCGACCCCGAACGGTACGCTATCGCCGTTACCGCCGCCCAGAACGACGACTCGGTGGACGCGATAATCGTCGTCCTCACGCCACAGGCCATGACATGGCCCGCCGAGACTGCTAAAGCCGTTGCGGAGTGCCTGGACGGCGAGAAACCCGTGCTCGCAGCTTTCATGGGCGGCAAGGACGTGATGCCGGGTCGAGAGGAGCTGGCCGCCTGCAACCTGCCTGACTTCAATTCGCCCGAGAGAGCTGTGGCGGCGTTGAGGGCGATGCTCGACTACGCCGCCTGGCGTCGTCGTCCACCCAGAGTGGTTACCCGTTTCCCAGTTAACCGTCGTAGAGTCGAGCGCGTTCTGGCTCGCCATTCAAAAGCCGGGCACACGGAGATCAGTGAAGTCCACGCGAAGGAAATCCTTCGTGCCTACGACTTCACCGTGCCGGAGGGATCTATCGCGGGCGACGCCGAGGAGGCGGTCGAGGCTGCCGAGAAGATCGGCTTCCCTGTTGCCATGAAGATAATTTCCCATGACGTAATCCACAAGTCCAATGTGGGAGGCGTGAAACTGAATGTTTCCGACGTGGAGGCGGTACGGGACACTTTCGAGTTGATGATGCTGCGCGTTCACAGGCGGGCGCCCCAGGCCCGGCTTGAGGGGATCTATGTCGAGGAAATGGTCTCTCCGGGCATGGAAGTGATTATCGGGATGAGCCGCGATCCGGAGTTTGGTCCAATGCTCATGTTCGGTCTGGGAGGCATCTTTGTTGAGGTTATGAAGGACGTGACCTTCTACCTTGCTCCAATCACCGAGGAGGAAGCGACGCAGATGCTGCTGGGCACCAGGTCGTATGCGCTTCTCAAAGGCGCACGCGGTCAGGCGGGTGTCGACCCGGACCTCCACGCGATTGCCAGTGGCTTGCAGCGGATCAGCCAACTGGTCACCGACTTCCCCGAGATTAAGGAGTTGAATATCAATCCGTTCCGCGTCAGAGAGGTCGGAAAGAAGCCTGTGGTGGTCGACGCGAGGATGATATTGTCTGAAGCCAGAAAGGACAAAGAATGAGGCGCGAAATCGTCTACCCGGAACCTCATTTCCCAGGATTCCCTCCCCTGCTCGGGCCATGTGCCGTTAGGGTATTAGGAGACTTATTTATTGAGATCTATAGGTCGTTGGCCTCTTTTCAGAGTCAAGGTTTGTCTTCTGATGTTTCACCTTTCTTGAGTATGTGCTTGATCTCGTGGATTCGTCCAGCCGCTTCCTTGACCTGATCATAAGTGAGCTGGCCCTCGGGGTAGCATCTCATTACCAGGTCGCGAGCGATTTTGAGCAGCATCATTTTTTTGAATTTCGGGCCATGTCCATGACCGTGACCGTGCATCTTCTCGTCACCGGCCATTTTCTCGTGTTCGTGCATGATGATCTCCTGTCGGGATATGTGTTGGCCGAATTATATCAGATGGAACGGTTGGATTGTAATCCAGGTGCAGGATACAGAGAGTGCCGGGTACAAGCGGCGCCCTCCGACGATCGGATCTCCGCGCCCGCGACACGACCGGTCGCCACAAGGTTGCCCTGTGAACCGTATCGGTAGCGCTGCGGCTCGTCGAAAACCCAGTCGTCCTCGTCGTCAGGCTCGGTGTTGTCGCCCCATCCGGACGTGTCCGCGCAGAGGTGCCCGAACGTCGGATCGCTGAAAACCTTCCGGCGACTCGCTCGATCGTACTCGTACAGCACCGAATGGTACTTGTCATCACCATCCGTCGCGATCTCGTACGGGTAGTACTCCTTCTCCTTGCGCCCGAGCTTGTCGGTCGTGAGCACCCAATCCAAATCCTGCGCGTTGTTAAGCGAATCCTTGTAATGATATCGATGCTTCTTCAGCGGTTTGAGCTACTGGTTCAGCAGCATCGAGAACTTACGTTGCTAGAAGTAGCGATATATTTGGTCCAGAAGTAAGCCTCTAAGCCCTCTGGTTTCATGGATAGTATCCTTTGATAACCCTTAAGACTATAAAGAATGCGAAGTCGTCATCACAGTAGCTGCGAACAGCAGCTAGACCTTCCCGTGTCTTGATCCTGCCGCCCATTTCTAGCACTGACAGTGCGCAAGTGAGATCATAACCATCAGTGTCCTTTATGATATTCCATAGGAGTGCTGTGCGAAGCGTGACCGGAAGGTCGAGGTTAGGAACAACTACCCCAACAAAGAGGCTTGTTTCGAGGTAACCTGAGAGCGAGCTATGAAGCCCGAGTAGTTCCAACTTGATTTCTTCCGATAATGCATTGAGCTCCCCGTCCTGCAATAGATACGCCAAGACGCCAATGACTCTGTCACGTTGGCCTGGATGCACCTTGTATTGCTTGAGCAGTTTTAATACTATTCTATCTGGACAGGCGCTTGGCGCCTGAGTTTCGTGCCGCAACCTCTCTAAGAAACGCGATTTGACTTGGTCGCAAATCGTGGTCCCTAGTGCAGGAGGACACAATTCAGGAGGGCGACACACTGTTAAGCTAATCGCTAGAACACTCATTAGCACAGTATAGACGATCAATGAGTTCATTAGGATTCCACGGCGCCCCAGGATCGTCGGTTATCCGATGCAACTGAATCCAAGAGCCAGACTGAGATCGAAATGATGGTAATGGTATCAATGATAATCAATAGGTCGCTGTCTCCTTTTTTTAAATCCCATTCCTCCGTGCTCGAATTATCAATCCATCGTTGCCACACGCGACTCACATGATCATACCACAAGTTCTCGCGAGCGTTACTCGTGTCCGCGTGCGTGTGGCTCTTGATGCGGTTCTTACGGTCGTAGGCGAATGTTCGGCGGATGGGGAAACTCTCGCTGGAAGCGAGACGCACGGGGGAACTCGTGCTGGAAGCACGAGGCACTGAAGCGCGAGGCACAGAGCGACCTCCTCCTCACCTCCTCCTCCCCACTTGCATTCCTGGGTCTAATCCCCTTTAATAGCTTTCCCCTTTTTCCATTTCATCACAGGAGGGACGGAGAATCGCCATGTTGATGCCATTCATACCCGAACCCTACGAAGACTTCACCATCCCCGAAAACCGGCGGAAAATGGAAGCGGCCCTCAAGAAGGTCGAATCCGAACTCGGCCGCGAGTATCCGCTCTATATCAATGGCAAGGAAACCACGGCCAAAGACAGAATTACGTCGATCAATCCATCCGACACGGATCAGGTAATCGGCTTGGTGTCGAAAGCCACCCAGAAACACGCCGAGAAAGCGCTTCAGGCTGCCCTCGAGGCATTCGAGGAGTGGAAACGTGTCCCCTGGGAGGTCCGCGCGCGGTACCTGATCGCGATCGCCAGGAAAATGCGCGAGCTAAAAATGGAGCTGAGCGCCTGGATGGTCTACGAGGAGGGCAAGAGCTGGATCGAGGCAATCGCCGACACAGCCGAGGCGATCGATTTCCACGAGTTCTACGCGCGCGAGGCGATCCGAATGGCCGGTGTCGCAGGAACGCACGAGGTCACCCCATTCCCCGACGAGCAAAACGAGCTTTATTACATCCCACTCGGCGCCGGAGTTGCGATCCCGCCGTGGAACTTCCCGCTCGCGATCATGTCCGGCATTGCAATCGCGCCGGTCGCGGCCGGAAACACCGTCATCCTGAAGCCCGCGAGCACCGCGCCGGTGATCGCGGCGAAGTATGTCGAGATCTGCCGCGAGTGCGATATCCCGCCCGGCGTCATCAACTACCTTCCCGGCCCGGGCGCAGAGGTCGGCGATTATCTCGTAAAGCACCCGAAGACCCGATTCATAGTGTTCACCGGCTCGATGGAGGTCGGCATCAGCATTAACGAGGAAGCCGCCAAGGTGCGACCGGGTCAGATCTGGCTCAAGAGGGTCATTCTCGAAATGGGCGGCAAGGACTTCGTAGCTGTCGACGGCGACGCGGACATCGAGCTCGCCGCTCAGGCCATCGTGACATCCGCTTTCGGATTCCAGGGTCAGAAATGCTCGGCAGGAAGCCGCGCGATCGTCCACCAGAAAGTCTACGACCGGGTCCTCGAGCGCGCGATCCAGCTCACAAAAAAGCTCAAGGTCGGAAACCCGGTCGAGTACGGCGTTCACAACGGCGGAGTGATCGACCGGGCCGCATACGAGAAAATCCTGAGCTATATGGAGAT
Organism: uncultured bacterium; assembly: GCA_965371155.1. Classification (GTDB taxonomy): domain Bacteria; phylum JAJVIF01; class JAJVIF01; order JAPKYR01; family JAPKYR01; genus CBDUXL01. Next base: position 6,119 of record CBDUXL010000013.1, on the reverse strand, counting down.
CGGCAAGAAGGAAGGTCGGATTGCGGTCGGCGGCAAAACCCCCAAAGGCGCGAAAGGTTACCAGATTCAGAACACGATCATCGCCGATGTCAAACCGAAAGCCAGGGTCTCGCAGGAGGAGATTTTCGGGCCAGTGGTCTCGTTCATCAAGGCCCGGAGCTTCAACCACATTATCGAGATCGCTAACGGCACGATTTACGGTCTCACCGGCGCGCTGATCTCGAACAACCGCAAGAACATCGAGCGCGCACGGCACGAGATGCATGTCGGGAATCTCTATTTCAATCGCAAGTGCACGGGCGCGCTGGTCGATGTACAGCCGTTCGGGGGATTCAACATGTCCGGAACCGATTCAAAAGCCGGCGGACGCGATTACCTCCTGCTGTTCAGCCAGGCGAAGAGTGTAGCGGAGAAGTTCTTCTAGGAATCTTGCCGACGATCTTAGCCCTTGTGCGCCCATCACCAACTGGAGTCGCACCGGCAGCATTCAATTCAAGTGAATGGCCTGTTTAGGTTGCGCTGTAATATCGCTTCGCTCTTTCTGTAAGAGAAACAACAAAATCTGTTTTACCTTCCATATATGCGACCCTGTCTTTTGTATACTTCTCAGACAGCGACTGTTTTAGTTCCCCATAGCGCTTAGCTTCATCAGGAAACTCTCTCAGGTAGTCTCTTAAATAAAGCGCAACCCACATCGTCGAATCTGCCTCAACCATATGTATATGGTGTGTGCGCTTGCCTTCTGAATTGCGCTTTATAAACCAGGCATAATAATCATCCGGGCTGCCGACGGTTGGGCGCCAAAAGTAGTCATAACCTTCTGATTCAAGTATTGGCACAATTTGTTTCTTGGTTTCCTCTAAGCTGCTAACCTCAACCAGAATATCGACAATTGGCTTTGCCGCCAATCCCGGTATGGCGGTACTTCCAAAATGCTGAATCCTGAGAACAAGCGACTTCGGCAGCTTCCCCCAAAGAAATCGCGACTCATCCTCAAATAGACGCGGCCATTCAGGATCGTACGGGACTATCGCCACCTCCTCGCGAACGGCTTCAGCTATACGCTGTTCCAGGCTTTTCTCCAACTCGATATCTACCTCTGCAGCATGACGTGCCCAGTACGCTGCAATCAATCACGATGAAAGTTGTCAAGAGCGGCTGTCGCCGGCTCCGGACGACACTTCACCACAGCTTGATGATTCGCAGGCCGCCATGGCCACACGCGACGCAGGCATAATTGCCCGAGACAACGACATTATGTACAAACCCGGGCATTTCGATTGAACTGACGACATACGCCGATTCAGGGGGATCAATGTCGACCATCAGCAATGCTTTAGAATCGGCCACGTATGCGTAGCCACCTGAAAGGACAGAGTTATACGCCCAGTGCGGGAAATCAAGGTAAGCCTCGACATAGGCTGACTGAGGTGGATCCACATCGGCTATCAGCATCCGTCCATACTCGTTCGTCAGGAACGCATAGCCGCCTGAAACATCAAGGTCTGTCACCCAGTCCACCAGGCTTTCCAGGTCCGCAGAGCCCACCACTGTAAGTGCTTCCGCCGGGTCGACATCAATTATCTGTAGATCCTTGGCGTCTGAACCCAATACGTATGCGTAGCCGTCCGGGGAAACAGTGATTGGTGCAGAATAGGGGATTCTAATTGAGCCCGCGATAAAAGGCGACTCCGGTGAGCCGAAGTCGATCACGTGCAGATAAGTGCCACCACCGTGTGTATCCTCCGCCACTACGTACACATATGGAGGAGCAAAATTAACAACTTTGGCCTGAACGTAGCCATCTGGTGGAGGCATATCTGTCAGGCTGAGAGAGCTTACGATGTGCGCTGATTCAACCGGGTCGATGTCCACTATTTGCAGGTCGCCGGCAGGTTCGATTGTTACCATCGCGTATCCGTCCGTGATGGCCATATCCAGCGCATGGAAAGGCATTTCCACAGAGGCAACTATGCTCGCAGACTCGGGTTCACTAATGTCAACTATATGCAGCTTCCGGCTGTTGTCATTGGGTTCAATTCCCAATAAGTAAGCGTAGCTGCCTGAAACGGCAAGACACTCCGGGCCCCGTGCCATCCCTGACTCAGCCATCCGGATCGTCCTTACGATGCGCGCTAAGGATGCGGGAGCGATGTCGTATATATACATGCAACCATTGCTCCAGTCCTGCACATACGCATAGTCGTCCGAAACCAGAATGCGGTCGGTCGCGGATGGCGTGTCAGTAACGCTGACAAGCTCTGTCGATTCGGGCGGGTCGATATCGAACACCTGCAGACCTTTATCACGGTCAGCAACATATGCATAGCCACCTGAAATGGCGATGCCTACGGGCGTTCCCGCGTGTCCCACCTCGACAGAGCGTACGATCTGTGCCGACTCAGGCAAATCGGTCAAGGCTCCCTCGATTACTTTAAGACAATGCAAGCCGGTCAGGAATATGTATCCATCTGAAACCGCAATCTGGTCGGCACGCCCTTGCGTATCGATTACACTCGCGACGTGAGCGGATTCCAGAGGATCGACACCAACGATAGTCAGACCTCCGAAAGAACCACCCGCCACGCAGGTGTAGCCATCTGAAACTGCAATGCCATAAGCGTTGTGGGAGGTGTCGACAGAGTTGACGACACGAGCCGATTCAGGTGGATCAATTGCGATTATCTGCATGCCGCCATCCAAACCCCCTGTCACGTATGCAACTCCGTCCGAAACCGCCACATCCTTGGCCCAAGGCAGCACCTCGATCGAGGTTGTGATACGCGCTGACTCCGGTACACCGATGTCAACTACGTGTAAGAGGCCGGAATCTTCATTTTGCCTTCTCTCTATCAGGTACGCGCATCCATCCGAGACAGTGATTTCCTCGAAAAGGCCTTCTCCGATTGTACGCACGACTTGCGCGGAACCCTGCGAGTCCGGCGAGCCGATGTCGACGATCAGCAAACCTGAATAGGTTGTGACGTAGGCGTGCCCGGTATCAACAACGATGTCGAGACAAGCCAGACCGTCCACTTCGATGCGATTTACCCAAACAGGATTTGCGGGATCTGAGATGTCAAAGATGTGAAATCCGTCGAGTTCGTCGCTCACGTAGGCGTAGTCTCCGTCCACACAGATATCACTGGGCCTTACGTTCAGCCAAGCGGGCGTAAGGTCGACGGGGTTCAGAGGCGCTGTAGCCTCACTGGCGCTCACTGAGCCGAGGTGACTGAGGTTACCGGCTGCAACGATGACAACCAGCAACAGGAACCATCGGATTGAAAGACGCATTGTTCATCCTCCGTGTTGAGAAATTTTGAGATTAAGTCTGACTGGTGGGTCAGCAATTGTCAATAGGACGATGCTTTGCTCGAGGGTCAACCCAGACACCTGCTCATTCAAAACGAGGGCTCGGTGATCCGTGGCACCCCATATGCCTGACGTTCAAGCTCACCAGGTACCGTCGGGCAAGAGCCTTATCAGGAAAGCGTCGTCGTCCTGCACCGAGGTGTGCCAGTCCTCGCCCGAACCCGGGTCAAAATCTATCGAACCCTTGAAATCGCCCGTGATGCTTGCGTTCCCCGAGCCGTCTACGGCAACACCCCAGCCTTCATCCGCGCTGTCGTCTCCCCATGTGTGCGCCCACTGGAAGTTGCCGGAAGAATCAAATTTGCTGAGATAAATGTCGTACCAGCCCGCGCTGTGCATATCAACACCTGAGCCGGGATCGAAATCGACTGATAACCTGAATAAGCCCGTAATGAATACATTACCTGAGGAGTCTGCATCGACATCGTTTCCGTAATCCATTTTTGCCCCACCCCAGGTGCGTGCCCATTGGTAGTTGCCGGAATAATCGAACCTGGTTACGTAAACATCCTGGTTACCATTGGCGCTATGCTCATCTGATGAGCCGCCCGGGTCGAGATCGACCGTACCTGTGAATAAGCCCGTGACGTAGACACTCGTGGAGCCGTCCGTACCTATACCTCTGCCGGTGTCTCCCCCCGATCCCCCCCATGTTTTTGCCCACACGTAACCACCGGAAGAGTCGAGTTTTATGAACCAGGCATCGCTGCCGCCGCTCGAAGTGTGATTGTCAACTCCGCTACCCGGATTGAAATCCACGGTACCCGAAAAATGGCCGGCGCCATAGACGCTTCCGGAGCCGTCGACCGTGACATCAGCGCTGGTTTCCCACCCGCCTCCCCCCCACGTGCGTGCCCACTGGAAGTTGCCGGAAGAATCGAACTTGCTTATGAAAACATCTGAGTCACCGTTCGAGTAATGAGTATCAACTCCGATGCCGGGATCGAAGTCAGCGCTTTCTTCGAAGTCTCCTGTGACAAAGGCATTCCCGGAATTGTCGACTGCCACTCCATAGGCCCAGTCATCTCCGGTCCCGCCCCATGTTTGCACCCACAGGAAGTTCCCTGAAGAATCGAACTTACTCAGGTAGACATCATCCCAGATATTCACAGAGGTGCGCATCTCAACTCCATCACCGGGATCAAAATCGGCATTGCCTTCGAACCGTCCTGCGACATAGATTTTCCCTGATCCATCCACAGCCACTGCGTACGCTCTGTCGGAATCCGACGACCCGCCCCACGCGCGCGACCATAGGTAAGCACCGGAGGGACTGAACTTGACCAGGTAGGATTGATCCGGCTCATAGGGGTCCAGGAAGTAGATGTCATTGCCCTCGGGAAATTTGAACTCACAATAGTAATCGAAATAGCCGGCGACATAGATGTTGCCGGCGCTGTCCGTGGCGACTCCTGCACCTCTATCCATACTTGCTCCCCCCCATATGCGAGCGTAGCCCTCCTCCGGGGGACCGACCGAGACTGCCAGAGCGAACACCTGGTATGCAGTCAGATCCAACCACGGCGCACCTGTTGGGTCGTTCTCGGAGTCAACCACGCCGACCAGGCATTTGTACTCGCCGATACCGGCACCTTTCGCATTATCCACGGTCACCACCCACCGGCTGAAACCGGCTCCGTCCATGGAATGTGAGGCTGTATATACGCCGGTGAACAAGTCCGGGCATTCAACCAGCGGCGTAGAGTGGCTGCCCTTGCCCTGCCGGTCGTAGACATCAATGGTGAGTTCTGTCGAACCACTTGCACCGATCGGAGGTCCGCTGACCTCGATCTTCCACGGTTCCGGGCAGTTGGCTTCAGGGCCAAACTGCGTCATGGGATCGGTTACCGGCTTGCTGGTCGGCGGAGCCCAGTTTGCATCGACAGCATAGCCGAAAACAAACGGACCATTGGGCATATCGACCTCGTAGGTCGCCACTATGGAATCCCCCGCGTAGAAAGCGTTGCGAGTATTGGCGGAATCGTCGGTGATATGCCGCTTGTAGCCGTTCAAGAGAGCGTTCGGGGCCTGAACGGAGGCCAGGTTGCCGATGATATATCCCTGCAGACCGTCGGGACCGCTCCCGACTGTCGTGCTGTTGTACAGCGTTGTGTACCCGTCGGCATTCACAAGCTCTCCATCGCCGGCCGACCGATCTGAAGCCGTCAGCCCTGATGCCGGGAACGTATGACTCGCGTTGAACATCGCGATCCCGCGCACATCGAAACCTGTGAAGTTCAGCATGCTGAACGGATGCGTGATCTCCACATCCGCGAGGATCGTACCGCTGCCGGAAGGGGTCAAGCCTACAAGTTTGAAACAATCCGTGCATGGCCCTTGCTCCAGCCACCCGAGCACGTTCCAGTGGCCCGAAACCTGTCGAATCGGAATTATCTCGAAATCGATCTCTTCCGGATTGGTCGCATCGATGTACACCAGGCTGTATGACCACAAGTAGTGATTACCTTGCTGAGACGCTGTCGATTGAGTCGTCAGGCCGGGTCCGGATGCGGAACAAGGCTCGTCCAGCAACGGTAGAATTGAAGGGCTGCCCGCGCCTGAGCAACTGGATGCGATCACCGCCAACAGCACAGCAAATATCCCAAGTCGATATGCAGGTATCATGACCTTGCCTCCACGCCTATGAGTCTATTGGTGGATAGTATAGCACATCTCCAGCACTAAAATACGGATCGGACAACCTGATTGTGTAATCGCGTGGCGGGGACACCTGCTTTTCGAGGACG
>CBDUXL010000012.1:0-23365 GCA_965371155.1 uncultured bacterium | reverse complement strand
GAAAAATTATACCATAGGATTTCAGCGCCGGCTTCCTGGGCGCTTCTATTCGTGCTTACCAGCAGCCATCGGGACGGAACTTGCTCAAGAAAACGTCACAGGCTCCGTGTGAACCTTGCATGTCAGGATCTTCATTGCAGGGAGGGTCGCTGGGGGCGAAGTCCGCTGTATACCTGAACCTGCCTGCTGCAAAGACATTCCCATAAGGGTCTATGCCGACTCCCCTTCCACGATCCAGGTTATTCCCACCCCAAGTGCGCACCCACTGGAAACTGCCGGATGAATCGAACCTGCTTAGGAAGACATCATCGCCACCGTTTGAGAGCCGTGCTGTTCCGCCCTCGGGGTTGAAGTCCACCTCGGCCTGAAATCCGCCTGTGACGAAGACAGCCCCCGAGCTGTTGGCAGCCACTCCGTAGCCCTCGTCAAGGGCTGATCCGCCCCATGTGCGCGCCCACTGGAAACTGCCTGAAGTGCCAAAACTGCTCAAGTAGACATCGGAACTGCCATTGGAGTTGTGAAGGTCTGTGCCGATGCCGGGATAGAAGTCGACTTCCCCCTGGAATCCTCCTGTCACGTAGACACTTCCTGAACCGTCAACAGCAACTCCAAAGCCTATATCCCCATCTGTTCCGCCCCAGGTCCGCACCCACTGGAAGTTGCCAAGGGGATCGAACTTACTCAGATAGGCGTCCGTCCCTCCGTTCGAAGCAACCAATGTTCCGCCCGATGGATCAAAGTCCACCGAATCGAGGAACACGCCCGTAACATAGGCGTTCCCGGAGCTGTCACCGGTAACTCCGCGACCGGCGTCAGAACCGGACCCGCCCCATACGCGAGCCCATGAAAAACTCCCTGAAGAGTCAAACTTGCTCAGAAAGGCATCGTCCGCGCCGTTGGAGACATACACGGTGCCACCAGCGGGGTTGAAATCAACTTCAGAGGCAAACTGACCGGTCACGTAGACATTTTCCGCACCGTCAGCGGAGACTCCCTGGCCATAGTCATTGTTGGGGCCGCCCCATGTGCGTGCCCATAGGAAGTTACCGTTCGATTCAAACTTGCTCAGAAAAACATCGGCCAGGTCATATGAGGTCTGGATTTCGTTACCCGGCCCGGGATCGAAATCAACCGAGCCCTGGAAGTAACCCGTCACATAGATATTGGCCTCCGCGTCGATTGCCACTCCATAGCCGCAGTCGGTGCCTGTCCCTCCCCACGTCAATTCCCATTGCTGATCTCCGCTTGGACTGTATTTCGCCAGGAAGGAGTCCTTACTGCCCGGTACGGTCCTGTATCCCGTGACATATGCGTTTCCTGACGAGTCCACAGCGAGAGCGTAGCCTCGATCGCTTCCTGAGTCGCCCCATGTTCGAGTCCAGCCGAAATCGGTGCTCATGACCATCAGGCCATACCGGAAGCACGCCGCCGGCAGGTCTGTACCGGCATCGTTCGGAACACCGAACGGATTCGTGTAGTCGGCGTTCGAGTCCTCCACTATCACCCAGAACTCGTTGCCCTCGGTGCCGGTGACATTGTCGGCGGGAATCTCGACGTGGTAGGTTGAGTAGTGCTCGCCTCCGCCGATCGGTGTCATATCGGTCGTCGTGAACATGTGCATCCAGCTCAGCACACTGGACTCCACAAAGATAATGTAGTCCTCCATCACGCCGCCGGTGAGCTCAGCATCCCAGTCGAAAACGCTGATGTCCAGAATGAGGTTCCCGCCGTTGTCCGTGGGGTCATTGTAATAAACGTTGCTTGTGTCGGTCACTTTGCAGCCGACCGCTTCCGGGGCATGCGCCGGATGGAATTGGGGAGCCTCGCCTGCCCAGTCTGCCGTCACGGCGTAGCCGTACTTGATGCCGGGATCCGGTAGCGGAAGCCGAACCTGGTAGTTTCGGGTGTTGCTCGACCCGGCCAGAAAGTAGCCGGTATTCGGTGCGCCGGAGGTGAGATAGTTCCACACATTATCGGTCGCGCCCATTCCTTCTCCGAAATACTTGTAGGGATTGAGAGTTGCCGATCCGGTGTAGTCTGGTGGAGCGTAGTTGCCGGGAACATAGCCCCAGATTTTCGGGACCCAGAACTCGGTAGGGTTGAACCATCGGGAGTACCCATCGGCGTTCAGAAGGATCTGGTCGGTTCCGTTGACCGGATACTTGAGATCGGTGTTGTAGTTTAGCGTGCCCGATCCATCCCCGATGAAGATTCCCCGCACGTCGTAACCGTTGAATCCCGCATCATCTAACGGATGTTTGATGGTCACATCCAAATCCACATCAACGTAGCCAGCGCCCGGCGTAGTGCCGTTGAAGCTGAACTGAATGCCAACTGGGTCGTTATTGAGGAATTTCACGATGTTCACCGTGAACTCGATCGAGCGGTTGGGAATGACTTCAACGGTTTTCGATGGCAAATCGAAGATGACATCGTAGTAACCCCAGAGATGAGTCCGAGTCTGTGCGTTTTGGGTTACTGCCTGGGGAGTCAGGTCCTCTCCGGAATCCGGTATCACAGGAGAACCGGCGCCGGAGCAGGACAGTGCGAGCATAAGAAATAGGCCTGCTGTCACGTGGTTAACTTTGCAGATCATCGGTCGTCTCCTTCCGGACGGACTGCCGAAGCCTTGAGTCAATACAGCACCATCCCGGTTTACTGTTAAATAGCTTGAAGAAAGGTCACCAATATCATTATAGCAAATATGGCGTCAACCTTGAGCCTGTCCCCGACGTGCGCTAGCATGGTGCGGCAATGATCGACTATATCACCCCGGAAAATCTTGACGAGAAAACCGACCAATGGCTCCGCGCGATTGGGCCGTTCAATCTGCACGATTGGAGCCCGGATCCTGAGCGGTCGGCGCTCCTGGTAATCGACTGCCAGAACTATTTCGTCGCGCATCCCGAACCAGAAGGCGTGCCGATTCTTCCGCGGATTCGAATGCTGATAGACGCGTTCCACGCTGCGGGTCGTCCGATTTTCTTCACGCAGCACATGCACAAGGCGGACGGTAGTGATCTCGGGATACTCGGCGAGTGGTGGGAGGAGAATATTGTCGAGGGAACTCCGGAGTCGGAGCTGCATCATTCGTTGGGCGTCGCGCCCGATGATTTCCTGATACGCAAGAACCGGTACAATGCGTTCCTTGGAACCGATCTCGATGATCTGCTCCGGAGGGAGGGCGTTCGCGACATTGTAATAACGGGTGTCATGACCAATCTCTGCTGCGAGACGACTGCACGACATGCGTTTTGCAGGGATTATCGTGTGTTCCTACCGGCGGACGCTAACGGCACCGCATCCGAGGAGATGCATATCGCCAGTCTGATTAATCTTGGGTTTGGCTTCGCGACGATTCTGAAGACGTCCGACGTATTGGAGAGTTTTGGACAGATCGAAAAGGTGTAAGAGAGCATGGACGAATACGCTGTGCTTCTGAGATCGTACGCACCGCTTCCTCATTTTGAATGGAGGTCCGAGGTCGCCGCCGTTTTGGGCAGGCATCCTCAGACTGTTGCGATACGGCTTCGGCGGCAGCAGGGGATTGTCTGGGAGGAGCTCGGTTTCGATCAGGCCAACGGGCTCGCGACTTTTCTCATTGAAAAGGGATTTCCTGCGGGGCTTGTCGCTCAGGAGGATATTGTCACGCCGGGTAAACTTACGGTAATCAGAAACGCAGATGTGGTCGATAGTGGCCTGGAGCTTGAGAGCTTCTTTGCCGACAAGGAAATTCTGGACGCGAACTCGGTTGAATTCGCTCAGGTGGGTTGGGTGGCGGAGATGGACGAGGCCAGGCATATGCCGCGACGTGGCTATCGGGACTCGTCACGGCTGGATAGGTCGATTGCGCGAATACTGACGACTGCAGACAAAATCGGATGGGTGCTTCATTTGTTTCATCGCGGCGATAACCCTGACTGGTTGCGGATTGTCGGTCGCAAGTTCAATTATGATTATCAAGAAACTGTTGGAGGAAGCAAGGACGAGCGTTTCGGCCGACTGCTTGAGGACCTATCGCATGTAGTTCCAAGTGAAGCACTTGATGACAGGTTCATGCGAAGCATCGGAGCAGGTCGGGCGCACGATGAGAATGTGGAATTCGAGGAGTTGGATGACATGATCGAGCGTGCCCGATGGGAACTGACGATGAGAAGTTTGGATGTCGGGTGAAAGGCGTCCCAATCCCCAAAATGCCGGGAGGGCGAAGCTCCCGCTGAGCCGTTTTCCGAATCGCGCATCGGCTTGGCAGGAGTCTCGGCTCGACAGGAGTCTCGGCTCGACTGGAGTCTCGCCCTTCCAGGACGGCTCTGCAATGCTCCAGGATGTCAGCCCTCAAGCCAATTCTCAATAAAGTTGTATAGCAATCGCGGGCCGTAGCCGCTTGCGCCTTTGGGCCGATACGGATTCGCGCTCTCGGGAATTGCAGGGCCGGCGATGTCGATATGCATCCAGGGAGTGTCGCCCACGTACTTCTGAAGGAACAGAGCGGCGACAATGGCTCCGCCCCATTTCCCGCCGCTGTTTTTCTGGTCCGCGAATTCGCTCTTCAGTTTTTCGTTGTATTCCTTGATGAACGGCATTCTCCAGACTCGTTCACCTGAAATTTCGGCGGCTTTGACAAGCGGTTCGGCGAGGGATTCGTGTTCCGTCCAGAATCCGGCAACTTCGTGTCCCAACGCCACCACTACGGCTCCCGTAAGTGTGGCGACATCCACCAAGGCATCCGGATGGTACTCCCGCACCGCGTACTCGAGGCCGTCCGCGAGGATCAGCCGTCCTTCGGCATCGGTGTTTATTACCTCGATGCTCTTGCCGGACTGCGTTCGAATGATATCTCCAGGCTTCATGGCCGATCCGCTGGGCATGTTCTCGCAGGCGGGCACGATTCCGATCACGCGCACACCGGAGGGCTCCATGATTCCAATCGCGCGCATGGTCCCCATGACTGCTATGCCGCCACCCATGTCCGCCTTCATCTCGTCCATGTCCAGTGCCGGCTTTATGCTGATTCCTCCGGAGTCGAAAGTAATCGACTTGCCGACGAGGCAGATCGTCTTCGAGTAACGCTTGGGCTTGTAGTCAAGAATGATGAATTTCGGGGCTTGGTCGCTTCCCTGGGCGACCCCGAGGAACGCTCCCATGCCAAGCTTCTCGCAGTCCCTGCGCTCGAGGACGGTGCACTTGAGACCGGCTTCCCTTGCGATGTCCTTGGCAAGTCGGGCGATATGGGTTGGAGTGGCCTGGTTGCCGGGCGTGTTGGCCCAGTCGCGAGCGATTATGGTTGATGTGGTGAGTGTGAGAACTCGATCGAGTCGGGCCACAATTTCCCGGACATTCGTCCCCTTCGGAACGTGCAACTCGGCGACATCAAGCGGGTGGGTGTCCTTTTCACTCTTGAAGCGGTCGAAGGAATACGCTCCAAGCCGTGCGCCCTCCACCAGCGCGATGCACGACATCGTCAAGTCCTTGCCATCGGGAACGAAAGGCTTCACGAGGAAGCAAATCCTGCGGACATCGCGTTTCCTGATTGCATTTGCCGCGTTACCCGCCGCTCGTCTCAGGCTCTCCAGCGTGCAATCATCTTCAGAGCCCATACCGATGAACGCAACCCGGCGAATTCCCCTGGAAAGCGGGCTTGGGAGAATAAACACCTCCCCTTCCCTGGAGAGCACATTCTCCTTCAATGCTTTCGAAAGCGCTCCTTTCCACGCCTTGTCGATCTCGGCGAGTTCGCCGGGCATCGTGCCCTCCTCGAAGGCCGGGACCACAAGCGCGGGGTATGCGGTGTCGGAAAGCGATCGCGTGTGAACTTTTGCGGTGAAATCCATTCTTCAGAATCCTCTCAGCTCCAGTGTCGAACCTAGACTGTTATGAAAAGCTTGGACTTTTGCTCCGGCGTGGGATCTGGTATTGAAGTGTCTGCTTGTTCCGGGGCATGCCACGGAAGAAGATACAACTGCGCAAACGCGAAAAACGGAAGGAGGGCAAACTGGATGAAACTGGTTACCGAGCTTCCTGCGGCGTTGCTCAATACTCTCAGGTAAGCAACAGCGAGACCGGACCCAAGACCCTCGAGAAAGACGCTTATGTTAGGCAGAATCAGAAGTATCTGTGCGATGAGAACGTTGGCGATAATCAGCGACAGCACTCTCAGAAAATGTCGCTTGCTGAATACGAAACTGAAACTCCTCAGCAGCGCTTCCGAAAATGACAACTCGTACAACACGACCATCTCATCCCAAGGAGCTACCCAGAAGAAGATCAGCATCTGAAAAATTCCCGCAACCATCAATGCGTTCCAGATCAGAGCGAGGAAAGCCATGGCGTGACTGAGGTTCCAGCCGCTGGTGAAGACGTCGCTCACGATGCCTGCGAACATCGCTCGCAGGACTGCCAGGAATGCGAGGGCGGGTATCAGGCTCAGCATCCCGACAATAATTCCACCAACGAATAACGGCCAGGTGAACCTGAATATCCCCTGCAGGAACGAGAGAGTGTTTGCTTTCTGGCCGGTGCGGATTCGTGCGCCGAATCCAAGAACCCCGGCCCGGGTGGCGGCGGACAGGAGGGCTATGACCAGAGCCACGACGCCGAAGTAGGAGATCGTGATATAGAGAAAAGAACTGGCGGTATTCTCTCCGGGTTTGAGCAGCATTACGGCGGTCAGCCAGATGGGAGCGCCGATCATGAGAAGCGCCAGCACAACCAATCCCTGGACCAATCCCCAAAGGAGAAGGAGCAGATAAATGAGCGGATTCTTCCTGATTCCGACCAACGCCGCGCCGTACATTTCTTTCAGGGATAGGTCCATGCTGCTGCCATTATACGCGCACGTTTTGGGAAGTAAACTGTCAGGGACTGATGCGCTGATGCATGAGGAAAACGGCGCTTTGGAGCGCCGTCATTGAATTCCAGCCTTTATGAGAGAACTAATAGGTTTGTATCGGGGCAACTATTTCAACAGGCGCCCCCTCCTTATCACCTGTGTCAATGCCCGCGATACGATAGGTATAGAGGTTCCCCTCTTCCACAGAGCGATCCTCAAGCACGACTCGTTCGAGGTCATCATCGAGATAAACTAGGACGAACCCCTCGGCGTATGAGTCCGGTTCCTCGAAGGTTGTAGTCGGATGGAAGATAAGAAAGCGCAAAATGATCTCAGTGCCTGGGATCCCCGTGTCGATCGGCTCGACACGCTCAATCGCGTACGTGGCGATGTCAATCGCTTCGGGGACATCCCACTCGATGATGATGCGTCCGGCCTTGACGAGGATATCCATGTTCAGAAGCGGTTCCGGTGGGAGATCAAGCGGAGTCAGGGCCAGAATATTGGACGGGTCGCTTTCGTTCCCCTCATCGTCGACAGCGGTGACGAAGTAGAAGTAGGTTTCGTCATTGAAAAGGTCGGTGTCGCGGTAGTCTATTATTCCCTCATCGGGCGGCGGATCATATCCGTCTTCAATGAGAGTGTATCCCGTCATATCGGGATCGAGTCGATAGATTGTGTAGTAGTCGAAATCCCCGACAGTATGCATGTCCCACCATATGTAGGCCACGGAGTCCCTTGCATACCCCTGAAGGTTCGAAGGGGGATCCGGCGGACCTGCATGCGGCTTTGGGGGTTCGGGGACTACATCAGTCGGTTTGATCGGGCTTGCCGTTGGGCTTCCGCCGGGATACGCTATTGCGGTTTCCCATCCGCCGTTGCCCACTGCCGAGACACCGAAGTAGTAGGTTTTCCCGTTCTCAAGGTCGAATATGGTGAATGACGTCGTGTACACCAGTTCGCCCTGGTACCTTTTAAAAGCCAGGCCGCTTTCCGAGATGTAGACGTTATATCCAATGGCTCCGGGAACCGCGTCCCAGGTGAGAGTAGCGAGTCCGTTTCCCGCGGTGGCATCTACACCTGTGGGTTTGCTCTCCGGGAAGGTCGGCATGCTGGTCGGTTCCTTGACGCCGCCTCCACAAGAGGATAGGGATACGATGAAAAACGCAACGATCAGGCATGTAAGGGGAAGTCGCATAATAATCTCCATACGCCTGCTTGACCTAAATGGTGCAGGCCCTCCCTATTAGGCTATCATACATCGAGGGAGGTGGTCAACATGAGTGCCCGGTTCTCTGCAAGTATAGTACATGAAAGTCAAAAGATCGGCTTTCACGGTATAATATCTCTTAATGGGACTGAAAGTAGTCCCGATATGGCCCACGGTAATGGAGTTCCGTTTTTGACTTTGATTCGGTCCGGCCTTATAATCCGCATCTACCCTCGTAAGTCAACGGCTGCGAGGCAATCGTGATATGGAAACCCCGCCTCAGAGCTATTTCGTGGTCATCGCCCGCCAATGGAAAATCCTTGCGGTGATCACACTCATTCCGACCCTGCTCGCCATTATCCTCGTTTTCTTTGTGCTCGAGCCGGTCTACGAGGGTAAGGCAACAGTCATTTTCCCCCTCAAACGGGCTTCATCGTTCATGCGGCGGAGCCTGACGGAGATGGATATTCCGATCGGGATCATGGCCGGCATTCTCGAAACCACCCCGACCCTCTACAACCATATCGCCATTATGGAGAGCCGCACACTTGCTCTTCGCGTGAATGAGTACGTTCGCGAGGAGAAAAATGTCGACCTGCTGTCCACGTACCCAGACATCCAGAACAACACCAAGTATCGTTCCGAGGAGGAGAGACTTCGGGCACTGGCGGAGCGAATGCAGAGCCGCATTCGAGTGGAGGACTCCGATCGCGGCCTGGCGGAGGTCATGTACCAGCACACCAACCCGAGGATTGCCGCTGAGCTTGCGAACGCATATGTCTCTCAGACACTGAGTTTTTTGAACGAAGTTAATCGGAGTACGCAAACCGACCTTGTTGAATTCCTTGAAGCGCGGCAGATCGAGGTAGAGTCTCAATTGGAAGCCTCCGAAGCGGAAATCGAGATTGTCAAGACGGAAACCGGGATTCTGGCGGTTGAGGCGACGGCCGAGCAGCTTATCCGGTCTTATGCCGATATTGAAGCTCTTGTGACGCAGGCGGAAATTGACTACCGCGGCAGTCGGACTCGTGCTCAGGCCATGGCGGATGCCGGCACGGACATGCAGGACTACTACGAATGGCTCGCGGCCGGAAACGAACCGGAGGGCGATCCACCGGTTCCTCTTATGGAGGCTTTGGGGGATCAGACGGTCGTCCGTCTGAGGACAGAGCTTAGCGAGCTTGAGCTTCAACGACAGCAGATTCTGTTGTGGGCGACACCTGATAACCCCCAGGTTGTGGCGTTGGAGCATCAGATAGATGCGGTCACGAGGGAGCTTTATCGGGAGATTTCCGACTACAGCGACGCATCGGTCGCGGGTTTCATGGTGGAATCGGCCGCGTACGAGGCGCAATTGCAGGTGGCCGAGAGCATTCTTTCGGAGATAGATGCCCGCCTGGAGGAGTTCCCTCCCGATCAGCGCAGGTTGATTGAGCTTGAGCGCAGTCGGCAAGTTTATGAGGCGATATACCTGGTCCTCACTCAGGAGCTTGAGCAGTCGAGAATCCAGGAGCTCAGGGAGGAGACCCCTTTCACGGTCCTTGATGAAGCGTTAGTGCCAACCAAGCCGGTCCGTCCTCGGAAGCTGGTGCTGACTCTCGGAACCTTCGCAATCAGCCTCTGGATCGGTATCTTTGCGGCGTTCTCGGTTGACGCACTGCGCCGCCGAGCGGTCCCTGCGGAGAGGTGATATCGGTGAATGCACTGGCCCTGCGTCGCCGACTCTCCTGGCTGGAAATCCCGCTTCTTGCTGTGGCTTTGTACCTCTTTTACCTGGTCACCGACAGAAAGGACATCGGTTATGCGGTCGGAGTGCTTGCCGGTATCGGCATAGCGGCGCTCGCCTTTTTTCGTCCACGATGGGGACTTCTGATTTCTCTGATCCTGCTTTTTTCGATATCCGTGTTGAGCACGATGATGACACTGGCCACGACTGCCCAGGAGCACGGGCTTACCGGTCTGCCTTTCCCGATGCAGACGGCATGGTTTCTGTGGGGCGTGCAGATAATCTACGTGGTGCTGCTTCTCTCATACCTGTGCACCGAACGCATGAAAAAAGGGAAGCTCGAGCCTCTCTCGGCGCTTGAATGGATTCTTCTCCTGCCGGTTTGCGTGTCAATTTCCTATTTTCCCATCAGTATGTCGTATGGGAACGAGCTGATGGACTTCTGGTATGATGCGACGCCGCTGTTGTTCTACGCGGGTATCGTAATTATTGCACGAGTGCTGGGGAGCGAGGGGAACGCGCGACGGGAGAGGTATTTTTTTCTTGACTGGTTTGTTGTACTCAATTTTCTAATACTCATTCCGATCTGGTACTACAACTTCAAGTACAATCCATTCCGCAGCGGGGATGTCGGTATCACTGCGATCCGCTTCGGAACAGGCCCGTACGATTTCAATTTCTTCCTGGTGCCTTTATTGGGGATGATCCTCGTCTACGATGACAAGCTTGGAGTAAACCGTCGAAGGCTTTATCAATTCGCCTTTTTCTTCAGCCTCATACGGGTTGTTGTCTCTTTGTTCCGAGGCGCCATTGCCGGGACCTTTCTCGCGATTATCATTACGATTTTTCTGGTCGACGCATCCAGACGGTGGCGATGGGTCCGGACTCTGCTTACCTTCATCCTTGCCGTGACGTTGGTTTTTTTGGTGCTGGTATCGACGGTGCCGGCTGCAAGGGCGACTTTCAATATCGCCCTGGTGAAACGGGTGCAGGCGCTGATGACCAAAGGCACAGCGGGCGCCAGCATAAGGTTCAGGTTGTTCGAGATGCAGAAAGCCCTTGAGGATATGGAGAGGCAGCCGATATTGGGATATGCTCCGGGGTCGAGGATGGTCAAACACTTCAGAGCCACCGAGTTCGCGAAGGAAGAGCTTTTCCTTCATTCGGCATATATGTGGTTCTGGTATAAAATGGGGGTCCTGGGACTGGCAGTCCTGGCGACTTTCTTTATTGGGATTTACACTTCATGCATTATGCTCCTGAGACGTACGGTACACCCTCCCGATCGAGCGTGGGTGATCGGGACGCTGGCGGCGACGATCGCCATGCTGCCCGTTATTCACACCAACAATATGCTGGTTAGAGTGCAGGGGGCAAGCGCACTGCTGTTGCTGCTGTTCGGATTATGCCTGATAGTGACGCGGTACCGGGGCATTCCTCGCACTCAGCTTCCGCCCGCCGAGGAGACGGTCAAGGCATGAATCGGCCACGTCTACTGGCCTTCAATGCTCTCAGCATGCTGGCGGCGAGTATCGTCTCCAAGATTGTCCTTTTTCTCGGCTACGTCTACCTTCTGCAGTATCTGGACGCCGGCCTGGAAAGCATCTTTTACCTGGTTACCGCCTTCGCGGCGGTCATCTGCATAGGTTTCCAGGACGGGATGGTGTCGGTGACCATTCGAAAGATCGCTACCGACCTTGAAAACGGCCCCCGTCATCTTGGCACCTGCTATCTGGCAAGCTTTCTCCTGGCGATTTTTCTGGGCGCAATTGCTATCCCGGCCTCGTTGTT
Organism: uncultured bacterium; assembly: GCA_965371155.1. Classification (GTDB taxonomy): domain Bacteria; phylum JAJVIF01; class JAJVIF01; order JAPKYR01; family JAPKYR01; genus CBDUXL01. Next base: position 11,809 of record CBDUXL010000012.1, on the reverse strand, counting down.
GTATGCACGGACGCAGTTCGTTGGAAGCGGTCTGCAGGGGGAGTTCATTCTTTCCGCGTGCGCGCTTACCGGGGCTCTGCTGGTCAGCTACGGCTATGCAACTGCGGGAACCGGTTTCAAGGCGTACGAGCGGCTTTATCTTGAGGCGATCCTGCTCGTTTTTTCGTCCCTGCTGAATGCCGGTGTGTTCTGGTACGGATCGGTTCACAGGTGGCCGCTTTCCAGTTTCTTTCTGGCCTTGCTCGCAACGAGCATCATCCAGACAATCGTCAGCAATCTGGTGCTGTTCGTGTTTGTTGTGAAGCCCCGGTTTCATACGGATATCGACGAGGCGTGGAGTTTGTTCAGGGAGGCGATCGGGCTCGGATTCGCAACGCTTCTCAGGACCTTGCAGGATCGAATGCACCCGTTTTTCATCAAGGGACTTGTAGGTCGGGAGTTCGTCACTCAGTTCTCAAGTCCAAATAATATGCTGGTTCAACTCAAGTTTGTGCCGATGAGCATACGCCCCGCGTTGTTCCCGACTCTCGCCAGAAAAGCCGAGCTGCCGACTGAAGCTTTCCAGGTCTATTCTCTGGCCCTTATGAAGTTCCTGTACCTGCTCGCGCTGCCTATATTGATAATCCTCGCAGTCTCAAGATACGAGGTGCTGCCGCTGGTCACATCTTTCGCTGATCCATACTTCAGCGAGCGGTACGCCATGGCACTTGGCGTGATGCCGCTGGTCGCGTGGACGATCGCGCTGAGTTTCCCGTCGCAGGTTTTGAGAAGTCTGTTTGTATCGTTGAAGAAGCCCGAATTCGAGTTTCGATCAGTTCTTGCCGGAGTCATAGTGCTTGTAGTCCTCGATCTCATACTTATCCCGAGAATCAATGTAATGGGATGCGGATACGCTGCGATCGCAGCGGAAGTCACGATCCTTGGCTACGGTCTGTGGCTTCTGCGCAGCGTGGGACGCGGTCTTAAGGTAATGAACTTGTTCTTCCTCCCCACCCTCTGTGGTATGATTGTTCACTTGTTGGCGGAATGGCTCTATGGCCACCACTGGGCCTATGGCATTCTGGGCGTGTTGGTGTTGTTCCCGATTCTGGTGCTGGGTCTCAGGGTTATATCCCCTGCCGAGTGGGCGATCATGCGTGACCTGATTCGCCCGGCAAACAACGCCGCCAACCAGGCAAAATGACACACCCGCAACCTTCCGATCCTCGCAGACCGGCGTCTCGCATGCTGTTGATCGGCCTTGACGGCGCCACGTGGACGCTGCTCGATCCGCTTATCAGCGCCGGGAAGCTGCCCGGGTTGTCTCAGCTTGTGAACACGGGAGCCAGGGGAGTACTGAAAAGCACAATTCCACCTGTCACCGCAAGCGCCTGGTCCAGCCTCTACACCGGACGATCCCCCGGACGGCACGGTGTTTTCGATTTCCGTCGTCGCATGGGGCCTGAGACCACTAAACGAAGCTGGATAACCTCGACCGGCATCGGCGGTATGAAATTCTGGGAAATCGCCGCAGCTCAAGGTAAGACAGCAGGTCTGGTCAACCTCCCGTTGACTTTCCCCCCATCGCCCGTGAACGGTTATGTAATCGCCGGAATGCCTGTTCCGCCCGCGAGAGATGATATCGGTCTCCCGAAAGGGCTGATTGATGAGGTCATCAGAGAAACGGGCGAGTATGTGAGCGATGTCGATCTCTTGAGAGGCGAGAGTCCGGATGTGAACGATCCGGAGATGTGCTTCAAGTTCGTGGACCAGACCGAGCACGCTCTGAAAGTTCGAGGCAGAGCACTTGAGTATTTGATGAGTGTGCATCCCACCGATCTCACCGCGTGCGTGTTTGTCACTCCGGACCGCTTGAGTCATCTCTTCTGGAAAGTGCTGGTCCCTGAGCCGTCCGATCCGCCGCTTCAAAAGTGGGAGCAAGAGCTTCAAGGAAGGATGATCGAGGCTCTGAGGGCGATGGACAGTATGGTCGGGGAGATCATCGGCAGGATGTCCCCGGATGACCTGGTGGTCGTGATAAGCGATCACGGGTTCGGCCCGTTGAATGAAATCCTGAAACTTAACAGGCTCCTTGGAAACATTGGCTATTTGAGTTTCAAGCCGGAGGTCGAGGGCGGTCTGAGACGGAGGGTCGGGAGGGTGCTTCCGGAGTCCGTGAAAGCCCCGCTCAGAGCCGTTTTCGGTTGGGGAAAGAACAGGATGGAAGGGGACAGAAAAGAATTTGATCCATACTCGCTCCTAGATTGGCCGAACACCCGCGCATATTCAGGCGGGTCTGTCGAGCAAGGGGTCTTTCTGAACGTCAACGGCAGAGAGCCTTACGGAACCGTTGAAATGGGCGCGGAGTATCATCGGGTCAGGGAAGATCTCTTATCCGAACTGAGAAAAGCGAAGCATCCCGAGGACGGAACATCGCTGTTTGACTGGGTCGAGCCGAGGGAGAAGGTGTACTCAGGTGAGCAATTGGAGCTCGCACCTGACATAATGTTCAGCCTGAGGGGATACCGAGCGGTGGTGGGAGAGGATGCCGAGCCTCCAACGATGGGACCTTGGTCGCAGCCAAGAGCCGGGTTCCATCGCAGGGAGGGGATCTACATCATGAACGGACCGATGATTCAAGCGCGGGCGACGTTGGAGGAATCGCGCATCGAGGATATCGCGCCGACCATTCTTGCATGCTGGGGCCTTGCGGCAGATACAGGCATGGATGGGAAGCCGATCGAGGATGCAGTCAAACCTGAGTTCCTGGAAGCTAATCCGCAGAAAAAGCAGAACTTCGGTGGGCCTGATGTCGATAAAGGCGCTGGGGTCTGCGATGAGGATGCGGACGAGATGGAGGACCTGCTGAAAGGCCTGGGATACCTGAATTGAACGGGGACGAGATCGAGCTTAGTCTGGTTGTGCTTTCGTGGAACACTTGCGAGGTCACACTTGCGTGCATCGAGAGCATTATTGCCCATCCACCGGATGTGCCATGGGAACTGATTGTAATCGACAACGCTTCTTCGGACGATTCAGCCGAGAAAATCACCCGGCGATACGGGGAACTATCAAATGTTCGGATTGTCGTAAATGAGACCAACCTGGGATTCACCGGCGGAAACAATCAGGGCATGGAAATGGCTCGGGGCAGGGTGATCGGTCTTCTGAACTCGGACATAATTGTCCCGAAAGGCGCATTGACAGGCCTTTACGGGTATCTTGCCGAGAATGAGGATGCCGGTGTTGTCGGACCGACACTCACCCATGAAGACGGATCCCCGACAACCAGCTTCGGGTATTTCCCCAATGTACTGACCGTGTTTTCAAATGCGCTCCTCCCCGGCTGGATGTGGGGAACGCGATTTAAGGCGCTGGGGGTCATTCCCGATCATACTATGTCGGAACCTATGGAGGTTGACTATGTCTCCGGCGCGTCGTTCTTTGTCAAGCGCGATGTGATTGACAGAGTTGGGGCATTCGACTCGTAGACGTTTTTCGCATACTACGAGGAGACCGACTGGTGCCTCAGGATCAAGAAAGCCGGTTGGAAAGTAATTTTCCTGCCGAAAATGAAAATTATTCACCTGGAGGGGAAAAGCTTCGAGAAGATGACAGTGCACCGTCGCATTATGCTTTACGACAGCGCCAAGAAATTTTACAGGAAACACTACTCAATCCCGATGGTATGGTGGTATCAATGCTGCACGGTGTTCGGCGCGCTTGTTAAGGTTGCGTACTTCGGACTGAGAATGGTTCTGCAACCAGGCAAAAGGGAGAGGCTACTTCCGCATTATCGCTGGAACGCGTTCGTGTTCGAGCTATGGAAACGCGGACTTGGGCTTCAAAAGGAGGGCAGGGGATGACCGCTGTGGCCGATTGCATCCTGGTGATGCTGGAAGCCATTCCCTTTCACGGCCTGATGCAGCGGCATCAGCATATGGCGCGAGAGCTTTCGCGCTACATGCCGGTCGTCTATGTCGAGGAAACACCGTCCATGCTGAAGCGCTTCCTCGAATGGCGTCCTTTTGATCCTTTGCTCTGGGCTTACAAGCGGGGATTGCAGGATATCGGCGAAAACCTCAAGCTTTTCAAGGCGCCTCCGTGCGTGCCGAGATCGACCGGCTACAGACGTTCATTGGAGGCAACCGTACGCAGAACCGCCCGGAGCCTCAAGCCGCTCCTGCCGCCCGATCGCCCGGTGATTCTCTGGCTTTGCTCGCCTTCGGCACTCGGCGCACCCGGGCTTTACGGGGAGGTCCTGTCGGTTCTTGACTGCTACGACGCATTCGGTGAGTTTCCCGGTGAGGAGAAGTTCCGAGACGAGATTATCGCCGCCATGAACGAGCTGGCCGGCAAGGTTGACTTGGCTTTGGCAACGAACAACGAACTACAAGAGAGGCTTGCAGAGCACAACGAGAATACGGCGATTGTGAAGAACGGATGCGACGCAGAGCACTTCGTCGGCGGAGGTCGCGAGCCTTCAGAGGAGAGCAGGATTCTCGACATGGATGCTCTTCCCCGTCCGATAATTGGTTATATGGGCGATATTGCACCCTGGCTCGACATCGAGAGCCTTGAACTTGCGGCGCGGCGGCACCCGGACTGGTCCGTGGTGTTGCTGGGAACCTGGAAAAGGGGAGACACACTCTCCAAAGATCTACCGAACATCCACGCACCGGGGCGTGTCCCTTATGATGAGTTACCGCACTACGCCAGGCGATTTGATGTGGGCACGGTGCCGTTTGAGTTGACCGAGCTTACAAGGGTGGTCAATCCGCTGAAACTCTACGAGTATTTCGCCCTGGGGATGCCGGTTGTGGCGACAGCGCTGCCCGAGGTCAGCCATCACGAGGACCTTGTGTACATTGGGCGATCGCCTGACGAGTTCGTAGCGCTGCTCGAACTGGCGGTTAAGGAGAAATCGGATGCCCCGGTGCGGAGACGTCGCGAGGAAGTCGCCCGAGAGAACAGTTGGCGTGCAAGGGGAGAAGCTGTGAAAGCATTATTTGAGGGGATGCTGTAGGGTAAGGCAAATGCATGGCGGCAAGCACATGGTCTGTATTTCGGAAAGAGCAAAAGCGGGATGGGGGTTGCGTGCATTCGGAGCCTTACGGGTTCTTTCCGTGTGCCTGCTCTTGTGCTGCTTCGTCCTGATTCCAGCCAGAGCGCAGGAAGAGCTGAACGGCGATTCTCCCGAGAATGCCGAGGGATCCGACTCTGCGCAGCCTGGTGAATGGACGGACGAGATGGTCGGTCCCCATCCACCCGAGGGTTTGATCATCGAATCCCACGGGGCTGTCGCATCCGGCATGCCTGTACGACCTCCGTTCCTCGAGATTTTCACGGATTCAACCCAGGAAATCCCGGTTCTGAAAGTGAATGGCCAGTACTTCGACCCGTCGGGTCTGTGTTCGCTGGGACCATTACATGAAGAGTCTGACGGGGCGATTCGATCGCGCATGCTGAAGGCAGCCGATATGGGCTTCGGGTGTTTTGTTCTTCGTGTCGACTGGCTGGCGCTTGAACCCGAGCCGAATCGTCTTCAGGACAGTCGAGTCAAGGAACTTCTTTCCGCAGCGGATGGATTTGGGCTCAAGGTGATCATCTCGCTTGAGCTCGACCGGGCACCCGCGTGGTTCTTCAGAGCCGATCCGGGGCGTCTTATGGAAAGCCGCCTGTGGGATCCCGAGCAAGGGCACGCTCGCGGCAATGACGGCCCTCTTAGATGGGCGAACGGAACAGGTGTTCCGATTATGTATCATGAGGGCACCCTGCGCGCTTACGAAAATCTGATATACAGCCTGTACTACACTCTGAAGGATGAGCCTGCGCTGCTTGGGTGGCTGATCTCGGGGCCCGTTACCTTTTCCTATCCTGGAAGCGGCAAGGATGGAGTGGTGGGCATATGCGATTACTCACCTTACTCAGTCAACCGCTACTATCAGGCGACAGGAACACAGGAAATGGTGTATCCCCTCCCACGCTATTCTCAGGGCAAGGGTGACGAGAGGGCGGACTTCCGAGTATTTATGGAGTTGCGGCTCCTGTGGAAGAGGTTTGCTTTCGAGGCTGTTCTGAACGCGATGAGGAAAGTGGATGAGGAGCATCTTGTTCTTGTGGGGATGGAGCCGGTACTCAGCTACAGGGATGACAACGGGTTGTCAAGCATGGTGCATGTCCCGGACGGGACCTGGCAGCTGGTCCAATCCGGAGTGGACGGCGCGTTGATCGGTTTCAGGCTTGCATCCAACTCATTTGAGGCAGTCAACTTGGATACGGAATCGTCCGCGACGCATCTGGTGCTTACTATTAACCAGGTTCTGAGGAACGGGAAAGTCGCGCTGGTTGCCGTCGAGGCTGATGGATCCAATCCGCCAAGCCTCAACGACATTAGTCAACTGGCCTCTATGCTCAAGACTGCGGGAGCGTATCCGATCTGGTCCTCGGGTTTCCTCCAGCGGCGAAGCCATCGCTGGACCTGGACCGAGGAGAATGCAATTGAACGCACCCAGCCGCTCTCTCTGCTTCCCGCACCGCGGCGACTCAGGCGCGGGGAGGTCGGGATACTCGATGTCCCGCTATACTACTCAACGTATTATGCTGAGCGTGATAGTACTCTCGTGCTCTCTCTTACTCAACTCGCTATACATCAACGGACCGGAGTGCTCCTGGAGGTCGTGGGGGTCGATGAGCTGAACACGATCAGGCCGGTACTCGAGCAGTATTCGAGTCTCATCTATTTGGCTCCGGAGCTCTTCACCACCGAACAGGCAAGGGGCACTTGGTTGGGGCCGGCCACACAGATTGCGCTTGCCGGTTACATCAGGATATCCGGGGGAACAGTCGAAGCTGCCGAGGAATTGCTGCTTCATCAATACATGCTTGAAGGATTCCACTCAGTGGTTCTTGAGGATCAGTTGCGCATAAAATACGTGGGTCGTGGCGCACCTGCCGACATCCTTAACGGAGCAGATGCTTTCATACTTGCGAACGATCCGTACGTTTTCATTCGGGTAAACTCAATGCGCGGGACACGCTACATCGATGTGAAATTGACCGGCTGGCCGGAAGCCGATCTTACCGGTATGAAGGTTGTCGAACTTCCGTCCGGCGACCGGAGCGCACTGGAGGTCGTCTCGTCCAATGCGAGCTTCAGGTTGGGCCCTACTCGCAACACCGGCTACCTTTACATCCGGAAAAACGATTATGCTCCCAGGGACAGGATGTACGAGAATCGGCTTGTAGGCGTGGCGATCGCGCAGCAGTCAAGAAACATGCGGCGAAGCGTGCCGGCGGCTTTACTGCTCGCGGCTCTGGTTGCCGTAGCGCTGATGTGGATGACGTTCCAGAGCAAGCAGCGTTCGCTTCTGGCGGCCGCGGAGCTTGCCGACCGCGGACGTCGCTACGAACCGATTGATATTCTCGATGAACCGGAGGTTATGGCCTTCTACAAGACCTACCTGTCCTCTTCAGAGCAGGATTCCGAACAGGAGTTGCCGGAAGGCACGATCGACCCGCGTGACCATGAGCAGCCGGAGTAAATCCCAATGATGGAGAAGCTTCGAGAATTCATTCTGAGCATTCTGCGAGATGAAGGTTTGCCCGAGGTCGAACCGCACCTCAGGGAGATACCGTTCGAAGGCCAGCTCGGGCTGGCGCTCTCAAACGTTTTCCAGATTGCCCGGCAAGCGAAACCGGAAGCCCCGAAGAAGGAACTAAAATCCTATGTTGATGAAATCGCCGGTCTGATCGCTCGGCGACTTGAGGACGGAGGGGAGTTCGAGCGTGTCGAGGCGGTAAAGGGCTATGTCAACTGCTTCTTCCATCCCCCCATATATGCGCGGGAACTTATCGCGAGGATTTTCGAGGGAGGCACGGGTTGGGGCAAGGGTGCTCCTCACGGCGGGCGCGTGATGGTTGAGTATTCGCAGCCAAACACCCATAAGGCTTTCCATATCGGGCATGTCCGCAACGTGGCGCTGGGCGCCACGCTGGTGCGATGCTTTCGGTATTCGGGACGGGACACCGTTGCCGCGAACTACATCGGCGACATCGGTGCGCATGTTTTCAAATCGCTCTGGCTGCTCGAGAAGAACAATAATTGGCAGAGCTTGAGAACATCGGATCCTGCGACACAGGGAAAGTGGCTTGGCGAAGAATACGCCAGGGCAGATGCTCTGCTCGTCGAGTCCCAGGATTTGAAATACAAGGTCTGGGATATTTTGAAACCTCTCTCCAAAGCGCTTGAGGAACTTTGGCGAGATGATGAGCTGGTCGAGTCGCTTGGAATTGATCCACTAACTCGCAGGATTGCGCTCAAGGAGGAGGACCTTTTTGAGAATCGCCCGTCGCGTGAGGTGGGCAGGTTAATCGAGGACCTTTGCGACTCCAGCGCACGGCTTTTCCGGGAAGCCGTGGACGCCGGGCGGATAAATGAAGGGCATCCGGCCGACCGGCACATCAAGGAGCTTGAAGAACTGCAATCGAAACCGGATTTCGACGAAGTGTGGAATCGGGAGCATGACCTCGAGCGCATCGCGGAACGCTGGTCTTCTGCCGATCTTGCCCTCACCGAGCTTTGGAAAGAGACCAGGGAATGGTCCATTACTGATTTTAACCGAATCTACGAGGAACTTGGTGCGCCGTTCGACGATGGCGCGGTTTTCTTCGAGAGCGAGGTCGAGGAAGAAGGGCTCAACATCGCCGGGGGACTTGAGAGGGCTGGAGTCGTAACAGTTAGTGAGGGCGCGAGAATTGTCGAGATAGACAAGAAGCTGCACGAGCGTGAAGGTGAGCCGGAAAGAGACAAGTACCGCGTTCTGGTTCTGGTTCGCGCGGATGGAGCATCGCTCTACGGCGCGAAGGATCTTGCCCTGGCGAGACGCAAGTTCGAGGACTTCGGAATCGAGGAATCGATCTATGTTGTAGGCGACGAGCAGAAATTCTATTTCCAGCAGGTCTTCCAGATTCTGCGCCTGATGGGATTTCCTCAGTGGGAGAAATGTTTCCACCTTGCCTACGAGCTGGTTATGTTGCCCGGGGGGAAGATATCGAGTCGGAAGGGGCAAGTTGTACTGTACGATGACGTTTATAGGGAGCTGAAAAGCAGGGCTTTGGATGTCGTGAATGAGAAAAACCCCGGCCTGCCGGATGAAACCAAGGCGAAAGTGGCAAGGCAGGTAGCCAAGGGCGCGTTGCTTTACGGCATGCTCCGGGTCGATACAAATAAAAAAATCAATTTCGATTTCGACGAGGTGCTGGATTTCGATGGACGAAGTGCGCCGTACATCCAGTATGCAGGCGCTCGAGCGTTCAACATTCTAAGAAAAGCCAGGGAGGAGGGAATAGAGATTCCTGACGATGTGACTGATTCGGATTTCGAAGCCGACCTGGAACCCATCGAGGTTGATCTTCTGGGCCTGCTTGGGAGGTTCCCCCGAATCGTTCAGAAAGTAGTCGATGACAAGAAGCCGATCCATCTCGCCGGCTACGTGTATGACCTTGCGGTGGCGTTCTCCGATTTCTACCATAGGTGCCCGGTTATTGCAGCCGATCCGCCTGTGAGAAGGGGGAGGTTGCTTCTGGTGAGATCGGTCCGCACGACAATCGAGGCTGCGCTGGGTCTTCTCGGGATACCTGCGCCCGAGGTGATGTAACTATGATAAAATGCGATCTAATAGGGAAAAATCCCGGGCGCTGTGCGTGCAAAAACATAAGGAAATACGAAAGCGACTCGTCGTGACGCTTGTTCGGATAATAACAACCGCTCTGGTGACGGCTTTACTCATTATGGGGCCTTCGGCAGGATATCTTCTGGCGGGGCAGGGAACCAGTCGCGGTGGCGAAAGAGGCACTCAAATAGCCGACTGGGACGGTGTCTGGGAAACGACCTATGGGACGATCATTCTCGCGCAAGATGGCTCAGAGGTGAGAGGCACTTATCGTGGGACAATCGGAAGGATTGATGGCACCGCCGGCTGGAAAATCCTGACTTTCACCTGGTCGGAGGGGCCGGATCGCGGGAGTACGTATTTCCAGGGCAGCGGCGAATTCAAAATGGACAGAAGCGAAGATAGCTTCGAAGGCTGGTTTTGCTACGACGTTGATACTGATCGCACTGACTGGTCCGGACATCGGATTGGTCCGAGGGAGGTCTCCGGCGTCCGTGCCGGAGTGGATTACTGTCTTTGGCGAGGCGCATGGACATTGGGGAACGGCGCTGTTGCTCTCGATCAGGATTTGAATTCGCCGATTGTTTCCGGGGAGTTCATCGCGGACGGCAAGTACGGGACCCTCAATGGTGAGGCAAACGGCTGGGAGCTCGAGTTCTCCTGGGTGACCGATGAAGCGGAAGGCGGGGGAACTCTCGAGATGAGAAGCGATCTTTCGGGTTTTGTCGGGGAGCTTGTTTCCGGTGAAGAGGCTTACGAAGAACACTGGACCGGAACGTTCAGAAGCATCAACCGGCGTGAGGACTTTTCAGGCGAGTGGGATACCGAATGGGGGCATATGAGTATCATCCAGGCTCCTGATTTAGCGACTGCGAACGTTCAAGTCAGCAATGTAACCCTCGATATAGAACCCGTAGAGTGGGAACTCATTGGACGGGTCGTCGGGAATCATTGCGTTTTCGTGTGGGAAGACGCCGATTACGCACGCAGCCGGTCGGGACGGGGAGGTTTTGAACTGAGAGAGGGCGGTCACCATCTCAATGGCTGGTGGGTTTTTCGTGGTGAGGAAGACATTGAAGAAGAGTGGAGCGGCTACAGTCGAGACTAGTATTATCCCGGATCCGACAGCCGTTCCTTTGGACCATTTCGTAGATGAGTAGCAGTTTTCTCGATCTGAACGGAGGCATGAAAGATGATAAAGCACGTTGCGAGATGGGGAATTGTCGCTGTGCTGGCCATTGCGTCATTCCCGATTTTCGCGCAGGGCACGGACGATTTTCCCCGATTCGGCGGCATCTGGGAGACCGATCGCGGACCTATGGCGCTGTGGCAGGCTGAGGACGCGGTTTGGGGACTGTATGGGGATAGTCATGAAATCGGGGGGCACATTCGTGAGGATGGCGCGTTCTCATTCTCGTGGGATGAGGGTGTCGACGGCCACGGCAGAGGATGGTTCAGGCTGAGTGAGGATGGCGACTCGATCAGGGGTATGTGGTTGAACGACCTGGAAATCAGCGACCACGGAACATGGGACGGGGAGTACGTCGCTCCCAACACTTTCCCGATCGGCGATGCCGAAGCTCTGGAATACGAACCTGAAGAGGAGATTACTCCGCCTGAGGAAATCCCGGAACCCGAGCCGACTCCCGAGGAATCGCCTGCTGTTGAGGGGCCGCCAGAGTTCATACCTCTAGAGGTTGAGGAGAGTCCTTCCGATGAGCCTGCTGAGCCTATAGAAGAAGCACCTGATGAGGAACCGGAAGAAGAACCCGATGCGGAACCGGAAGAAGAACCTGATGAGGAGCCTGTCGTTCCCCCGACGAGCAGCGGTGATGTCTCTGTCTGGATTGGAACATGGAACACGGGTCGGGATTATCGGGTGTTGGGTGTGGACGATGACGGCAATATCATCGGCAGTTTCGGCGAGAGTGGGGTTCTCCAGGGAACGGTTGAGGGATCGACATTATCAGCCACATGGCATCAAACCGCAGAGGATGGCAGTGTCTCCGATGGCGAAGCAGTGTTCTGGCTCGCCGAGGACGGTGAGAGCTTCAGGGGAACGTACAGCATGTCCACCGAGCCGGACGTTTGGTTGGTTTGGAATGGCGACAAGATGCATCTGTAGGGGCGCGGGGCACGCGCCCTTGTGTATTGAT
>CBDUXL010000011.1:0-23607 GCA_965371155.1 uncultured bacterium | reverse complement strand
GAAATCGGCGAGATGTCGACCGCTCTTCAGTCCAAAATGTTGCGGGTGTTGGAGGACCGTACGTTCAGGCGTCTGGGCGGAGACAAGGACATAAAGGTTGATGTTCGGGTGATAGCCGCAACCAATACGAACATCGATGAGGCGGTGGGAAGCGGGGAGTTCCGGGAGGATTTGTACTACCGATTGAACGTCTTTCCTATCAAGCTCCCGCCGCTCAGGGATCGTGGTGATGACGTGGTTCTGATCGCTAATACCTTCATAGAAGAACTTAATGGACGACTGGGGACGCGGATCGAGCCGATCGACCCTGAGGGCGTGATCGGGGAGGCGTTTCGAGGCTACGACTGGCCCGGCAATGTGCGGGAACTTAGAAATGTCTTGGAGCGGGCGATGATTCTGTGCCGGGGGCGGGAGCTGACACTTGAGAATTTCCCCGCGCCTATCGGGTCGCCGAATATATTAAAGATGTTCGCCGCGCGGTATCTTCCGGTCGAAAGCGAAGAAACCGTGCAGTCGGGGAAGCTGATTTCTCTTAAAGAGGTGGAGGAGGCGTATATTGACAGAGTGCTCGACGCCACCGGCGGTGACAAGAAGCGCGCATCGGGGATTCTGGGAATTGCAGCGACGACATTGTATAGAAGACTTGAGCGGCGGAAGAGGGAAGGATGATCCGACTGGGACCGCGACCGTCCCGGTCGCCGAGGTTAATCACGCGCAAGATGCGAGTGACACGGCAAATCACTCGCAAGATGCGAGTGACACGGCAAATCACGCGCAGGATGCGCGTGGCACATCTTATGCAATTTTGTGGTACCTTTATTTGGCTGAATCTGTTTTTGGGGGGTTGGTTGGCGTGAGGAATCGTGGTGGAACTTGTCGGCAATCGGTTTGAGTGTCTGGACGAGATCGGTCGAGGAGCTGACTCGATCGTGTATCGCGGGACTGACCGCGAGACGGGCGCGAGCGTGGCCATCAAGACGTTGCCCGTGGATCCGTCGGCGGGCGCGGGATTTGCCGATCTCGAGCGCGAGATCAATGCCCGCAGGAAGTGCGCCTCGGAGCATATCGTGCCGATCATCGCCTGGGGTCGAATGGACACCGACGAGGGCCCACGGCACTACATTGTGACTCCGCTGCTCGATGGCGAGACGCTTGAGACGAGACTCAAGCGCGGGACGCTGTCGGAGAAGGAGTCGGTCGAGCTTGCGGGGGAGATCGCCGCGGCGCTGCAACCGATCCACGACGCCGGCCTTATACATAGCGACCTTAAACCCGCGAACATCTTTTTCACCACCGACGGAAAGCTGAAGCTTCTGGATTTCGGGCTCGCGCGATTGGCCCAGCAGGTCGGTGCGTCGGGCGGGACCGCGTGCTACGCCGCGCCGGAGCAGCTTCTCGGGCAAGCATGCGACGCTCGGGCGGATTTGTATGCGCTTGGGTGTATCCTGCATGAACTCGTAACCGGACGTCCGCCGTTTGTGTCGGATGATGTCGCGGAAGTCCTTTTCGACCAGGTGAATACTCCGCCCACCCCGCCAGTTCAGCATCGACCGGACCTCTCACCGTTTATCAATGCGGTCATATTGGCGCTTCTGGAAAAATCGTCGGACAAGCGGTTTGCCTCGGCGATCGAGCTTCAGCAGACCCTGCAGGCGGGCGAGTCGGGCGCCTGGTGGAGCGAGCGTCTTGCGGCGGTTGCGGACGAGCCGGAGGAATCCAGTCGTGGCTGGGAACCGTCCAGACCGTGGCAGGTCCCGCTTGTCGGACGAAAGACGGAGCTGGATCGGTTGAATCACTGGGTGGCGGAGGCGATCGAGCGCAAGGCCGGGTGTTTCGTTGTCGTCGGCGGAGCAGCCGGAGTGGGGAAAACGAGGCTCATCGAGGAAGTGCTGGTAGATTTCGGGTCGGACGCGTCCATTCTGACGAGTCGGTGCATCAAGTTCGACACCAGGGTGCCGTATCTGCCATTGATCGGGCTGGTCGACGATCTGATGCGCCGGGAAAAATTCGACACTTCGCGGTTCCAGCGATTCTTGACGCGACACCTGAAGCAGACGCCGCTTCTGGTGCCGAGATTCATGGAATTCCTCGCGAAACAGGCTCAGGCGGAGGGCGGTCCGGGAGCGCTCACAACCGACAGTCTGCTCTATCTGTTTACGGCGTTGTTTTATCATATGGCGACCGAACGGCCGGTGATTCTTTTCATTGATGATCTGCACTGGGCCGAGCCGAGCACGTGCAATTTCCTGAAGTATTTCGTTCGGAACATCGCGGATGTGCCGCTGGTTCTGCTGGGATGCTACCGTCCTGAGGAGCTGGTCGCGACCGGGGATGTTGAGCCTCCTCCGGCGGATACGCTTCGAGATCTCGCGATGGAGCCGAATTTTGAGACCCTCGGCTTGACGCCGCTGACCGCAAGGGAGTCGCAGGAGCTTGTGGGGAAGGCGTGCGGGACGGCGGTCGGAAACGAGCTTGCGCCGCTCTTGTATCGGAAAACCGAGGGAAATCCATGCTACCTGCTGGAATCGGTCGCGCTTCTGAGGGAGCAGAATGTGATTCTGGGGGAGGGGACGGAGAGCCGGGTTGCGAGCAGCGTTTCAGAGATCAGTATCCCTGCGACAGTTGCGGAGCTTCTGAAATCGCGGCTTTCGCGACTGAGTGATGCGGATCGGGAGCTTTTGGAATATGCAAGTATCCAGGGACCGGCTTTCAGGTCGGACCTGGCTGCCTACGGCAGCGACACCGACCATTTGACGCTGCTTCGGCGGCTTGCGAGGATCGAGCGAGAGCATCGGATAATTCAGTCGAGGGAATCGGGCTACGCGTTCGATCATCATTTACTCCACGAGTACGTGTATCAGTCGATTGCGCCCGATCTTCGCGCGGCGTATCACCGTCAGGTGGCGGAGCGAATCGCGGAGTCCGCCGGGGAACCTGGAGAAGATGTGGTCTATGCGCTGGCAGATCACTATTCGAGAGGTGGCGACCATGCGCACGCATCGGAGTTTCTCCTGAGAGCCGCGAGACTATCGATGGCAAAATACTCGGGTGCTGAGGCGCTGGAGACACTGAATCTGGCCATGGAGCATTTTCAGAAACTTCCCGCCAGAGGGCGATCCCCGGAGCGCGCGTGGGAATTCGCGCTGTTGCAGGGGGATATCGCGGCGCATCTGGGTGATCATGCCCGGGAGGAGGCGGTGGTGCAGGATCTGGAGCGGCTTGCGGAGTCGTTCGGTGAGGCCGGGAAGTCGCTTGATGCCGCGGAGCGTCGCGGGGATTTCGCGCTGAGGGTATCGAGGTTCGATGAAGCGCTTGAGGGATTCGATGCGGCATGCGAGATAGCGCGGGAACTGGATGATACCCCTCGTCTGGCGGCACTCACGCATAAGATCGGGACCACGCATCGGGAGATGTTGCGATGGGAGGAGGCCATGCGATTTCTGGAGGAAGGGCTGGAACTGGCGCGATCGTCGGGTGATTCGCACCTGGTCGGCTGCATTCTGAAAGATATCGGCACTGTAAAGACCAAGCAGGCAAGGTGGCGAGAGGCGACCAGGGACTACGGCGCGGCGCTTCCGCTGCTACGCGAGGCCGGGGATCGAAGAGAGGAGGCTTTCGCGCTGAACGGGCTCGCGGTAAGCCTTTTCTGTGCGGGCGATCAGGACGCGGCTCTCGAACGGTGGGAGGAGTCCAACAGGATATTCGAGAGCATAGGGTACCCGTCGGGGCAGTCAAACATCCTTCACAACCTTGGGGTCACGTATTCAAATCTCGGGCAGATGGATCGGGCGATCGAATGCCTGCGCTCGGCGCTGCGTTTGAGGCAGTCAATCGGGATGCGACACGCGCAGGTTTCCACTCTGACCCGGCTGGGATTTGTCTATTTCGTTATCGGCGCATTCGACATGGCGGCGGAGAATCTGAGATCGGCGCTGACAATCGCGCGGGAGATCGGGGCTGATCTGGGTTGCATAGAGATCTACTATCATTTTACCGAGCTGGCGCTGGCGCAGGATGATCTGGACGCGGCGGCGGAGCATATCGAGCAGGCATGGAAAACTCTGGGCGAGAGCGCTGACCCGCTTCTTCGCGCGCATCTTGAGTTGGCCCGGGCGATGCCGGCCTTGAGACAGGGAGAATGGTCGAAGGCGTCGCGAAGTCTGGAGGAAGCGGCGCAAGCGGATGTGCAGGATGCTCAACTGCGGGCCGAGGTGGCCATTCATCAAGCATGGGCGGCCCAGGCCGAGGGCAGGACCGAAGATGCCGATGGGTTTCTGGAGCGATATTTTGAGTTGTCGCGGGGTTGCCCGTTCATCTATGCGCGCCTCATGTGTGCGGTGGTGCTGCGCACGATCTATCGACTGCGTGGGGAGAAAGAAAAAGAGATCGAGGTGCTCAGAAGGATCAGGGGCGAGATAGACAAGATAGATGCGGGCACGGAGGATCCTGTGCTCAGGGAGGCATTTCTCGAGCGATGGGGGGAATATTTAGATACGGGTAGTGACGCCGGCTGAAAGCGTTCATTTATCAACAATCCCCGGGACTTGAAATCAGTTGCCGGAGCAGGATACGCCGAACCGATTTGCCAATGGGATTGGCTCAGAGCATCTACCTCATGTGAAATCAGTACAGCGGCTGGTTCACAATCGCCTGATTGCCGACAACATTCGACATGAACTGATTGAACAGGATCCATCCGCCGAGGGAAGTCAGAAGAGGGACGGTGATGTTGTCGCTTCCCCTGATGCTAATCGCCTCGACTACGGTGGCAACACCCGCGATGATGAAACACGCCGCAAGGATCGGGATTGTGTGCATTGCCAGGCCGAAATCGGGCCCGTAGCGAAGACACACGTACATGGCGACCACGAAGGTGATGACGAACATCGCGGTGGTGCCCGCGTAGCTTCTGATCTCGCCGCTCACGGTGTATGTGCGCTTGCCGAGCTCGCGACCGATCAAGCTGGCGCCGGCATCGCCGAATGCCATGGTCAGAATCCCGAGTTCAGCAAGGCCCCAGTATTTTGTGCCGTAAAAAATCCACATGAGCACGATGAAGCTGATCGGATACAGGACCGTACCGACATTGCCCTGGTCCTCTCCCTGAATCTGCGAGAACAAACCCCATTTCAAATCGATGGCGTTAACAGCGGTAAAAGCCAGCGGAGGAATGAGAGCGATCCACAGATGGTCGAAAAGGGGAACTGCAAGGATGACAAGCCCCATGAGGATGTGCACGAGCTTGCGTGACCAGTCCTTGCGGACACCCGTTCGATCCAGCGCTTTCGAAATCATGAGCAGAACGAACGGGTACAGGAAAAACGCGATCGCGAGAATTATGTCTTTGGTGTAGGTTCCTTGCATCAGTCAAGACCTCGGTGTATCAGCGCCGATTCTAGCCATGCGAGGCCCCAAAGTAAAGGTCGATGTCATCGGCCCAACGCAGAGACTGCAAACGCTGGAAGAGTACTAAGAGCCGGACGGTTATTCAAGCAGATTGCGGGCTGGAGCGGCGTCCGATGGGACATCGACTTCGGTCTCTCGTGGTCGATATATAAACCACCATCTTCGCATGAAAATCGGTCCGGCGGCCGGGTCGATTTCATAACTCATCTTGATGGCTTCCTCCATGCCGGGAGTGAAGCGGTCCCATCCCGCGTATCCTCCCGCTCCGGGTCGGTCGTCATGTGTCGGATCGTTCACGTCGAAACGCAACATGATTATGTCGAACGATCGACTCCTGATAGCGTCGACGAAAGGCGTTTCGTCCCAGGTTCCCTCGCGAGAAAGCTCGCTCATTATGAATGGGTTGAAAATCACCTCGTGGCCCGATAGCAGGCAAAATCCCTCGTCCTCACTCAGTATCGGACCCTGGGCATTGGTGAGTGTCTCTACAATTTGCCTGCCGTTCCTGTAATCTGCCGGAAGAGGAGTGAACGAGAGACTTCTATCTCCTTCAATCAGGCCCGACTGAATGAGCGCGGCGGGTATCAGGAGCAAAGCGAGGACAGTCCAGCCGGGTGGTCGATCTGTTGTGATCGAGGCCCGCAGGATGTCATGAGCGAAACATCCCCCCAGGCAGGCCGCCGCTACTATGAGATTCAGGAAATAGTTGAGGTCGCTTCCTACTTTGCCGGCAAGGACGGCTGTGGCTACACTCGCCAGAAAGAACAGACCCAGCATGCGACGTCGCTTGTCGGCGATCGCGCGGGGAAGCGCAAAAAGGGCCAGGATAATGACGATGGCATGTGTGGGAAGGATCCATTCGAGCGCGGACCAGATTCTGGCGGGGTAGAACTTGGTTCTGGTGTAAATCACCGTGTGATTCCAGAATTCTCCCCCTGTCCATGCCTGCAGAAGGGCGATAATCAGGACAATGCCTACAACCCAGGCTGCGAAAAATGTGATTGACCTGATTATTGGTTTTTCGCGACCCTTTTCATCCTCCCCGAGATTCAGGAACAACGCGATGCCGATAGCGATTGCCGCTTCAATGGACGATTGCCGAGTGAACAGTGCCGCAAGGACAAAAGGCAGAGCCCATAGCACCCGTCGGCCACGTGAAGACATCGCGATCCAGAGCCCAACCATGCCCAGGGCGGATGCCAGGACATCCACGCGATGCAGCGCGCCCCAGAAGTATATAACAGGACTTGCGGCGACCAAAAGGGCTGAAATCCACGCCGCGCGTCTGTCGCCGGTCGCCGCCCTGACACATCCTGCGGCGGCTACGCAGAGAACGACGGTCGAGATGGCAGAAAGCAAACGTCCCGGGAGGAATCGAAGATTCTCGGGATCGGTGAAGATGCTAAGCAAAAGCAGGTAAACAGGTGGATAGTTAGTGACCATATATGGTGAATTGCCCAGGGGAGGGTAGAGGGGACGTCCAAGGGCAATCTGCGCCGCCTGGTTGAGGCAGAATCCTTCCCCGTCGTCAAGGGGAAAAGGAAAATGGAGGTAGCGGAGAAGATGCTCTGTGAGGATAAGCGCTATGGCTATACCGATTCCTGCGATGATTGGGAGGAAAAATCTTAAGGTTCGGGATCCTGAGACATTTGGGCGGAAGCACTCAAGAAACAAAGGGAACCCGCCGAGGCATATTAATATGGCACCCAGCCAGGCGAGGGCGGGGGGTGTGGCGGCTGCTCCACCTGCCAGAATCCAGATGCCGACACCGAGAGTGCCTGAAGCGATCCACAGGTAGACTGGAGCGGCTGACGTACGAGGGCTGAATGTCGGTGAAGTTTCTTTCATCAAGCGCGGAATAATGGCGCGAGATGTGGTACATTATAGCGGTGGGATTTGAACCTTGATTCAGATCGCTACCTAGCCTGATTATAAAGGCTGAAACGTCTGCGGACAATGTTTGACATTGCCCGCATTGTGGGATACGATTTCATGTTGCCTTGCGAGCTAATCGCCGGGCAGCCAGTACGTATTCGAATTCAGGTTAAGGTATTAAGCGTCTGATGGCGCCTGCAGATCAGAAGAGGGAGAAAATCGGCCAGATCCTCATTCGTGCTGGGGCAGTAACCCAGGAGGAGCTGGACCGCGGGTTGGAAATTCAAAAAACCAACCCGGATGAGAGGATCGGCCTGATCCTTGTTAGGCAGGGCTTTTGCACAAAAGACGATGTAGCCCTGGCGTACGAGAAGCAGACCGGCATCAAATTCAGGGGCCTTGCCGACTACGAGTACAGCAAGGAGCTTGAAGCACTGATCCCTCCTGAGACCATGAACAAGTTCATGGTCCTTCCCCTCCGTGTTGTGGATGATGCGCTTGAGGTAGCCATGGGTGACCCGCTGGACTTCGTCCTGCGGGAGAATCTACGCATGGTTACCGGGATGAAAATAATCCCGTTCATCGCTCATGAAGACCAGATTCGAGAGATCATCTTCCAGAAGGTCGGCAAGAAGTTTGCGACCGACGACTTCATCTCCCAGGCGATGGATCAATACGAGGATGAAGATGATGCCATCAACCTGTCAAAGAGTCTGCAAGCGGAAGGATTGGACGCGGTCAACGCCGGTCCGGTTGTTCGACTGGTGACCACTATCATCACCGAGGCGGTTGAATCGGGCGCATCCGATATTCACGTGGAGCCTACAGAGGAAGAGGTCGTCGTGCGGTACCGTATCGACGGTATCCTGCACAAGATCATGACGATCCCGACCAAGATCAAGAACCCGACTATCTCACGTCTTAAGATTCTCTCCTCTCTCGATATTGCGGAACGACGGAAGCCTCAAGACGGCCGAATGAGCTCGAAGATCTCCGGCAAGGATCTGGACTTCCGTGTCAGTTGCCTTCCCACCGTCTTCGGTGAGAAGTTGGTTCTCCGAATCCTCGACAAGAACAATGCGATGGTGGGTCTGGAGAAGCTCGGCCTTGAGGAATACGATGACAAATTCGTGAAGGAAATGTCCGAGAGCCCGTGGGGGATTATGATTGTCAGTGGGCCCACGGGATCAGGCAAATCCACGACGCTTTATTCCATACTTAACCTCCTGAACGATAACAGAGTCAACATTATCACGATCGAGAACCCGGTTGAGTACACCTTGCCGGGTATTAACCAGGTAGAGGTCAATGAGAAGGCGGGACTTAATTTTGCGGTGGCGCTGCGAAGTTTCCTCCGGCAAGACCCCGACATCATCCTCGTTGGTGAGGTCCGCGATCAGGAGACGCTATCCGCTGCGATCGAGGCATCGTTGACCGGGCACCTGGTGTTTACAACTCTCCACACAAACGATGCCGCGTCGAGTATTGTCCGAATGATTCAGATGGGCGCACCGAACTACCTCGTGGCGTCATCTGCGATCGGCGTTCTCGCTCAGCGGCTCCTGAGGACGGTTTGCTCGGTATGTAAGGAGCCCGTCCCGATTAGCGAGGATTTCCGAAATACTTTTGTGTCCTACTTCAGCGGTAGTCATTCGCCGGTTAATGTCGAGGAAGCCCTCGCCAAGGCAAGGATGTTCAAAGGCCGTGGATGCACGATCTGCCGCGGAACCGGTTTCAAGGGTCGAACGGGGATTTTCGAGTCGATGAGGGTGAGCCCGAAGATACGCGAGTTGATTCTGCGGGATGCTTCCACCGATGATATCCGTCAGCAGGGCATTCGTGAGGGAATGGTCACCCTGGAGCAGGCGGCTTTGCTGAAGGTCCTGAGGGGAATCACGACGCTTGACGAGGCTATCCGGGTCACCACCCTTCGCGCGGCGGCTGAGCCGGAGTACGATACCGGCCAGTTGCTGGATGAGGTCCCGGAGGGCGCGGAGGTACCGATCTCACCGGGCGACGGTCGTCTTGATGAGATGCCTGAGGAGAACCTCCTGGACGAGGCCAGTCCGGAGATGCTGGACGAAGAACTATAAACCAGAGCCCTCTTATCCGCATTTTTATGCGGTTTCCTGCAGGCGCCTTAACGGGCGCCTTTTTTCGGTTGACGAGCCGGAATCGGAAGCTCTGAAATGCATTCCAGGATGACACCGAGAACCCTCCTGCAGATAGAAGTTCGCCATGCGCGTATTTTCAGCTTTTTTATGAACTGGCCCTTGCCAGGGAGGGAGACATGTGATATTTAATTAGTGAAAGCCGAGTACGCAGGGATGTTTCCCCTGGTGGAGCGGAGGGCCCCATGTTAAGAGCAATAATCCCGCTGTTAGTGTCTTTGGCACTGCTGATGGGTTGCAGCGCGAGAGGACCGATAGCACCCGAGATCAACGATTCCCCTACGGTATCCTTACAAGAAGGTCAGTCAAGCTACGATGGCCCGTATCGCCTCTGGGGCGAATGGACGTTTTACATCGATGAGACCCACACGAAAATCGATGTGGTCCCGCAACGGAACGGACGGTTCCACCTGAACACACTCAAGTTTTTGGAGGAGTACTGCGCCGATTGCCTGGAGATCACCGGCATTCACAACAACGGCGATGGGACAATCGACGTGATGGTCCAGATCACCCACCCGTTCCCAGGCCTCCGCGAGTACACCGGTTTCGATGTCAAGGGGGTCATTATGTTTGAGGGCAGCCGGGAATTCAATTTCAATCCTAAATCTTCGCCGGTATACCCGGAGGATTTTCGAGTCTCCTCGCGGCTCCTGGGTGATCCTGAACTGCTGAACGCCGACGGATACACATGCCGTTGGAGCCCTTGGTTCGACTCTGGGTCGAGCATGCCGATTTTCAACTACTGGCCCGGCAAGTATTCAAGCGGAACACCGACTGCGAATGTGAACGGGTATAAGAATTTTTATTCAAATGAGAACCGTCACATGTTCGAGTGCGATGCAAAAGTCAGCCGGACGTACCATATATCGCTACCGCCTGGACCGCTTGTTGTCGGCTACGCGGTCGAAGCGTGCTGGGAACCTCCTCTTGTGACCCCCGTGCTCAATCCAGCGGAGGATTTCCCGATTACAGCGAATCAGCCCGAAGCGTATCACTTCAATATTGTTGTAAACGATGGCGAGCCCGTGACAGATTGGAACTGCTGCAACGTCGAGGACGACTGGCCCGACTGGAGTGTCCACGAGGCGCGTATCGAGATGGATATCTGGCACCTTCCCTTGCCACCGGATAACTTCATTGGGTCTTACAGGGTGACGATATGCGGAGACCAACTGAGTTGGGATGGCTGCCCGACAGGCGTCCCACTTACCGGCCCAACAATTTCCTACGACGACCACTGTGACGGTCCTGAGAACTGGTGGTGCCTGTTCGGGGGACCCTTTCTTCAGTACAACGCCGCAGGCACCTACCAGTGCCTTGCGTACGAGCGTCTAAGCACGTCAGATATTGTGGATCCTCCATACAAATACACATCAATTGACCTTTTCGAGATTGTCATAGAGAAATAGCATGACGATCAGCCAATAAACCAACGGAGGATTAGGCAGGTGGCGCCTACAAGTTCTTTTGAGCTTCCAGCTCGAAAGGACTTGTAGGTGTCTCTTATCATAGTGCGTTACGGATGAGTGGGGCTGGTTTGGGAGTCACCGTAATTCGATACACCTACAAGCTCGAAGACTCGCTTGTAGGCGCCACAAGTCTGCATTATCTCGTGCAGGAAGAATGACCCGATTAGTTCGGGTGTCCATACTCCTGGTTGAGTTTTGCCGGTTTTCAATCGGTTATTAGCTTATCTGCGTCTTGCCTCCTGCGTGAATGAACGATACCATTTACCCAACCCGAGTTCAGGAGGCTCCCGATGCGTGTTGGAATAATCGGTCTTGGCCGGAGCGGAAAATCTTCTTTGTTCCAATCATTGACCGGGCAACCTCCCGAGCCCCCGTCCGGTAAGCCCCGTCGACGCTTCGGGCAGGCATCGGTGCCCGACCCTCGAGTCGACCTGGTCGCCAGGCTGGACGGCTCCGGGAAGACCAGTTATTCGCAGGTTGTTCTGATCGATCCGGAGGGTTTCCCTGCCGAAACAGCCAGGAGTCTCAACGCCGAAATGCTGGGCATGGTCCGAGAGGCGGACCTGCTCGGGATGGTGATCCGCGCCTTCAGCAATCCCGCCGTGATGCATCCGATGGGGAATATCGACGGGATCCGTGATATCGAGTCGTGCATCGGGGATTTGATTATCCAGGACCTTGCGGTTCTGGAAACCCGGTACACCAGGTCAAAAAGGGAATACGACAGGGGGAGGAAGGAATTGACTCGCGAGGTGAAAGCGATTGAGAAAGCAACAGCGGGCCTTGAGGAAGGGAAGCTCCTCCGGCAGGCCGGTCTGAATGATCTGGACACCGGGATTCTGGCGGGATTCGAGCTTCTCACTCTGAAACAGGGGATCGTTATTTGGAATGTCGATGAGGATGCGGAGTTCGGGAGGGGCGGGAAGGGCGTTCCGGATGATGTGAAATCATTGTGCGAGTCCTACGGATGGGGTGTCGGGGCATCGAGTTTGAAGATTGAGACTGAGATCATGGAGATCGATGAGTCGGAACGGCAGGAATTTCTCGATGATCTCGGGTTGGTCGAGACAGTTCGGGACAGGTTTCTGGGCGCGGTCTACAAGAGGCTTGGGATTGTCACGTTTTTCACCGGCGGACCGGTCGAGGCCGCTGCGAGGCAGATTCCCAGCGGATCGACCGCGTTTGAAGCGGCGGGGAAAGTGCATAAAGATATCCAGCGCGGGTTCATACGGGCCGAGGTGATGAGTTTCGAGGATTTGGAAAAGCTCGGAAGTGTCGAGGCGGTCAGAAAAGCAGGGAAATACCGCCTGGAAAAGAAGAAGTACCTGGTGCAGGATGGGGATATTATTCACTTCAGGTTCGGTACGTGAGTCGGGAAGATTACGGGAAGGCATACTGCCACGGTATTGCAGGGTCATCCGAGAGACAGGAACCACTCATGAAGGCGGGTATCACCGGAAAGCTCCGGATGAAAACATGCCCCGACAATATTCCCCTGCCGCACCAGAACCGGATTTCCCTCATAAGATGCGAGTGTCTCAATGTTTTCCCCAGTTGAGCGGATTATCGGAGCGCGGATGAAGACACCGTGGAACGGTTCGGCGCCGAGGACGGGTATGGAGAGTTGCGTCTCGAAGCTGTCGACTTGCCGTCCGTAGGCGTTCCGTTCGATTGAGACGTCCAACAGGCCCATCGATTTCTGCGGGGTGTCGACCAATTCACGCGCAAGCAGGATCAGTCCCGCGCAGGTCGCCAGTATGGGGTTGCCGGCGTCCGCATGGTTCCGGATTGAATCCCCGATGTCGTGGAATTCGAGAAGTTTCAGGAAAGTCGTGGACTCGCCGCCGGGAAGAATGAGGTGGGTGCAACCTTCTAAGCCCGTGCGTGTCTTAATTTCCCGGGTGCGCGCTCCAAGGGCGGAGCAGATGCGTCCATGGGCTGCATACGCTCCCTGGAACGCTAAAAGCCCCACCAGGGGAACGGATTGGGGTTTTGAATTAGGCAAGAACTGTGTCATACAATGTCCCAGGATTCCTTGACACTTGCGGGAAGGAATTATATATTGTGAGCAGAGGAAGTCAACGATCATGTTCTCCGGGGTGGGATAATGATAGAGCATATGGGACTGGCGCAAACATCGGAACTCACAAGAACCGTTGCGGTCATCAGCGCGTACAAGAAGCTCATGCAACTGCAAGGGGAGTTGGTTGTGAAGCTGATCGAAAGCGCGGCCGTAATGAAGCCGTCGGATACACTACAGACTCCCGGACTGGGCGGCAGGATCGACATCCACGTATGAATACCGTGGCTGTGATTGCCCGAGGAGGGCCACCAGAGAATCTGAAAACGAAGCCAGGCTTCGGCAGTCTGGCTTTTTCTGTTCGATATATTCACTAACTGGAAAGAGCGCGAAAGGAGAATGCCTGCATGGATATTCAAATCCGCGGCAAGAACATTGAGTTAACCCCAGCTTTGAAGGAATACGTAGAGGAGAAAGTCGGACGCCTGGACAAGTTCCTGGACTCGATCCATTCGGTGGATGTATCGCTCACGGTCGAGCGGAACCGGTCGATCGAAAAGACCCAGAGGGCTGAAGTAACGATGTTTGTGAACGGTACTGTGATCAGGGGCGAGGAGGCCAGCGTGAGCATGTACTCGTCACTGGATATTGTCGTTGAAAAGCTCGAAAGGCAATTGAAGAAGTACAAGTCCAAATTATATAACTCCATGCGCGACAGGCGTTCGGGGAAGAAGGGAAGGGCTGGGCTGAAGCCGGGGGAAATCATGCCGGTTGAGCAGGATCCTGACGAGCCCTATATCGCTCGCACCAAGAAGGTAACTCTCAGGCCGATGACCCCGAGCGAGGCCACGTTGCAGATGGAGCTTCTGGAGCACGATTTTCATCTGTTCCTGAACCCGGAATCCGGTTCGGTGAACCTCCTGTATCGACGTCACGACGGAAACTACGGTCTCCTCATCCCTGAGGTACAAGCTAGACAAGTTGCGGATGTGTAGGTTTTGAGGTGATTATCCTCCCGACATCGGGGGGGGGAGGATAATCGTCATTGGCGGGGACACCTGCTTTTCGAGGACGAAAAGAGGTGTCCCCTAGGTTTCAGCGGCAGGTGGCGCCTACAAGTCCTTTTGAGCTTCCAGCTCAAAGGGACTTGTAGGTGTCTCTCGTAATGGTGCATCAGGAGTGAGTGGGGGAGATACACCTACAAGCTCGAAGACTCGCTTGTAGGCGCCACAGTTTTTGCTGTAGTATCCACCCCGACACGTACTAATCCCCGGCGGTTTTTCCTTCCGCTACCTTGATGCGGTTCTTCGCCCTTCGCCATGCGGTGCGGGCGCGCTCAAAATCAATATCCCTACGCACTCCTGCGTCCTTCATCCTCTTTTCCGCGCGTTCGAGAGCGCGACGGGCACGGTCGATGTCAATCTTTTCCTTCATTTCAGCGGTGTCGGCAATTATGGTCACCACATTGTCTGATACCTCGAGGAATCCCTCGTTGACCGCGAAAATGTGGTCGTAACCTGAGCTGTCTCGATACGTGAGCGCGCCGATCCCGAGCGCGGTCATGAGCGGAGCGTGGTTCGCAAGGACGCCGAGGTACCCCTCCGTGCCGGGAACGATCAGGCTTTCCGCGTCGTCACGAACGGCCCAGCCCAAAGGTGTTGCGATCATCAATTCAAATGTTTTAACCGGCATTTTTCAGCTTCGAATCATCCCATTCGGTCAGCTTCCGCCCTGAGCCGTTTGTCCTTCTCGACCGCCTGATCGATACTACCCACATACATAAACGCGGCTTCCTGGAGGTCATCGTGTTTGCCATCGAGAATCTCGGTGAAACCGCGGATGGTCTCTTTCAGAGGAACGTACTCACCCGGGGTCATCGTGAATGCCTCCGCAACGAACATGGGTTGCGAGAAGAACCTCTGAATCCGCCTCGCCCGGTTGACTATGACCTTGTCCTCGTCGGCAAGCTCCTCCATTCCGAGGATTGCGATGATATCCTGCAGGTCCTTGTAGCGCTGGAGGACCTTCTGGATGTTCCTCGCGATCTGGTAGTGCTCATCGCCCACAACGAGAGGACTGAGAATCCTGCTGGTTGAGTCGAGGGGATCGACAGCCGGGTAGATGCCCAGCTCCACGATGCGACGGTCCAGAACCACGGATGCGTCGAGGTGCGCGAAAGTTGTCGCCACCGCCGGATCGGTAAGGTCGTCCGCGGGTACGTAGATGGCCTGCATGGAAGTGATGGAGCCGGTAGTTGTGGAGGTGATTCGCTCCTGCAAGGCGCCCATCTCGGTGGCCAACGTGGGTTGGTAACCGACCGCCGACGGCATCCGGCCCAGAAGCGCGGATACCTCGCTTCCCGCCTGCACAAATCGGAAAATGTTGTCGATGAAAAGAAGGATATCGCGACCCTGGTCGCGGAAATACTCCGCGTGGGTAAGTCCGGCGAGTCCGACCCGCAATCTCGCGCCCGGAGGCTCGTTCATCTGGCCGTAGACGAGCACTGTTTTGTCCAAAACGCGCTCGAACTCAGCGACTGTATAGGTCTTGCCGTCGATTTCCACTTCCGCGCCGAAAGTGATCGGCGTGCCGTCCATCGTGAATGTGAACTTGCGTTCCTTGTAGTCATAGCTGAAATGGAAATCGTGATCGCCGAACTTCGATTCGCCGCTGGGTATCGTTTTCCTTTCCTGATTCCCTTCCTCGTCCGTGTGAACGAGGGCAAAGGCCGGTGGCTTGCGACGATCGTTGGTTGCTTTCCGACGTTCGCGCTCCTCATCGGACCAGGTCGGGGTGACGTGCGCATCGGCCATGTCCAGCCAAAGGTCGTTGCCCTCGCGGGTGCGTTCGCCGACTCCGCTGAACACCGAGAAACCACCGTGCACCTTGGCGATATTGTTGATCAACTCCATGATGAGCACGGTCTTGCCCACGCCCGCTCCGCCGAACAACCCCACCTTCCCGCCCTTGGGGATCGGAGCGAGAAGATCGACCACTTTCAAGCCGGTCTCGAAGATTGCCGTCTCGGTTTCCTGGTCGGCAAGAGGGGGGGAGGGACGATGAATGGGGTAGTACTCATCGGCCTCCGCGGGGAGATCGGGAAAATCCACGGTTTTTCCGGTCACGTCGAAAATCCTTCCCAGGCAATCTTCACCGACCGGAACCTTGATGGGACCGTCCAGGTCCACCACCGGCATACCCCGCCGAAGTCCGTCCGTTGATCCCATCGATATGCATCGGGCGGTAGAGTTCCCCAGATGCAGGGCGACTTCCACTATCAGGTCGATCTCCCGCGCTTCGTCCTTGATTTGAAGCGCGTTATAAATTTCCGGGAGCGATTCGGGAGGAAACTCCACATCAACGGTCGGTCCGATTACCTGGGTTATTGTTCCGGTACTCACTTTTGTGCTCCTTGATGGTTCCGGTTGCCGTTAGGATTCAGATCTGAACTCGACGACTAACCCCTGAGCGCCTCCGCGCCGCTTACGATCTCGGCAAGCTCCTTCGTGATTGCAGCCTGCCGCGCCTTGTTTCGATGCAGCGTCAGGGACTTGACAACATCCACCGCATTGTCGGTTGCGTTGCGCATGGAGTTCATCCGCGCGCCGTGCTCGCTTGCGAGACTGTCCGCCAGCATTCTGAATGCCGTCATCCTTGCGTACTTGGGTATCAACTGGGAGAAAAGCCGGTCAGGATCAGGCTCGAAAATGTAATCCCGTGATGCCTCCGGTCTTTCACCGTTCTCCTCGGCTTCCGGTTGCAGGCCGACAATCGGCAGGAATTGCCTTGTCACGACTTCATGGACGATCGCGCTATGGAATTCCGTATAGACCATCTCCACCCGGTCAGCCTCGAAAGTCTCGTAACTGATAGTGCACAGATCGGTGAGCTCTTCGAGAAGCGTGATTGGTAGCTTCTGGTCTATGCTTCGATACTGCTCCGAAAAAGGGTGAATGTTCCAATCGCGCCTGCGGAAATAGTCATGCAGCTTCTTGCCCACAAGAAGCAAGGCAACCTCAATGTCCTGCTCACGTGCTTCACGGGCAAGCGCTTCGATTCTTCTGATAATGTTGGAGTTGAAGCCGCCGCATAGGCCCTTGTCGGATGCGACCGCCAGGATAAGAAGCCTGTGCACTTCCTCGTGAGGGTCCATCAGGGGATGATGGACGACGTCGGCCTGTACAGCCTCACCCAGGTGCGCCAGAATTTCGTCCATCTTCTCGGTGTATGGGCGGGCTGCCTCGATGCGATTCTGCGCGCGACGGAGCTTGGTTGCGCTCACCATCTCCATGGCGCGCGTGATCTGGCGGATTCCCTCCACCGACTTGATACGACGTTTCAGATCGCGAAGACTAGTCATGGCTCAATCGGTCATTCGCTTTCATCTTCAGAAGGCACGCGACCTCTCAGCTCGCGCGCAAGCTCGCTTTCAGCCAACTCGGCAAGCTCGCGCAAGCGCTCCTCGCGTGTCTGAGGGTCTATGCTGGAGTAATCCTTTTCTCCGGCGTAAAGGGTCCCGCCTTGCAGGAACGTCAATCTCGCCGCCTGACGTCGGCTGCCGCCGGCCGTGAGCCCTGTTGCGAAGAAAGAGATATCCAGACGATCGTTGGGATCTTCCGGGTCGAAGTTCGAGTACGAGTTGCTCACCTGAAGGAGGTCAATGGAATAGACGAATCCACCGTTCATTATCGGCCGACTGGTCTGCTCGACCACCCTCCCAGTGAATGTCGTCGATATGTATACTGTTCCTTCGAGAATGCCGCTGTCCAGAACGTCTCCTGTCAGCACCAATCGACCGTCGTCCGTCTGAAGCGGGACCTGGAAGGGCCTGTGGAAACGGATCGGGTTGTCGTTACCGCGGTCGATTACGTAGAACTCCCATGGTTCCCCTGGATTGACGCCGAGAATACCGCCGGTTTCATTGCCCTGGATCAGCCTCGACTCAACCGTCCAGATCCCCGTCTGATTCAGGTTGAATCGTTGGCCCATGTCGCAGGCATAGCCACGATTATCGCCCGGAACGGCAATTCTGATTTGGTCGCCTTGCGGCGGGGTTACAGTGAATTCGATGGCTGAGTTTATCGGGAGGGGAAGATAGTAGGCTCCCGGCGTGAACGGCGTACCGTTACTGACAATGGAACCGGGGCGTACTGCAAGGTTGTGCAAAAGCAGGCTGTGCGTTCCCCATCCGTCGGATACAAGAGGAGAGCCTGGCACGTGGAGGCGGGGAACGCTGGTTATATCGGTCACCACGCCCCCGGCGGTGTAATAACCGTATCGAGTCGAGTTGTTTGTTAAATCACGATAGGCCATGCCCGACCAGAAGTGATAAATATCACCCGGCGCATCGGGCGGGATCCCACCGGGCCGCCAGGGATACACGGGATATGGAAGGTGTGCTATCGGGTTTCCCTCTCCGACACGGCTTTGCTCGGCGCCGTCGGATCTGACAGCGGTGGATACCAGGTAGGCGCGACGGTCGATATCTTCCGGATACATTTGGGGGAACAGTCCTGAGCCGGTGGCAATCCTCGGAACGACGAATTTCCCCGCCGCGCCGCCGGGAAGCTCCTGAAGGGCCGCGTCATCAATTCTGAAACCGATTTGTCCGTCGAGGAAAAATCCTACCGGGAATGTGTAGATGGTAGGCAGTTCGGGCGAGGTGGGAACCGGAATAAGGAGAGTGTCGCCTGAGTCGGCTGGAACGGGATGATAACGGGCGTCGGAAGTTATCGAGAATGAGGTCAGGGAAGGCGGTCGGCTTGCAAGATCAATAGGGTTGTCAGGATACACGATTCCCGTAATGACTTTCTCGCCAAGCCACTGGGTTCCGTCAGGTTCGCGATACGACGCCTGGAATGTCACCCGATATTCGCCGGGATCGCCCCATTGTATTCGGGTCCCTCGAGTTGCCCGGTTCCTTCGCTCGATAATCGGGGGCGAGAAATAACCCCACCGATTGGCATGGGCGGTGAATCCGCCTCTCGAGGGGGAGCCTCTGGACCAATAGTCGATTTCCCATAGAATTTGCACTTCGGCGGGCATCGGAGGGTAAACCTGGAAGCCGGTGTCGAAGTGGTCGTTTATTTTGAATGGCGTTCCGGAGAGGACGTTTGTCTCGATCTCAAGCTGTTTGCCGACATAGACCTCATACACCCCGCCGCCGGTGTAGACTTGTTCAGCTGAGTCCTTGATCCAGCCACTAAGTTCGATCCTGTGCCGTCCGTATGACGAGAAACTGTAGGCAAACCTTTCCTGAAGTGTAGTTGCGCCCATCCCGCGTCTGCCTGCGAACTGAGCGCCTCCGAGGTCGACAATCGACCCGTCGGGATTCTCGATCCGGACTTCCATCCAGCCGGAGTGGTAGTCGAGGTCGAGTTGTGTGCCGACCTCGCGCATGAACGGGTTCCAGACGAGCGGGAAATCCGGCTCGAGCAGGTAGCGTGCCTGACCGCCCTGGGGGGCGGTCATCGGGAGAATGATCCGGGATGAGAATCCGGTCCCGCGGGAGCAGGCGATGCGTCCCTGGTCCTCAATGGCCACGGCGCCGCCGGAGGGGAGGCTCTGCGAGAAGAGAGTCCAGATCATTTGCGGTTGCGATGTAGAGGCAACGGCGATAGGGCTTGTCACCACGTACGATTGCTCTTCCCTGGTTGTGTGGGGGAGGGTGGGGTCTTCGCCCCAGAGCGTTACGATATTGCCTCCGGTTACTTCCAGGCCGATGTCGATTCGCAATTGGTAGTGCCCCGGGGGGATGCCGGGATCGAGATAAATTCCGTGGACAGCGGTTCCGTGAATCGTTCCGGTTTGGGTGTCAATTTCAAGAGAACCTGATGGAACCAGCTCATAGGAATCGATCGGGTGATGGAACGGACCGCCGAATCGGTCCGTTGGGAGCCCAAAGGATTCTCCTTCGATGGGGAGCCCGATGCCGGTCAGAAGAGGACTCGCCATCGCGTGGGAGGTTCCGATCATCAAGCCGTCTTCATCGAACACACGCGAGCCGGTGACGAGCGTGTAGATTCCCTCGATGCGCTGCATATTGTAAGAAAGGCCGAGGGAGTTGAGTGTGAAGTCAACTCCCAGCGTAAGCCGGTCACCGGGAGAGTAGTAGCGCCTCGGAGCGGTCACCTGGATATCCCAGGTGCCGTCTTCCGCCATAGGTCCAGTGTAGCTCCATATAACCTGATCTGTCTGCCCCTGTACCTGAGCAACAGGGATCAAACAAGTCAGGAGGAGAATTGCAAATATCGATAAGACATGTCGTCGCATGATCCATCCCCCGGTTTCAGGGTTTCTTAACATCGATTCGTCCCCACCTCACCTGAGACTCACTCCCCCGTTCCTTCCATGCTTCCTGCCGTTTCGGGCTCTTCGGTCTCTGTTTCCTCTTTAATCGCATCAACTTCTATCTCTCCCGCGAGGAAAGCGGGTTTGAACTTGCCAATCGCTTTACTCAGGAGTTTCCTCGACTCGTCATCCATATCCCTGGTGGTCCTGAGCGTATGCATGACCTGGGGATACTTGACCTTCATCCAGGGAATGAACGCCGCCTCAAACTCCAGGACCCGCTCAAGCTCGATATCGTCAAGGTGGCCCTCCACTGCGGCGAAAATCACAATAACCTGATCCTCGACCGGCATCGGCCTGTACTGAGGTTGCTTCAGGATCTCCGTCATTCGCTCGCCTCGACGCAGGCGAGCGAGCGTGGCCTTGTCGAGGTCGCTTCCGAACTGCGCGAAACTTGCAAGCTCGCGATACTGCGCGAGGTCGATTCGGAGCATCCCTGCTACCTTCTTCATCATATTTGTTTGTGCTTTTCCGCCGACCCGGCTGACCGACAAACCAACGTTAATAGCCGGGCGGATACCCGCGTAGAACAGGTCGCTCTCCAGGTAAATCTGTCCGTCCGTAATACTGATGACATTGGTTGGAATATATGCGGCGACATCACCAGCTTGGGTCTCAATGACCGGCATCGCGGTAAGGCTTCCGCCGCCGAGTTCATCGTTGTACTTGAGAGCTCTCTCGAGCAACCTGGAGTGGAGGTAGAAAACATCGCCCGGATATGCCTCTCGACCCGGAGGCCGTCGCGTGAGCAAACTCAGCTCACGATATGCAACAGCATGCTTTGACAGGTCATCATAGAAGAGCGCCGCGTGCTTGGAGTTCTCGGCGAAATACTCGCCCATCGCGCACCCGGCATAGGGCGCGATGAACTGCATCGGAGCTGGATCGCTGGCCGTTGCCGAGACCACCGTGGTGTACTCCATGGCGCCGTGCTCTTCCAGGACTTTCACTACCTGCGCGACAGTGGATTGTTTCTGGCCAATTGCCACGTAGATGCACTGTACGGGCGGGTCGGCGTTGCGCTGGTTGATAATTGTGTCGACAAGGAGTGCGGTCTTTCCGGTTTGCCGGTCACCGATGACCAGCTCGCGCTGCCCTCGTCCGATAGGGGTCATGCTGTCGATAGCTTTCAGTCCGGTATGAAGTGGCTGGTTAACGGGTCGCCGCTTGACCACGCCGGGAGCGATGCGCTCGATCGGCCGCGTTTCCGTGTAGGCGATAGGTCCCTTCCCGTCAAGAGGCTGTCCGACCGCATTCACAACTCGGCCGATCACGGCGGCCCCTACGGGGACCTCGGCGATTTTCCCCGTGCGCTTCACCGAATCGCCTTCCTTGATATGGTCGCTTTTTGAGAACAGCGCCGCGGCGACATTGTCTTCCTCCAGATTCATGACAATGCCGTAGACCGCATCGCCGGAGGGCAGGGGAGGGAATTCGAGAAGCTCCCCGGCCATTGCCTCCCGGAGCCCGTAAATGCGAGCGATCCCATCGCCGATCTGCAGAATCGTGCCCTCGGACTCCAGCTTCAACGGCTGGGTGAAGCTCTGAAGCTCGGTTTGAATTATCGAAGCGACTTCTTCGGGCTTTAGTGATTCAGTCACCGCTCTTCCTTTCCTTTCAGTTCACTCCGACTCGATGGCGGTCAGCACAAAGTGCACCGACCCGTCATCCGTGATCTCGTCGAAGTCCGGATGCGCGAGTATTGCTCCTGCGGCCGTAATTGCCGCTGTATGGTCAATGTGGTACTTCTTGCCGGAATCATAGCAGGCGATCAATCCGTTCTCGTAGGTGAGAACTACGGTCTGCGTGAGATCCCAATCAATCCAAACGAGACGCACATCATCCCATTCCATTACATTGTCGTTGCTGGCGTAACGGAAATTGTTCCAGTCGCGGTACTCCTCCGGAACGCGCTCGTCATGGCCGCAATACGGAACGGTCAACAGCACCGGCCCCTGAATAAGCTTGAAATAAAGCCTTTGGAGGAGCCGTTCGAGGTACTCCTCATCATCGTATCGGATGGCGATGAGGTTCGGATTATCCGGAAGAACCTCCGGCATTTCGCTTGGCGTCAAATCGAACGGGCGGAGTTCTATGGGCTCGGGAAAAGACGTACCGAGCCGCTTCTGCATCTCATCAAGGACCGACACAGCGAACGGCGCCCACTGAGAAGCACTCCCGTCCTGTTTTTCCACCATGTCTCGCTGAAGCTGGATCTGCGTTTCCGACGCGTGCCCGGAGAAGATGAGGGCAAGCGTCCTGTTCAAAGCAGCGGCAGCGCCCAGGGAGGAATCGAACTCCCCGAACGGATCCGCACAGATCCAGCCTGCATCGAGTATGTACTTGCTGTTGCTTTCGCTCGATTCCTGTTCGGAGTCGGGTATGAGATCCACTCGTTCTCCGGCGTAGACGGCTCCTCCGAGTATCAACAGGCAAATAAACATAGGTATGCAGACTCGCGACATCTTTTTACCTCAACCAATCCTTACCCAATCGCCGTAATGGCCGATCAGCCTTCTTCAGCTATCATAACAGGAAGACGCGCTGCAAGCATCGTCCGCCTTATTTCCTCGAATCGTCTCTTCAAGGTGCCATCGATCACCCTGTCACCCATACGCACTATCACGCCGCCGAGTATTCCCGGATCGACAGACATGCGAACTTCCACTTTCCGCGTGCTGAACCTCTGGACCGATCCGACCAGCGCTTCTCTTTCCGCCGGCGAAAGCGAGACAGCGGTAACGATCTCGGCCACCTCAACACCTCGGACCGTATCGACAAGCTCGGAGTAACGGTCGGCTATCTCAGGCAGGATCGCCTGCCTGTGTTTTTTCAGCAGGATGTAGAGCAGATGCAAAACCGTGGGGCTGAGCCTGTCCTTGAATCCCTTCTCGAGAATTTGCCGCTTGATTTCAACGGGCATTTTGGGGTCGAGAAGGAACCGTCTCAATGATGCGTGCGCTCTGTACGCGTCGCCAAGAACGCCCAGATCCGACTTGGCCCGCTCGATGCTTGCCAAATCGGGGCAGTCGTGAAGGGTAGCCCTTGCGTAGCGGTCTGCTATGACCCTAGCGAACATTGCTCAACTCCTCGACGAAGCGCTCTACCAGCCGACGGTGCGTGGACTCATCGAGAACGCCCATGGCGGCCTTGCGTCCGGCCTCGACACCAAGCTCCACCACGTAATTCTTCAGGTCAAGCCTGGCCTGCTCGACAACTCTCTGAGTATCTGTCCTGGCCTTTTCAATAATGGCCTGCGCCTTCGCACGGGCGTCGTTCTCAATATTCCGCCCTGCCTCCTCACCGCGCTTGA
>CBDUXL010000010.1:0-23730 GCA_965371155.1 uncultured bacterium | reverse complement strand
ACTTCCCGGGAATTGAAATTCCTGTTCGCATCGGTTCTAATTCCGTGAACCATCCTGATGCTGAATTGGGCTTATTCAAGTAAGGCAGAGCAGGATGTCCACGACCGAAAATACCAACATGTGTATTTACCGATTTGAAATGCTCAGTGCACAAGAGGTGATCGGAGAATATCTATTGGCTAGATTGTGGTCCAAGGATTGACAAATCCGCCATAATATGCGATATTAATTGTAGCTCATCTGCCATATGCAGAAGGAGATCGCACGTCGTCACATGTGGCGGCGTTGTGTTTTTAGTCCTCGGTCCTATACCGCTCCCATTCATTTTTCTTCTTGTCGCGCCATTGCTGCCGTTCGATTGGGAAGGCGGTTATCAGCTTGACAAATCGCGAGTTTTGCTCAAGCACGACAAGGTAGCTGAAGTCCGGGAGTGCGAGATGCGGTCTTTTGAGGTTACGCTTCCATGGAACTTTCCAGATGCAAATCCGATCTGAATAAGCTGCTTCGATTACGGGTTTCACCCAACGAATACGTTCATGCCGCCATAACTGATCGGGTAAATCATCTTCTTTACCGCCTTCCACGATATGCCAGAATCCTGCTTCCTTCCCATCTTTCCAGGATTCCACAAGAGTTCTTATTGCTATTCCCTCAAATTCAGGGGGATAATAAACCAGGTCCTGACAGTAAATCTCATAGAGAGCCTCATAATAGCGCAATACATCCCCGTCATAATCCTCAATCTTGACCAGAGAGGGTAACCATGAATGATCAGTCATAAAGCCCCCTTACTCGGGTCCCAGATCAGTATGCTGACTTTTCCACCTAAGGGGGTCTTAGTTATTAAAGATAGGTTCGACCAATCCTGAAGACTGTCAATCACCGCCAGTTTTGCTTCATTACCGGATAATCCCCTATTTTCATAGCCAATGGCACCTATCATTAAATCGACTAACTGGATCTGTTCTACCTCGTGAGATCGGACATGCTGGAGTCTCGGAATAATCATTCCTGTTCTATCCCTGTACTTATTCGCAAGTACATTTCTCAGCTTCTCAGCCTTAACTACGGATCTTGTGTCCTTGATATCAAGATAAATCCTGTAGGAGTTGTCCGGATCAATCAGATGTACTAGCAATAGGTAATACATCTTGTAGTACCAGTCATCGTGTGTCTGGTCGAAATCTTCATGACGAAGGATCGATTTATCAGGAATTACCACCGCTCTGAAAGTTAGGGCTTTTTCCTGGAAGAAGTACTCTATCAGGTTAGTGTAGAAATCTACCTTGAGCTTGCTGACGTTTACCCACTTGATCTCAAAGTCAGGTTTGTACCCATGTTTTGCTTTAATCACTCGTATCGCATCCGCAATGGAACGGGTTTTTTCTAGTGGGCAGCAAATAGCCCCGAGGACCATCGCATTTGCGTTATCGTGTTCAAGATGACAGCTCTCATCACAGTAGATGTTATACACAGTTCTGTCTGTCATTTAGTCCTCCCGTGACCTGATGCTCCTGCGCAAGTGTCGCGCCGTTATAAACGTAACGCGTCAACGTGCCATCCCAATCCTGCGTGCTTGAATTGTCATTCCATCGTTGCCACACGCGTCCAACAGCATCATACGAAATGTTGCCGCGCGCATTACTTGCAGCAGTGTGCGTGTGTGACTTCACGCGGTTCTTGCGATCGTACGTAAATGTCCACTCCGCGTGGTAGGCGATCTGAGTGGCTCCACGCTTGACATCGAGTTTCTTGGTCGTGAGCATGTTGTTGTTCGTGTCGTACGTGTACGAGCCCGATGTGATCACAGTCACTACCCCAGCATTCGAGGTATTGAAACTGGTCAATTGATAGCCTCGAGCGACTGACAATCACTCTGTTACGAATAGGAAGCATCTCCAAAGCACAACATCCGGTTCGTAGCCATCAAGCTCAAAATGTTGCGAGTACCAATCCACTTCATTACCATAGGACGCCTCATTGTGGAAGTTCATTAGCTGAACAGCGCTGGGGACTGAATCCCAGCCGCCTTCGGGCCAGGGTGAGTAATCGTACACCTTCCAGTAAACACCTGCGTTGCGATCGCGCCAAACTGCGACCGCGATTTCATTGCCTTTATCAACACCGAAGAAGAAGGTCCCGGGCTGGGTTATATCCACATCGGAATCATTGGTGGCCCACTCTTGTTTGACGGTCCAAAGGCAATCGAGGAGTTGCTCTGCAGTTTCAGGCATTTTGGCTCGTCTGAGGACATGGTCTACCAGGATGTGGTCCAGAGTTATGGCCAGCCATATTCCTCTCATCGCCGAAATGTTGGGGTAGTCTGATCGTAGATCCAGTCTGAAGTCCGCATTCCAATCGGACTGTCTCCTCAAGTCCAGGTCCAATGTTCTTATGACCCACTCTCCGCGCGGGAATATTGGGACGTTAAAGGTTGCACGCCACGCAGCCGCCGAGGTCTGAAGATCAATGTTGACAAAATCCGTAGCGCTTTTGGGGGCAACTGCGTAGCAATATTCCTGCCCGGTGACAGGATCAAGGGGTTGGATGGGGTTTAGACCGCTTCGGTTCAGTTCATTCCAGTCTGCTGGGAATCTCCCGTACAATGCCTGGAAGCATCGAAGCCCGAGACCGAAAAAAAGCCGATCGTCGCTATGCTCTGATCGGAGAAACCAAGGTTGCCGGGTGAACTTGCCTCCCCAAATTCCAATCATCCTCGGGTTGTGTTCGCCGGCAACGTCCTCCATTGATAAACCTTCGACAAGACCAGCCCACTGATTGGCTGGTTTCGGATAACGTAAGGCTCTGTCATCGTGCCCTTCTCCTTTTGCAGGATCCCAGCAAGGAGCCGAAAGCAAAGTGGCAATGAACAGCAGGACTGCGCAAGCGAATACAGGCTTCATAGGCTTCTCCCTCCAGTTATGTTATTCCCCTTTGCGCACAGCGGGGAGAGATTATCATTGACCAGATCGAGTCAATATCCTCCCGCACCTCATGGGTCTCCTATGGGCAGGACTCAGAATAACACGCCTTAGTTCATGCCTTTTGGCCAAGATTGCACTACGCGTCATTTTCTCGGTGGCTCATTGATCAGGCGGCAGATACCTGCCGACATAATCAGCGACCATTACGAGCATATAGTCCGGGAGTTCAAGGGCGAATTCCCTCAGGTGCGATATGGAGGCGTGAAGTTCATCCTGGGCTTGGTGGAAGAGTTCTTCTGTTTCTTCATTTGAAAATGAATCATATGATATTACAACCAAGTCAAGGTTGTCGAGAATATCGATGGCTTTGTTTATTTCGTCTTCAGATACCGTATCGGGCGTTCCAACCGCGTCTACAACATCGCCAAGGAAATCCTCGCGCGGGGCAATGGACCGTCTCCTGAAGTGGCCGGCGCCGGAGCCCTGAAACCAATGGACATTAAAATAATTCCACTGGAAATCCTGGAGGGCAGCCCGCAGTCCCTGGATTCTTTCCTGCTCGGATTCGGGAAGGGCGTCAATCAGGAGATCGTTTTCCTCAACCTTGCATTCACCGTACTGCTCTGCGACCCGATCCTCTCCCATTTCCGAGAGCCGGGTATACGAGCCCTCCGGATCGCCTAATTGATAGATGAAATCGTAGAACTCGTCGAATCCCATCTCAAGCATTTCTTCGCACGGCATCCCGGTGATTGTGAACGGTATGGTGATCGTAACTTCAGTATTCCTGCCGGACAATACTTCAATCTCATGGAGATTTCCCAGCGGGATTTCACCGAACTCGTAAAACGCGAGGCCGTAAGTTCCGGGGGGAATTTCATCAAATGAAAATCCACCATCCGGACCAATGTCCCGGTCGGACGTGACATAGTCCCCACCTTGATAAAGCACAACTTGTCCATCGATTGGATCTCCGATCGGACACACAACCACTCCGGTAATGGAACCGAACTCTTCGTTGCCGATTTCGGTCGTGTCCTCCTGTTGGGCATATGAAAAGACGGGAGCAATAACCACGAGAAGGAAAGTGCAAAGCGCAATGGCGATTCTTGTGTGTGTTCCAGGATTAGCGTTCATTTGTCGACCTCCGTTGTGTGATGCTAAGATCGGGCTAAGATTGCACTACGCGTCGTTTTCTCGGTGGCTCATTGATCGGGCGGTAGAAACGTGCTGACATAATCAGCGACCATTACGAGCATATAGTCCGGGAGTTCCTGGGCGATTTCCCTCAGGTGCGATATGGCGTCGCGAAATTCATCCTGGGCTTCGTGGAAGAGCTCTTCTGTTTCTTCGTCCCAGTATGAGCCATCTATTGTTCTTACAGCCGAGTCAAGTCTGTCGAGGATATCGACAGCTTCGTTTAATTCGTCTTCAGATACCGTATCGGGCGTGTCAACCGCGTCTACAACGTCGCCAATGAAATCTTCGCGCCAGGCAATAGTCCGTGAGCCGAAGTGGCCTGCGCCGGTTCCCAGAAAGAAATGAACTTGATAATAACTCCAACCGAAATGCTGGAGGGCGTCCCGCACTTCCAGGATTCTTTCCTGCTCGGATTCGGGAAGGGCGTCAATCAGGAGGTCGTTTGCCTCAGTCCTGCATTCACCGTACAACTGAGTGACCCGATCCACTCCCATTTCCGAGAGCCAGGTATATGAGCCCTCCGGATCGCCTAATTCATAAATGAAATCGTAGAACCCGTCGATTCCCATCTCAAGTATTTCTTCGCACGGCATCCCGGAGACTGTGAACGGCACGCTGATCGCGATTTCAGTATTCCCGCCGGCCACTACTTCAACCTCATGGAGATTCCCCAGCGGAATTTCACCGAACTCGTAAAATGCGAGGCCGTAAGTTCCGGGGGGAATTTCATCAAATGAAAACTCACCATCCGGACCCATGTCCCAGTCATGCATGAGATAGTCCCCACCTTCAAAAAGCACAACTCGTCCATCGATTGGATCTCCGATCGGACACACAACCACTCCGGTAATGGAACCGAACTCTTCGTTACCGATTTCGGTCGTGTCCTCCTGTTGGGCGTATGAAAAGACGGGGGCAATAACGACGAGAAGGAAAGTGCAGAGCGCAATGGCGATTCTTGTGTGTGTTCCAGGATTAGTTATCATTTGTCGACCTCCGTCGTGTGATGGGATGACCGCCGATCTTGAGAGAGTCATATCAAGCGGTTCCCCTGCGGAAACAATATAGCAACCCAATCAAGTCTGCAACCCTGGCAGCGGATAAGGTAGCACACTATTCAGAGAATCAGGGATGTATCCAGCGCAAGAGCGGTCGCGGGCGAATCTGGGTTAATTCTATGGTATAATTCCTCGCACCGGGCGGAGCCTTATGCCTCCCGGGCGGGTCTGGCGGGGTGCGGGAAAGGCGGAATGGTTCGTGGCAGTTGGAGGGGTCGTGAGACCCGGCTATGAAAACATCTGTCTTTGTTGTATTCGATACTGAGACCACCGGTCTTTACCCAGGCTTCGACCAGCTTGTCGAGATTGTTGCCTGCCGCTTCAAGAACGGCGAGTTAGTCGATAAATTTGAGACATTAGTCGACCCTCAGCGGGAAATCCCCCAAGAAGCGATCGCGGTGCATGGGATCACCTCCGATATGGTCGAAGGCGCCCCGACATGCGAAGAGGCGCTGGGGATGTTTTTCGATTTCATACGGAACGACCCTCTCATCGCGCACAATGCTCCGTTCGATGAGAGATTTGTATCATTCAACTGTCACAGACTTGGGATAAACCCTACATCCAACCCGATCTACGACACTCTTCAGCTTACCCGCCGCCTTTTTCCCGAGCTTCAAAGCCACGGGCTTGGATCGCTTACAGCGGAATTTTCAATCCCGCATGAGACCAAGCATCGCGGTTTGCCTGATGTCATGGGCACTCAAGGTGTGTTTGTCGAATGCATCAAAAGGCTCGAGCAGGAAGGCATAAGAACCTGGGAGGAATTCAAGGACTGGTACGGTAGCCCAATCAACTTCTCCCCCGAGAATTTCGAGCTTCTCTCCATGCTTCCTCTCGAGTTCAGGCCGTTGAAAGAGGCGGTCGAGCGGGGAGACAGGCTGGAAGTGATGTATGAGGATCGCGCCTCGAAACGTACTAGACGCATAATCGAACCGCAGAGTATGTTTGTCGCTTATGGTAACCTCTACCTCACGGCATACTGCCATCTCAGGGGTGCGAACCGAAACTTCAAGCTCGAGCGCATCCATGCCTTCCGCGTGGTGAAGACAGCAGACAG
Organism: uncultured bacterium; assembly: GCA_965371155.1. Classification (GTDB taxonomy): domain Bacteria; phylum JAJVIF01; class JAJVIF01; order JAPKYR01; family JAPKYR01; genus CBDUXL01. The sequence continues at coordinate 17,488 of CBDUXL010000010.1, read as the reverse complement.
CCTTGTCTGACTGCCGCTTGCGGGATGGGACGCTCGCCCTGCCGAGGTCAGCGTATGGGTCAAGCCGGGGAGATAGCATCCAACCTTGTTGTCCCCATTGTTACAGCCGCAATTATTTGTGCTGTCGCCCTGGGCCTTGGCGCACTCATCGCAAAACCGTTCTATGGCAGATTTCGCCCGCCGCTGGTCGAGAGTTTCGCCCTCGGAACCCTCGCAATCTCCTTGCTTACTTTGCTCTGGGGCTCTCTTAACTGGATGGAGGTGTCGGGTCGATGGGCACTCGCTTTCCCGCTGATTCTGCTGAGTATCATAGGTTGGGTCAGGGCCCGTCCAGCCTCTCCTCTCAAGATAAGCAGCTTCCAGAACCGCACGATCCTTTCTCTAATGCTTCTCCTGGTTGTCGGGGTCCTTGTGAGGATCATCCTCACACCTCTTCACCCTCCGTTTGAGTTTGATGAATGCACAACGCATCTGCCTGCGGCGAAAGCAGTCGTTGACACGGGCAGGATAGCTTTTCATCCCGACCTGATCTTCAACAGCGCTCCCCAGAACGCCGAAATGCTGTTTGTGTGGGCAATAGCCGATGCTCCTCTGTCGAGCGCCCACTGCGTAAACTTCCTTGCCTTCCTCTTCTCTCTCCTGGCGGTGGTGCGACTTGGTCGCATGGTTTTCTCTCTGAAGGTAGGGTGGCTTGCGGCGCTGATAATGGCAACTCTGGTAGGTATGCAGCATCATGCCGTTCATTCGACAGTCGATATCTGGATGCTTTTCTACCTGCTCGCGGCGATCCTTGCGGGCTGCGAGGCCGTCAAAGCAGGCGCACCTCTCCAAATCCTGCTTGTTGGCGTGTTCATGGGTGCGGCAGCGGGTGTCAAATACACGGGTTTGGTCGGCGCCGGGATAGTTTTTCTGTCTCTCCTGGCGGTGGGGAAAGTGCAGTTGCGGGGAGTCAAGCCGATTCCTGCGTGGATCGTTCTCAGCGCGATTGTCATCGCCATTTTAGTTGCCCTGCCCTGGTATCTGAGGAACTATCTCTGGTTCCATAACCCGTTCTTTCCCTACTACACATCCATCTTTGCTCCTGGTGAAGGCACATATGCGGTTTACGCCGAAGAGCTTGCTGTCAGCCCGATAGAAACGGCTGCGGCATACTCGGTCGCCTATTACTTCGAGCAAGGGCAGGCGTTCAACCAGTTTCTGCAACAGTGGTTTGTGTGGGGAGCAGTACCTGCAGGCATCTGGTACTGGCGCAAGAGCCCGTTCATGCGTGTTGCGATTACCTGGACAATCCTCAGTTGGTTCTTCTGGCTGTTCGTAGCGGGCGGAATTCTGCATTACCGGTATTTCTTCTACTTGATCCCAGTCAACGTTCTGGCTGTGGCTCACCTGCTGGTCAATATCTATGTCCTCCCTCCCGGCGACAGGCTGGGAAGATTTCTGAGGATCGTGCTTTGGGTGGTTCTGGTCCTGTGCGTGGGGATACTCGGGGCCAGGAATCCTGAACGGTTTCCGCCGCTCACTCTGGAGGCGCAGGCGCAGGTGCTCAGTGAGAAGATCGGCAGCTATGACTTGATCCTGGAAGCCAACAGGATCATGGAAACCGGTAAATGGCTTCCCGAGGAAAGAACCGGCGTGGGAATCCTGTGCGAGGATGCTCGACTGTACGCGGATTTCTCCCTCGTTGCCGGCGGGGAATATGGCTGGGCGAATCATGCCGAGATCGCCAAGGGATGCTCTTCAGCGGAAGACCTCGCGGACCTTCTTCACAAGCGATACAACGCCACCCTGCTCATAGTGCATGAGGAGCGCCTGTACGCATCGTCCTCGGGCGCACTGTCGCCGCTGGAGGACCTGATGGTGACCGCGGAGTTCCACGATCTCTTCCGGCAACTTGGCCGTGTGGGTAGTGGGGCTGTCTATTTCGTGGGATATCCGGGCAGGGAGACGCATCGCGTCGTTCATTCTGATCCTGAGTAAGAGCCAAGGTGCTACTCCACCAGCGCCATCGCATCAGGACCGTCCCCCGTGGCAAGCTCCGCAAGCATCTCGCCTGTTGAAGGATCCTGCAAGTACAAACGGTCGGAGTTGAAATCGGTCACGAGCAGGAGACCCGGCAGCGCGAGCATCGATGACGCATAACTGAGCGAAAGGCCGTGATCGGGCAGGGGATAGCCATCAAGCGAGGTTGCCTCGTGCAGATCGACCCGAAGCACTTCCGCTTCTTTCCCGTTTTCGAGAAATAGAATGTCGTCTGAGCCAATCACCCCATCAAACGGAGCACCCTCAACATTGACGACTTGAAAGACTTCCCCCGCGTCCAAATCGAAGCTTTCAACCACTCCGTTACCAAGGAATCCCTCCGAGAGCGAGAAATCCCCTGCCGAGATCAGAACGAGTCTACGAGGGAAACGCGGGGAATGGATTATTCCCGTCGTGTTGCGGCCGTTCAGGACGTGGGTCGTGCTGATTTGATGGGAAGGGACATCAATTTCCACGAGCACGCCGGGCCCGCCTGCAGCATGAAGGAAAATCAGATTGGAGCACACAACAAAGCACCTGTCGTCAACCACCACAAGCTCGCCCGGTGCTGCGCGAGTGGCAGCATCAGGGTCGTGCGGCAGCTCTTCCGGCGACGGCATGGGAATCCGCCCAAGAATCCGTTCGTCCGTCGGCGTTTCCGTGCTGATATCCAACAGGACGACCTCATCGGTGAGGTAGCAAGAAACCATCGCGGTGTAGTCATCCACAAACGCGATACTCATGGGGTTCGTTCCTGCGCCGGTGCTGATTTCCCGCACGGTCGCCATGTTAACCACATCTATAACTTGAATTGAATTCGAAAGCGAATTGACGAGGTACGCAAAATCTTCATGGACGACCAACTGCGCAGGCGATGATCCCGTAGCCAGGACATCGGGTGTGACATTCCAGTTGCCGTTCGTTCTCTCAACCAGCGTGATGGTTTCAGATAGTCCGTTCGCGACAAGCACGCGATAATCCCGTCCATCGTCGTCCGCTCCAAGCGGTGGAACCGCCTGCATGTCGGCTTCCGGCGGGAAAGTAGTCGATCCACGTCCGACCGTGCAGCCGATGGAAACAAGCAGAATCAGTATGACCGGTAAAACCCGTTGCATCGCTTCACCACTCTCCGCTCACCGTAAGAAACCAGGCCCGCCCGGGCAGCGGAAATCCGCGTACATCAGTGAGTTGTTCATCGAAAAGATTCTTGATGTCGAGATTCAAAGAGATGCCGTCGTTGAACGTGTGGCCGAATCCGATGCCTGCTACCGAGTAACTTGTCAGGAAGCGCGTCCCTGAAGGCGTGAGCGGGCTACGGCCTCGATATTCCCAGTTCAAGTACCCCTCCCAGGGGGACGAGTGCCATCTCAATTCGCCGAACATTTCACTTGTCGGTATTCCGACAAGCTGTCGTCCCTGGTGGAGAGGATCGCCCGAAGTGTCGATCGCTCGAGTTCGAGTGTAGTTTCCTCTGAGCGTCCATTCCGGGCCGACAGCCCAATCGGCGGAGAGTTCAAGCCCGCTCGATCGCGCGCGCCCGATGTTGTAAGGCTTCCAGCGGAAACCGGATATCAGCAGGTAATCGATCAGGTCGCGTGTCTGAAGGTTGAAGTACACCGCCTCAAACCGAACGCGCTCGGAGGTGTGGGTGATGCCGATGTCGAAATTCAGCGTGCGTTCCGGCACCAGGTCGGGATTCCCCACCACGAGACCCTCGTTGCGATAAAGCTCCTCGAAGCCGGGTGGACGGAAATCGAGTCCGAGATTCGCGCGTGCGGTCAAATCATCATCGAGTGGATACTTGATTCCTCCGCGAGGGCTCAGAGTCGAGTCGCCATCGATCCAATCGCAGCGCAGTCCGCCAACCAGAACGGCGCCGACAGGCGAGTACCATTCGTCCCTGACCCACATAGCGAGTGTATCGCGGTTCTCGTCTCCATAGACAGAAGAATCGACCGACTCATTCGCCCAATTTGCGCCCCAGGTGAAGACGTCGGTGTCACTCCATCCGCTGCCGATCCATTCCGTGCGGAAGTCCCAGCGATTATGCATCCACGATGTCCCCAGCGGAACGCCGGTCGCCTCGCCGCGAGGGTCGCTGAAGCTCCGTTTCTGCATTAGCCAGGCCAACGCAATCGATAGCGATCCGTTGGAGATGTTTCCCTCGGAATAATTTGCCTGAAAAAATGCCCGGCGATCATTCTGGGTCGCGTGCGCGGTCGGGAATGTTGTGATGCCCGGAATGCCCTTGTCGCCTCGATACCATTCTCCAGAAAGCCTGAAGGATCGTCCGTGGGACAAGTCCCACGATCGACCCGCGCGCATCTCGAACGCGGTGTAGTCGTTGTTTGCGCGTATGTCGGTGAAATCATCGGATGTGTCGAAGACGGTTCCGTTGTCATTGAGGAAGCAGAACTCGCCTTGCGAAGAATCAAGCTCCACGTGCAGGATTCCATCGGGCGGGGTCCAGGTGTATGCTGCTGTTGCCGTACCGAAACTTCCAACAGTTGCTCTTGCAGATTGCGATGTGGACCCGTTTTCGCCGGGAGCAAGACTTGTAAGCCGCACTACACCTCCGACTGCGCCCGCTCCCAGGTAGGCCCCTTCCCCGCCGCGGATGATTTCTATTCGTTCAAGTGAGTCGAGCGGGATATCGGTAAGATCGACGGGGCCACCGGACGGGTTGAGAGGGACACCGTCCAGCAGCACAAGAACGCTCTCGCTTCCCGCGCCACGAATCGAGATGGTCGTAAGCGCTCCCATTCCGCCGAAAGTCCGAACCGAAACGCCTGGAACGGTATCGAGCGCCTCGGGAAGATCGATCGATCTCCTGCTGAGCTCTCGCGGATTTAGTACAGTTGCAAACGATGTCGGACGGTCCAGTATTTCCTCCGCCTCAAGAAGCGTGTCCTCGACATACAGTTCGCCCAGATCGATTACCCTTTCTTCCAGTGGAACTTCCGGATCCTGGACATCGACACTCTCTACATCCTCGCTGTCTTCGGCGGCTTCCTCATCCTGTGCGTGCAGAGGTATCCCGGCAACCAGGAAGATCGTGATTACAATCATGCAGAAACCATGCCGCAACAGCGCGGTGTCAATCTTGCGCAGATGCTCAAACATCATTCGAGAGTTGAAGGGCTGGCTGAGTGAACGGCGGCGACCGAATCACCATCGAATCCCGCCACTCCGAATCCACCGCCGAATGAGACCTTCCCGAGGTCCAGTATCAGGTCTCCATTGGAATCGTATTGTTCGGTGCCGGGAGCATCCTCGGAATCGCCCGTGTCGATCAAGCGGACGAAGCGGCACCATTCCAGGCCGACATCGGCAAGGTCGAAAGCATCCCCGCCGGCTGTTGCCGGATCAGTGGGATCGATGCCGCCCTCCAGGCTGCCATCCGAATTGACTCCGGCGAACACCGGATGCACGCCCGCTATTCCCGAGAAACTCGATGCGTTCGTCCACGGGTCGATTCCGCAGGTTTCGTTGTGGGGCCCGTAATCGGAAGGAAACCTGAACCATTCGAGTCCATCCTGGCTGACCTCCACAAGCGCCGTTTCGTTCCATACCGCGTCCTGCCATTCGCCGTTCCAGTCGCAGCCCCCGTAGTAGAACGCGTTTTCGAAAACGATCAGGTCGGGACCGGGTTCATCGACGATTATGTTATCGATAAACTCCAGCGTCGCGACTCCACCGTATCCCAACGCGCACACGTGCAGCCCTCCGCCGATCGATCCTCCGCCGAGCGGTGGTCCGAGAAGCTTTTCCGGCTGAGTGAATGTTCCGCCCGGCTCGCAGTTCCATCCGAATTCCACTTCGACATCATCGGCGAACGGGTCCTGGCAGTACAGGACAGCTTCCGCGTCGAACCCCTGATAATCCGCATGAACGGTAGCAGTTCCGCCCCACCACCTGGATGAAAGCCGAACGGCGACACCTAGCTGGTCTATCTCTGCAAGAGGATTACCGTTGAGGTCGGATCCGAAGACATTCCAGTCGATTTCATTCTGAACGTAAGCCGAGCCGCCATCCTCGAACCGGGCAACTGCCTTGAAGAATTGCTGAGAACCCTCTACCTCGAGCGATCCGTGACTGGGATCAATGCTCAGTCCGGTCAGAGGTGGTGTCGTGTTTGTTACCGGAATCTCCAGGATTTGGAAGTTGGTGAGGACATCGTTAGATGGGTTGTTCAAGGCATCCCGGACGCAGACCAGCACCGGATAAACGCCCGGTGTGGCCTCAAGCTGATTTGTGATATTGCATGAGAATATCGGGGACTCCCCACCGTGAACCATTTCCAGTGCCTTGGCATTCGGAATCAGAGCCGGAGCTTCGATGGTGACTTCCGCCTGGTTCCCGTCGCCCTGCCAATCATCAATCTGTGCTTCGATAGCTGCAAAAGCGCCTGGATGGCCGTTGATCGGGCCGGAGATTTCGCTCTCAACTTTCCATGCCTCGTTGCAATGCGGACTGAGTGTGGGGGCAGCGGGGTCGACAATGTCCGGATGAAGCCAGCACGCATCGATTGCATAGTCAAAAACCAACGGATCATCGTCGGGCGTACGTATGACATACTCACGCACGTGCGTTGCCCCGGACGCGAACCGCCGCTCTGGGTGATCGGCAGCGAAATCGAGGTACGGGTTTATATTGGCCCAGGGATCGTGCGAAAATCGCACGCAGTAACCGTCGGGATTCTCGACGAGCCTGGAAACCGTGCCCGACGGGAAATCCAGCTCCGGTGGGCCGAAGACGATTCCGCGTACGTCGAAAGCATCGAGATTGGGCTTTCCGGGGAACGGATGGGTCAGCTCGACTGTCGCCGACAGAAGATTCTGCCCGACCCACTTGATGTCCTTGATTATCAGACAGGACGGGCACACCGGGGGAGCGACAAACCCGGTGACATCCCAATGCGCCCTTGCTGCGCGGATCGGGGACGTGTCGGCGCACAGAGTTTCGAGGTCGATCGTGATCCGCCATTCGCCCCATAGATAGTGGGATTCCGATGACGCGTCCGATTCCGAGTGGGGCGAATGCAGACCGCCATCGGTCCCGTTGATATCCGGAGCGAGCGGCGTGTCGTGGCTGCATCCGAGCAGAGAAGGCGAAATAGCAGCTACGATCAAAAGCCAGGAAAGACGATATTGGAGGTTGGGCATTAGAACTCCTTCTACGAGTCCTTGGCTCGACAAAGAAGTGCATCCGCCATAGCTGCTCGCTGTGCGAGCAGCGAAGGCGGGAATGCGGCACGATCGGTCTCCTGGCTTAGGGTCATCTCCCCCGCCGGGCCTTCTCGTCCCGCCTTCGCAAAGCCTTCGGCGGGCAAGCCCGCCTTGGCGTTGGTTCAGCGGGGCAATGGCGTCATCCGGGGGGAATCGCCAACACAGTTGCCGGACAGCGACGGACTCTCACCGTCTTCCCGTGCATCGCACCACGCGGGTGATATGTTGTCGAGTAAGAGAATAGCAGGGAAGGGGGATTGTAGCAAGGGGGGAAGGGGTTGACAGTCATGCATGTGTAGTTTATATATTGGCAAGAAGAGTAATTATTGGTAATCTTGGTAATAACAATATGACAGAATTCGATGAACTTGAACCAAACCAGCGCGAGTTGGCCAAGGCACTCGAGGTAGTAGCTCCGGGAATCGGCGAAGCATATCACGGTGCAATTAGGGTACTTCAGCTCGATTATCCTGAGAGGGTGCACCAAGCTGCGTGTAGCTTGCGCGCAATTGTGGAAGTGATGTTTCCGGTAGAGGAAGCCGAGGATGAGCAAGTAAAAGTGGCCTGTCCACAGTGCGGGACAAGATTCACAACGGATAGAGTGCCTGAGAAAAAACGCGACCGGGAGAAGGCAATCAAGCTAGGGTTGGATCGGATGGATCCCGCTGGATCGGCAATGCCAACGACGCTCAGAAAAGAGTATGCTGGGAGATGGCGCAATATTCATCGCAGGCTATCGGGAGTAGTTCACCGCGGCTCGGATGAAGAAGCGCCTACAGTGAGTAGTTTGATGATGGATCTGGAGAGACTCCTTAGAGAATGGTTGATACCTGAAACTCAGAGCGATTACATGAGAATCGAATCGCTGATAGAAGAAGGAGCGAACGTTGGACCCAATAGTGTGATCTCGGAACTCCATTCTCTAGCGATGAGGAGAACCGCCAACTACATTCATTTCTTTCGTAGGCTTGATAGCCACATCTGGCTTGAAATGCTGCAGGAAAAAGGATTCTTCAAAGAACCTCCTGAAATGGGGCCTTGGCCTGCAAGCCAATACCTTACAAGGATTTCCTCTTCAGTCAGTGATCACCAGGCTTTGCGCCGAATCCTGCTAAACATCAGTACGAATAACCCGCTTGTTATTCGGGAATTGAGTGAAGTCTATCTGGAGACACCAGTGGGAATTGCTGGTCAAGTCAGGTGGCGCGCAGAGGAGTGGCTAACCCACTGTTCGTCCGATCCTGTGTTGTTGGAGAACCTCTCAAAAATGATCGGCAAGCTAGCCGCGGGAGGCCGGGATAAGCCCGCGCTAAAACTCGCAGAGATGGTCTTTGAAATTGAAACGCAGAAGGGGCACGTTGGGGCGTCCCCCGAGAGGCTTTCCCCGAGAGAACTGAAGGCAGTTCATTTCAAGGGCAGTGCTTCCTACTTCTACGAGAAGTACTTGCCCAGTTGCATACCGCCTTTGGTGCAAGCCTCGGGCCTAGAAGCTGTCAAGTGGATAACTAGATTACTTGAGAGAGCTATGGTTTTCTTGGAGGGCAAGTGTCCTAAGCGAAGTTTCTCCTATATATGGAGGAATACAGTAGAACAGAGAAGGTACGAGAGGCATGGCACGATTCTCGATGCAGTTGTCGATGCGGCGGGGGAGGGCGTTGAGGCGTATCTCAAAGCGAATCCTGAGGGCGTCGATGATGTCTGGGAGCTGCTGGCGCGGTATGAACATCCCTTCTTCAGGCGGCTTGAACTTCATTTGATGCGGGAATGCCCTGATTTGCTAGCAGAGAGGATACCCAAGAAGCTACTGACCTTCGAGTTATTCAAGGATGATAACGCTTTGCATGAATACACACTGCTGTTGAGAGATAGCTTCAAGGGTCTTTCGCCACATGAACAGGACCAGATTCTAGAATGGATGGAAGGGGAGCATCTTAGACCACAAGCAGAGGAAGATGCCAAGAAGAGCGGTGGCCAGCTCGATGCGCCCGAATTGCTGCGGCGATATCAATGGCAGAGATTGGCAGCCATTTCGAAACATCTTGACGAGAAATGGGCCGATCGATACGCACGATTAGAGAAGGAATTTGGTGAGCCAAAGGATCCGACCTTCATGCGGGGACCGGAAGGCGGTTTCTTTACGCCAGCAAGCCCAAAATCCTCTGATGACATTCTGGCAATGGACGTGAGCAAATTTGCTGAATTCCTTGGAACTTGGCAGTACGAGGGAAGCCGGATGGACTTCGAGGCGCCGTGCCCAGAAGGGCTGGCTCTTAGTCTGAATGAAGCGGTTGCTGCGGAGCCGGGCAGGTTTGCAGAGCATGCAAATGAGTTCGCGGAGCAAAGACCAGTGTATGTTTGCGCTTTCCTGAGGGGCCTTATCACAGCATTGCGCTCGGAGAGGGCGTTTGGCTGGTTGCCGGTACTCGAGTTGTGCAAATGGGCAGCAAGCCAAATCAAGGAAGACAAGGGTTCAACGAGCGACATTCTGTCGGGGCTAGCCAGATGGCGTGACTGCCGAATCGCTTCTGCTCGTCTTCTGGATGAGGGGCTCCAGATAAGGACCAACGGAATCCCTTATGAGTACGGGAAAAACGTCTGGGTCGCGATTGAGGCTCTGGCGCAGGATACTCATCCAAAGGGCAAGTTCGATGACGAGTGCGGGAACGATCCCTTAACACACAGCATAAACAGCGTTCGCGGCAATGGTATGCACTGTGTGATGAGGTTCATTAGCTGGTGCAAGGACCATGCCGACGAGGGTGCCGCCGAAGGTGAGCAGCCTTGGAAGGGACTGGATTCTGTTCCCGAAGCGAAATCGGTTCTGCAGGATCGATTGGATCCTCGAATTGACCCGTCCTTGGCTATAAGGTCCGTCTACGGGCAGTGGTTTCCGCAGCTTTTCAGGTTTGATCCAGCATGGGCCGAAGCAAACCGGGAAAAGATATTTCCCTTGAGTGAAAGCGAAGAACACTACTTCTTGGCTGCATGGAGAGCTTACCTTTTCCCCGGTAGCTTCGACCCGGATGTTGTGGGCCTCCTGAAACCGCAATATGAGCTTGCCATCAGCAACCTTGCACAGGAATCGACGGAGACCGATGCAAACAGAAGGATGACCCAGCACGTAGCTTTCATGTATGCTCGAGGTGATCTGAAGGAATCACCGAACGAAGATCTGCTTGGAAGCTTCTGGATGAAGGCTCGGCCCGAACTGAGGAGTGAGGTTTTCTCGTCTATTGGTGAGGGATTGCGGAGCTTGAAGGAGGTGGACGCCCAAGTCCTTGGTCGACTGAGAAAGCTTCTTGAGTACCGGATAGAGTATCTAGAATCAGCGGAACCTTCCGAAGGGAGAGAGCTTGAGCCATACGGCGAATGGTTCTTAAGCGGTAAACTTGCCGGAGACTATGCCTTGGAGAAGCTGGTGCTAGTCCTCGAACGCACCAGGGGGGGAATATCAAGCCGCCGCGAAGTTCTGCAGGACCTGTCCGAGCTTGCCGAAAGCAAACCTCTGGAAGTCGTACGCTGTATGGAGCAACTTTTCCACGAGGACTTAGGGTGGGAAATATGGTATGGCGAGGGTGAGGCGAGAGAGACACTGGAAAAGATCCTTAGCAGCCCTCATGAGGATGCCATCCAAAGAGCGATACGCTTGCGGGACGGTACGATGGCGAGGGGCGTCATGATCTTCGAGGGCTGCAAGTAAGGCACCTCATGAGATGGCCCAATCCTCCGCAATAGAATGGACCGAATCTACCTGGAATCCTGTAACCGGTTGCACGAAGATCAGCCCAGGATGCAAGCATTGCTACGCCGAGCGCATGGCCAGACGGCTCAAGGCTATGGGTAACCCGAACTACTCCAATGGATTCCATGTCGCCATCCACGAGCACGTGCTGGAAGCGCCGCTCAAGTGGAAAAAGTCAAGGGTGATTTTCGTCAACTCGATGAGCGACCTGTTCCACAAGAGCGTGCCGTTCGGGTTCATCGAGAGAACGTTCCGAGTGATGTGCGAAGCCCAGCAGCACCGTTTCCAGATTCTGACGAAGCGCTCGAAGAGATTACTGGCGCTCAGCCCGAGACTGCTGTGGTCCGAGAACATCTGGATGGGAGTCAGCGCTGAAAGCGCCGACTACATTTTTCGTATAGACGATCTCAAGCGGACGGGAGCCAGGATCAAGTTCCTTTCCCTGGAGCCTCTGCTTGGCCCCATGCCTGATTTGGATCTTCAAGGGATCGACTGGGTGATTGCAGGCGGCGAATCCGGTCCGGGAGCGCGTCGGATGGACGCCGATTGGGTTGCGGACATTCGAGATCAATGCCTTCACAGCGGAGTGCCCTTTTTCTTCAAGCAATGGGGAGGAGTCAACAAGAAGAGGAACGGCCGGGAACTCGACGGTCGCACATGGGATGAAATGCCCAAGGTCAAGATTGCGGTCGCTTCCTAGATTCTTCCATCATCCACCCCCCCCCCGCCGATCTGCATCCGGTTTCCCTCGCTTTGGACGGGTTTTCTTTTCACTTGTGCTAGAATTGTTCCGAAATGTCGCCTCGGGTGATCCGAATTCTCTGGGTGCTGTATTTTCTCTGCCTTGTTCCGGCGATAGTGACGCTTTCGCATCGCGCGCAATTTGATGAGGGATTCAACTCGGTTGCCCTTGTGGCCGACTACGTGCAGCTTCTGGAACTCGCGCAGACGGAGAATGTCGGGGTTGACGAAATCCTTGCGAGGGTTCGCGACGAGGCGGGTATCGAGAGAATTGCGCTTCTTGAAGATACACCGGAGTTTCTCGAGCTGCGTGGGCTGTGCACGATTATTGAGGGTGTAGGCTGGCCGGGATGGAAGACGCCCGAGGAGCGGGACAGAATCGAGCGAAACCGGGGGAGGGAGATCGAGGAAGCGGAGGCCCCGTCGACAGACTGGCCGCTTCTGATGGGCCTCAGGCACGATCTTACGCAGTTGGTTTTTTCGGATCCCGATGCATACCGTCGGATCGCCGCAGAAGCGCTGGACCGCTATCCGGGCCTGGTGGAGACTACCGACAAAGGCGATGATGGCGGGATTGTGTCACTTGCGGGCGAGCCGAAAATCACGTTGGAGTGGGGACTTGGTTTTGATCCGGACTTGGTTGAGCACTTGAGGTCGATGGGCTTTATTCTCTATCCCAGACTTAGAAACTATGCCGGCTACTCGGACGATACCGGCGGGGCAATCATGCAGCAGACCGCCGCCGGTTTCCCGATGGGGTGGCTGATATTCGATGGTGACAGCGTTTTCTCATCAATCACCTATGCTGATCTGCACAACGGGATGGGTTCGGATGGGCAATCACTGGGTGGGGTCGGCTGGATTGAGTTCGCTGAACAAAAAGGTGCATCGTCGGTCGCACATCGGATTCCAAATTCTACGGCTCGTGTTCATTCCATCGAAGACGAAGAGATGGAAGTAATCACGCCTGAGCGAGCGGTGGCGCGTTTCCTGAGAGCGGTCAGGGAACGAACCGTCCGGATTGTCTACCTCAAGCCATTCCTGCTGCAGGTCGATCAAGCGGATCGAATCGACAGAACCCTAACCATGTTCAAGGGAACCAGGACAGCATTGGAGCGTACCGGCTTTGCGATTGGTGAGCCGTCAGTCATTGCCGCTGACCTGAAGGCCAACCTGATTACCCGTCTTGCGGCAATCCTTGCTCTCGCCATTGGGTTAACTCTACTTCTCCGTACTCTTGGCCATAGAGTTTCAGGGATTTCCGCGATTGTGCTCACTGTTGCGGTGGTTGTCGTGTGCCTGGTTTTGGGCTTCGCAGGCCCGAAGCTCGCAGCGCTCGGTCTTGCGCTTGTTTCCCCGACACTTGCTGTCACCTGGCTTGTGCGAAAGTACGAGTCCGCATTGGCAGGCACGCAGGACGCCGGAAAAGCGTTGATTGGGCCGACTATCGTTCTCTGGCTGGGTGCATTGGGAATTACACTCACCGGCGCCTTCCTGATCGCCGCATCTCTAATAGAAACACGGACGTTACTCGCCATTGATTCATTTTCAGGCGTCAAACTTGCGCTCTATCTGCCAATTCTTCTCGCTGTGATCATCGGAGTGCAGTTGATTGTTCCCGAAGAGAAGCGGGCGCTTCGCGGCGGAATTGAGTGGTTGCTTGCTTCGCCAATCCGGATCTGGCATGTGGTACTGGGGATCGTTGCACTAATCGCGCTTTTCATTATGATTGATCGTAGCGGCAATTTCCCGATTCTCTCTGTTGCCGACTGGGAGAACGACATAAGGGGATGGTTTGAGAGTGCCCTTTATGCCAGACCCAGAACGAAAGAGATGTTTGTCGGGCATCCCGCCCTGATAATCGGTCTCTATCTTGGGTTGAGCCAACTGGGACTACGAAGGCCGATCATGTACGCGGGGCTGGTGGTCGGCTCGATTGCTCTCACATCGATGACGAATACGTTCTGCCATCTGCACACGCCGCTGGTGTTGTCGATCTGGAGGACAGTCGGGGGGGCAGTCATAGGGCTGGCTGTCGGGATCGTGGTAAGTGTGCTGATAGTTGCCATTTTTCGGGTCGGTCAAAGGCGTGGATGGGCCTGATGGGTTAAAACAGTTGGATTTGAGATAGGATTTCCGCATACTTGGTCATTTTTAAGCATTTTTTAACTACTTTTATGCGTTTTAGTCTTCCAATTGTCGATGTTTCTGTTATACAATAAGATATGCACCTCGTTTTCAACCGGGAACCCCGGTGTCTCGAGGGTCTCGAGGCCGAGGAAGTGGACGAGTACAGACTCGCGGGTCTTTTAGGCATGACAGTAACCGATGGGCCCCGCCTACTTGGCCCAATTCTCAAGGGCCATTGGCGTGGATTCACCGTGGAAATCACGGTTGCGCCCAAGGTTCGCGAGGAGCCGTCGGAAACCTTCCCCCTTTTCCCCCATCCGTCCGAATTCCAGATCACTTTCCACCTTGTGAAGTCGTCCGGCGTGGAAATCGGCGTCCGTCATAGGGCGATCGAAGCCATGGGAGTTCGACGTCCGGAGTTGACGGGCGAGCGGAAGTGCCCGCTTCCACCGGAATTCGGCCGAGAGTACATGGTTCGCGGGCCAAACGCGAGAGCGGTGAAGGAAATCCTGGACGCGGAAGTGCAGGAGCTTATTCGACGTCTCGCGCAGTTCGGTCCGCCGGAAATAACCATCGAGTACTCGATTCTCCGCTACCGAGGCATTGGAGACTTTGTCGAGCGCTCCCGGGACCTGCCCGGAATCCTGGGCGCCCTGGTAGAGATGAGCCGTCACATCGACGGCAAATTCACCGTGGGGCTCGGGGACAGATCGGAGCAGTGACTTCAAGTCGCCGTTCGGTGATGCAGCTCACTTGTGGGGTCGTGCGATACCCATCCTCATTCATTTGCCATCCTGGCACAGGCGGCAAAATGCCGCCGATGCCGGCGACTGGAAGTCGCCGCTCCGAGTGGGTCGTGCGATACCCATCCCCATTCATTTACCATCCCGGGATCGGCGATGTGATTGGTGGCACAGACGGTAAAGTGCTGCCGATGCCGACGACTGGAAGTCGCCGTTCCGAGCGGTACAGTGTATACTCCTATATTGCCACTGCACTAACCTGCTGCGCTCATGAGTCCTGTTCAACCAACTGCATCGTCCCTTCCCGTTCTGATTAACGGTTATTACGGTTTCGATAACCTGGGCGATGAGGCTATTCTCGAAGCGATCGTGCAGTGGTTCGCGAAGCGGGATGATGCGCATCCGGTGGTCATGTCGGCGGATCCAAGAGGGACACATGACGCATACGGTGTGGATGCAATCCACCGGACGAGTTTCCCGGCTCTTGTGAAGCGATTGGTGTCGAGTCCCGTGCTGTTGCAGGGCGGCGGGGGGCTTCTGCAGGATGTAACAAGCACCAAAAGCCTGACCTATTACCTGAGCATCCTCCTCGCGGCATTTGTGACGGGCCGGAAGGTTGCAGCATTTGCGCAGGGAATCGGTCCGCTGGAGGGCGAGTTTTCACCGTGGTTCGTGGGTGAGTTCCTTTCGCACTGCGACCTCGTCTGCGTGCGCGATTTCAAAAGCTTTTCGTTCTGTCAGTCCCGTCTGCCGGTCAACGCCCCATTGAAGCTCATGGCCGATGCTGCGCTTCTGTTGGAACCCGCCGATGCCGACAAGGTCGAGGATATTTTCCTACAGGAAAATCTTGACCTGCTCGGGAAGCCGCTGGTTGGATTCAGTGTGAAAGGCTCGATGAAGGATCGTCGGCAGATCACCGCGATCGCGCGGGCTATCGACATGACTGTCGATGCGCTGGACGCGGGAGTGGCGCTTTTTCCGTTCCATCACCCGTGGGATGTGGAGTACTCGGAGACAATCCGGAAAATGGTGGGCGATCTTGAGTCGGTGTCGGTAGTGAAGGGCAAGTACCGGCCTGCGGAGGTTCTCGGGCTCTTCGAGAAGTGCGACCTCGTGGTCGGGATGCGCCTTCATTCGCTCATTTTTGCAGCGAACCGGGGAGTTCCATTTGTGGCGATGAGCTATGACCCGAAAATCGACGAATTCGCAGGCGAGTTCGGCATCAAACCCGCCGTGCATACACCGCTCGTGGGGCCGGAGATTCTGGTAGATGCGATCCAGGATACGTGGGACATTCGTGGTCGGATCAAGACAAAAATCACGCAGGGAACGGGCAGGCTCAGGAGGAGAACCGAGGAGGGATTTGAGGCTCTCGGAGAGTTCTTTGACAAAATTGAATTGAAGAAACTGGGAATGGCGAGAGTGGCACGCATGCGGTCCATGCGAAAAACCGGCACGAGCCGCAAATAGCTGAGATGTATTAAGGATCAATAAATCTCGGGAGAGGCCACGCGACGATAATAACTGGGTCATGCTGGAAGGCGCCGAATTGGTGTGATATACCGATTTATAGCGCGATAGGCCTTGGGATCATCATATTATAGGTCTCTATGATGCGGATTGAAACGGGAATCTTGACAGTTGGGCAATTCTGACAAGCCGCATGGATAAAGGGGTTTATGGTCAAAAGGGAGCAAGCGGAATTAAGGGACCCATGAAAGAGACCGGGCGAAAATTAGCGTTCAATCTTGCGCAACCTGTAGAATGCGGTATACTGAGATTATCTGTAA
Organism: uncultured bacterium; assembly: GCA_965371155.1. Taxonomy (GTDB): domain Bacteria; phylum JAJVIF01; class JAJVIF01; order JAPKYR01; family JAPKYR01; genus CBDUXL01. The sequence continues at coordinate 1,095 of CBDUXL010000010.1, read as the reverse complement.
CAGGGGACCGCGAGGAGGAAATGCCGCAATCCGGGTCATAGCATAACGGGAACTCAAATGGCTGGAATTTCCTCAGAAACAAACCCTATCAGTGAGCAGGAGCTTATAAAGCGATGCCTGGAGGGTGAGGACGAAGCGTGGAGTCTTCTCTATGACCGCTTCTACAAGTACATTTTTCACCTGGTCAAGGGAAAGAACTACCGTTTCACGCTCGAGGACACGCAGGATATCACCCATGAGGTCTTCATGGACCTGATCAAGAGCCTTCCCAAATTTCAAAAGAAATCCGTTCTCAAAACATACATCTACACCCTCACGCTTAACCGAGTGCGTCAGCACCATCGAAAATATCTGACAATAAAGAGAGGAGGGACGGTGGAGAAGATGAGTCTGGAGGATGTTGAAATCGACGTGGCAGATCCAAGAATACCGAATCCGGAAGACGAGGTCCTGGACAGACATGAGTCTGAGCTTGTCCGCGACGGCGTGCAGCAGCTCCCGGAGCAGCTCAGGGAGGTTATCGAGCTGAGATACCAGAAGGGCTACAAGTACAGGGAGATTGCCTCCGAGCTTGGGATTCCTGAGGGTAGCGTAGGTGCTTTGATCCAAAAGGCCCTATTGGAGTTGAGGGGGCGTCTTGCCCTGGAATCCACATAGACCATCGGGATCACATGCTCGGCAGATGCCGAGTCTTTTTTTTTACCGATATGGGAAAGGATGGGGGAGAATCAGAGGGCTTTACCGGGTTGAATCAACTCTAAAGGCTGTGCTATGATACTCAAGCAGTATCGCCTGGGTGGGCTAACCATTTTCTCAATTGTAGTTCGTGGTATTGAAACTGAGGAAAGGGCAAGAATAGCCTTCTAGTTGCGACATTGTATTTAGAGGAGCATACCGGAAGAGAGAGACGGCAGCGGGAAGCAACTCGATTTTACTTGTGTTGACGGTTTGATTGGAATTTCCCCGACCAAGGGACATCAACACTACTTGCTGAACAAAGACAAGGCAATGGCAAACACAGAGGGTTTATGTCACCAGATCCGGGAGAAAGGTCTCCTGATCCGCCTGCTTGAGGGGGAGCTTTCTGCAACGGAG